>NZ_JBKFAV010000003.1:0-232621 GCF_053345825.1 Methylobacterium sp. C33D
CGACCCGCCAGTCGATGGGCATCTCGGCCCTGTCGCTGGCCAACTCCGCCCAGCAGGGCGTCCTCCAGCTCCTGCGCTGAGTCTCGGCCCCGAGATCGACGCGGCGGCCGGGGCGACGCTCCGGCCGTCCGCGTTCGCGGGGCCCACGATCCGACCCTTCCTGACCCTGCTCTAAATACCCGCCGCGGCCCTGCGGGTCATCGAGGCTTCCGATTGGCCGGGCGACGAGTGGCGCCCCGGCCGGGACCAGAAGTCACAGGTCCGTCCCGCATCCGTGTGCCGGTCACCGTTGGACGCGGCGGCGGCTCCGGATAAGAGCGGGCCATGAGCATCGAAGATCTTCGGGGGGAGGTCGAGCGGCTTCGTCGGCGCGAGCGCGCGCTGGTGGAAGAGAACGCGCGCCTGCGCGCGTCGCAGCCTCCGCTCGCCGCCCCGACCACGACGCTGGCCGGTGTCGGCACCGCCCGCTCCGACCTGCTGTTCACCGCCGCCGACAAGACCCGGATGGCGATGATCGTCACCGATCCGAACCTGCCCGACAACCCGATCGTCTTCGCCAACCGCGCCTTCCTGCAACTCTCCGGCTACGCGGCGGAGGAGCTGATCGGGCGCAACTGCCGCTTCCTCCAGGGGCCGGCGACCGACCCGGCCGACATCGCCCGCATCCGCGCCGCCATCGCCGCGCGGCGCGACGTCGTGGTGGAGCTGCTGAACTACCGGCGCGACGGCAGCACCTTCGTCAACGAGCTCTACATCAGCCCCGTCTTCGGTCCCCACGGCGAGTTGCTGTTCTTCTTCGGCAGCCAGCTCGACCTCACGCGCTTCCGGCAGCGCGAGGCGCCGACCATCGACGAGGCCGCCTCCTCCCGCACTCCGCCGGCGGACGACGCAGTCGGTTTCTGCATCGTCGAGCCGCGCTCCGACGCCGAAGACCGGATCGGCGATTACCGCGTCGTCGAGGTCAACGCCGCCTTCGAGAACCAGTCGGGCCTCACCGCCGCACAGGGGCGATGGCTGAGCGAGGCCGCGCCGGACCGCGCCGGGCACTGGCTCGCTATCATCGACGGCGTGGCGCGATCCGGGCGCCCCGCCCGGTTCAGGGGCGCGCTGTCGCGGACCGGACCCGTCCGCGAGATCCACGCGATCCGGATCGGCACCGGGCCGCAGAACCGCGTCGCGATCCTCGTCGAGGATCCGGCGGCCAGGCAGGCCGACGAGGCGCGGCGGGAGGCCGGCAATCGCGACCGGCGGATCGAGCACGACCTCGTGTGGCGGACGAGCCGCGATCTCCTCGTCGTCTGCGCCCTCGACGGGACCTGCCAGGCGGTCAACCCGGCGTGGACGGAGCTGCTCGGCTGGCCGGCCGGCAGCCTGGTCGGCATCCGGATCGACACCTTGATCCATCCGGATGACGGCGAGACGGCGGCCGGCGCGTTCGAGACGCTGCGGACAGGCCACACGCTGTCCGACCTCGATATCCGGTTCAGGAGCGCCGACGGCGCGTACCGCTGGATCTCCTGGAACGCCATCGCGCGCGGGGACCGGTTCCACGCGACCGGGCGCGACGTCACGGAGCGCCGGACCCTCGAGGAGCAGCTGCGCCAGTCGCAGAAGATGGAGGCGGTCGGTCAGCTGACCGGCGGCGTGGCCCATGACTTCAACAACCTGCTGACCGTCATCAAATCGTCGACCGACCTGCTGAAGCGACCGGGCCTGAGCGAGGACCGACGGGGCCGCTACGTCGACGCCATCTCCGACACCGTCGACCGGGCCGCCAAGCTGACCAGCCAGTTGCTGGCATTCGCGCGCCGGCAGGCGCTCCGGCCGGCGATCTTCGACGTGGTCCAGTCGGTGGCCGCCATCGCCGACATGGTCGGCACGCTGACCGGCGCGCGCATCCACGTCGCGACCGATACGGATACCGGCACGGATGCGGGCGGACGGACGCTGCGCTGCCACGTCGATGCCGATCCGAGTCAGTTCGACACGGCCCTGGTGAACCTCGTGGTGAACGCCCGCGACGCCATGCAGGGCGAGGGGCGCATGCTGATCAAGGTGCGGCGCGCGGACCGCATCCCGGCGCTGCGGGCGCACCCGGCCGTGCCGGGGGATTTCGTGGCCGTCTCAGTCTCCGACACCGGGTCGGGCATCGAGGCGGACCTGCTCGAACGCATCTTCGAGCCCTTCTTCACGACGAAGGGTGTCGGACACGGGACCGGGCTCGGTCTCAGCCAAGTGTTCGGCTTCGCCAAGCAGTCGGGCGGCGACGTCGCGGTCGACAGCGCCGTCGGCGTCGGGACCACCTTCACCCTCTTCCTGCCGCGGGCGCCGGAGGCGGAGGTTCCGAGCGGCGCACCGGACGAGCCGGAGCCGCTGGCCGAGGGCCACGGCACGCCGGTCCTCGTGGTCGAGGACAACGAGGAGGTCGGCGCCTTCGCCCGGCAAGCCCTCGTGGAGCTCGGCTACGACGCTGTCTGGGTGAAGGACGCGCGCGCGGCGCTCGCCACGATCGAGGCGAACAGCCACGCGATCGAGGTCGTCTTCTCCGACGTGGTGATGCCCGGCATGAACGGCGTCGATCTGGCGCGCGAGATCAGGCGCCGCCGCCCCTATCTGCCCGTGGTACTGACCTCCGGCTACAGTCACGTGCTGGCTTCGGAAGGCACGCACGGCTTCGAGCTCCTGCACAAACCCTACTCGGTGGCCGACCTCAGCCGGGCCCTGCGCAAGGCGTTGCGGGAACGGTCGGCGCTGACCTTCGGCTGACGCGACTGCATCCGACCGGGCCGACGCGCGTTACGTCGGCGAACGCCCGCAGGATCGGACAGGACACCACGCCATGTCATCGGACACGCCGCGTCCCGGCGACGACCCGCTGCCCCCCATCGACGATCCGCTGCCGGAGCCCGCACCGCCCGACGGCGACCCGCCGGCCGAGCCGCCCGCGCCGCGCCCGCCCGGCCCCATCGAAGCGCGGTGAGACCGGGCGCGCGACGCCGCAGTTCCGCGGGCCGCACCGCCCCTCGATGCGGCGGGTCGCGGCTCAGGAGGTCGGCGGCTCTTGGTGGCGTCCATCTGGTTCGCGGACGCGCCGCGATCGATCACCGCCGCGAGCCCCGCGGTCGGGACGAGGCGCCGGGGCAGCGATGGGGGCGTGGCGCAGCATGAGCGGACGAGTGGGCAAGCGAGCGGCCGATCATGGCTCGTCCGGCGCCGCGAGGTCCCGGAAGCCGAGATAGCCGCGGTCGGCGTCGTAGAGGACGTCGTAGCCGTTCAGGACGCGCAGGCCGGTATTGACGAAGGGCTGCGGGCGCGTCGTGTTGAGGATGATGCGCTCGGGCGCGAGCGGCGCGGCGCGGTCGCCGACCGTGATCGCGTAGCCGGCCGCGTCGCCGAACCGGAAGCTCAGGCGTGTTCCGGGGCGGAGGGCGGCGTGATCGCCCGCGCCGGCCCGGAGGCTGTCGGCGACCTGCGCGGGCGGCAGCGTGAGGAACATGCCGGTGACGCCGGTGTCGAGGAGCGCCCGGCCGCAGGCGGCGGGCTCACGGCCGTCGACGGTGATGCAGGCGGGAACGCCGAGCCAGTCTCCCGGCACGCGCGGATGCGGATCGAGCTTCACGAAGCGGTACCGGCCGCGGGTGTTGGCGCGCGTCAGGCCGACATGCACGCCCTGCCGGGTCAGCACGTAGCCGCGGTGCACGGCACCGGATCCGGGCGGGTCGGCGTTGAGCAGCGGATTGGTGTCGGGCGTGCTCTGGGTCTGGCTATCGTCCTCGCGGCCGAACCCGATCCCCATCATGGCCACGTGGGCCGGCGCCTCCTGGGGCGTGCAGCGGCGGGCGCGCGCGGTGCAGTCGATCCGGTCCACGGCGAGAACACGGATCGGTTGCGTGATTACGCTCGCGCCGTCGCGGCCGACGACGGTCACCGGCACGCGCACCCAGCGTCCGACCATGATCCGGCCGGAACTCGAGTAGGTCAGGCGACCGGGCTCGCCGGGCAGGCTCGCGTTGCCCGGGATCCGGCTCGCCGAAACCACGATCCCGGTGGAGCCGGTATCCACGAGCACCGGACGCGCCGCGTCACCGAACGACAGTCCGAGGCGCGGCGATCTCGTGAGGGCATCACCCGGCTGCGGGGCATTGAGGAAGGCCAGGAAGATGCCGCGTCGGTCGTCCGCGTAGCTCGGCCCATCGAGCGCTCGCGCCGACAGGGCCGGGACGAGCATCCCCATTGCCGCGATCCCGACGCGGAGGAGAGCGGAAGCCGTTAGACGGCACAGTCTCCGCAAGCGGACGGATGGGCGGGTCGACCGCGGAGGATCCTGGAACGCGTGGCGCATATCGGCTCCGGGGAGATCTGGCTTCCGCGGCGACACCGCGCGCGAACCGCGTCGGCACAGAGACACGGTCGACAGCGCGCGCAGCGTCGCGCAGGCGCAGAAAATCGAGGCCGGTCAGCCGCCGCCGGATGCCCGCCATCGGCCCGCACCCCGGCCGCGGCGGTGCCCGGCAGCGCCGCCGCGATCATGGTTTCGATGATCATGGCGCCTGACGAGAGCGACGATGCCGACAGGAACCGCCGGTCTTCGAGCAGAGACTCGAACATCGATCCACGATCTATCGATCGCGAATGGATCCCGGGTCAACCGGACGTCAGACAGAGTGCTACCGGTTCAGTCAGCCGGCGCGTATCCCGACGCGGATGGAGCTCCGGATTCCTCCGCGCTGGCCGTTCCGGCACGGGCGGATGTCACCGGCTCCGGACCCGCGCCGAGTGACCGATCCCGGTTCCGGCGCGCCGGTCGCGAGAAAATCTCCGCGGTCGACCGCGCGAGCCGCACGAAACCGCGTCTCGTCGGCCCATGCCCCCGTCGAGGCGGACGATGCGCCGCCCGACCAGGGAGAACCGACGTGACCAAGACGACGATCCGCGTGCTCGCCGCCAGCCTTCTCTGCGCCGCGGCCCCCGCCCTCGCCCAGGAGGAGCCGCCGCAGCGCGGAAACCAGGAATTCCTCGGCGTCGATCTCGACAATGGCGGCGTCTACTACAACGGCCGCAATTCCGGCCGCTACTGCGTCTACCGCACGGTCGAGGTCTACAATCGCTACACCGGCTACTTCGAGGCGCGGCGCGCGCGCCGCTGCGGCCGCGGTCTCTACCTGCCGTGAGGAGCGACAGCATGCTGACCGCGCTCTCGCCGCTCCACTTGGTCGCCCTCAGCCTGATCGTCGCGTATCTCGGCTGGGGCTGAGCTTCATCCCCGCTCGCAGCATCACCTGTGCCCGGCTGTCATCCGCGCGGCGCGATGAGGACTGACGGCGCCGGACGCTCTCGCCACGTGAGATTGTTTCCCGGTCTCCCAGCGGATAACCCTGTCGCGCGTGTCGACCGGGCGCGCCCCGCTTCGAGGACGACGAGACCGGGCCGCGACCCGGACAGGAGGACGCGCTTGTCGAGAGCCAACCCGGGATCCGCGCTGCGGCGGGCCGCCCGCACCGCGCTCATCCTGCTCGGGATGACCTGCCTCGCCCCTGTCGTGCCGGCACGAGCGAACCCCGATCCGGCCTCCTTCGCCGACAATGCCGACGCGGTCGCGGTGGTGATCGGCAACCGCAGTTACAAGCAGACGGTGCCGGTCGACTACGCTCACAACGACGCCGAGGCGATCCGCGCCTACCTGATCGAGCGCCTCGGCTACCGCGACGGCAACGTCTTCCTGCTGAAGGACGCGACGCTCAACGAGTTCAACCAAGTCTTCGGCACCGAGCGGAATCCGCAATCCGGCCGCCTCTGGCGCAGCGTGCGCGAGGGCCGCTCGAACGTCTTCGTCTACTATTCCGGCCACGGGGTCCCGGATCTCGCCACAAGGCAGCCGTTCCTTCTGCCCGAGGACGGCAACCCGAACCAGGGCGAGAGCGGGTACGCGCTGGAGACCCTGTACCGCAACCTCGAGCTCGTGAAGCGCAAGATCGGCGCCGACCACCAGCTCGTCGTGATGGTCGATGCCTGCTTCACCGGCGAGACCGGCCGCAAGGGCGAGAGCCTGCTGGCGGTGTCCGCACCCGGCTTCGCCCCCGCCCGGCCGAAGACGGAGGGCGGCATCGTCCGGCTGGTCGCGACATCGGGCGCGACACCGGCCAACTGGGACGAGGCGAACAAGCTCGGCCTGCTGACCAGCCGGTTCCTGATGGGCGTGTCGGGCCTCGCCGACGCCCGGGACCAGTACGGCGACGGCGACGGGCTCGTGCAGTGGACGGAGCTGAAGCGCTACCTCCGCCGCGAGGTGGAGGACGCCGCCCGCCGCGCGACGGGCCGCGAGCAGGTGCCCGAGATCGACGAGGCCCCGATCGTCCTCAAGGCCTCGCTGCCGGTAGCGGCCGTCTCGAAGGGCGTCGCGGCCATCCGGGACGAGGGGGCTTGGCGGCGGGCCGAAGCGCTCGGCACCCGGGAGGCCTTCGAGGCCTATATCGGCACCTGCGGCGAGACCTGCCTGTACCGGCCGCAGGCCATGGACAGGCTCCTGTCCGGACGTCGCCGGGACGCGGCGGCGATCGACCAGGAGAACTGGGCCAAGTTCGGCACCCAGCGGCAGTATCAGGCCTACCTCGATACCTGCGGTGAGGTCTGCGCCTATCGCAGCCTCGCGGAAGGCTATCTCGGCGGCAAGAATCCGGGCGCCGATCCGCGCGTCAAGCGCTGCGACGAACTCGCCGCGGGCGCGGACGATCCCGACCGTCCGATCGGGGTCGCGGGCGTGAAGCTCGGCCGGATCGAGCCGGCGGCCGCGATCGACGCCTGCCGCGGGGCCGCGGCCGCCTATCCGGACCTCCGCCGCCTCTCCTACCAGCTCGGCCGCGCCTACGACCGGGCCGACCGCTACAAGGAGGCCTTCGCGGCCTACGAGCGCGCCGGCAAGGCCGGCAGCATCTCGGCGCTGAACAACCTCGCCGCCCTGTACGAGAACGGCCAGGGCGTGAAGCGCCAGCAGGCCGAGGCGTTCCGCCTCTACCGGCAGGCGGGCGAAGGCGGGAACGTGGTGGCGCTCGCCAACGCAGCCCGGATGCTCGAATACGGCAACGGCATCCCGAAGGACGAGGCGCAGGCGGTCGCCCTGTACCGCCGCGCCGTGGCCGGAGGCGACGTCGCGTCGATCAGCAAGCTCGTGCCGCACTACGCGACGGGCGCGTACGGTTTCCCGAAGGACCTCCGCCAGGGCTTCGACGTCTTCCGGCAGGCGGCGGATCGCGGCGACCCGGTGGCCATGGCCACGATGGCGACGCTGATCGACAACGGCTTCGCGCGGTACTTCCCGGGCGTGCGCTCCAGCGACATGGTCATGCGTGCCCTCAAGCGCGGGGAACTCGGCGCCGCCTCGGTCTCGGCCACCGACACCGCCGCCCAGAAGCTGAAGCCCGAGACGATCCGCTCGGTGCAGCGCGCGATCAAGGACGCGGATTACTATTCCGGCGCCCTCGATGGCCGCTTCAACCCCGTCTTCGTCCGGGCCCTCGACCAGTACGCCCGGGCCAACGAGACCGAATGAGGCGCCTTCTCCTCGCCGCGCTGCTGCTCGCCCCGACGGCGCCGCGCGCCGATCCCGCCGCGCAGGCGCTGACACCGTTCCTCGACGCCGTGACGGCCTGTGCCGGCCGGCCGGACCTGACGCTCGCGGTGGTCGGCGTCGAGCCCGGCCAGACGGCCCTGTCGCGCGAGCAGTCCGAGGAGGTCCGCCTCGCCGTCGAGACCCGGCTTCAGGCAACCGGCCGGGTCAGGCTCGCGGCGGCAGCCGACGTGGTGCGGATCAAGGCCCTGCGCGAGGGCACGACGGGCCTCTCGGGCGCCGAGGCCGAGGCGCAGATCCGGTCCGCCTACGCCGGGGACGCCGCCGTGTTCCTGGTCGAGCCCCGTCGGGCCGGCGAGACCGCCTCCGTCCGGCTCCAGGCCGTGACGCAGAGCGCCGCCTGCAAGGCGACGAGCGAACCTCTGGTTGTGCCGATCCATGTCGGAGCCGGCGTCGCCGACGTCGACGCCGTCATGGACAGCGCGGTGAAGTCTTTCGCGCAGGCGGCTCCGAACGCCGCGAGCGTCGAGGTCTGCCCGTTCGTGGCGCAAGGCGGCCACTCGACCTGCGCCGGCGCCCTCACCGACCGCCTCGTCATCGCCCTCGACGCCGAGGCCCGTTCGGCCAACCGTGTGCTCCGCGGCGCGCGCCTCGACGTGCGCCGCCGGCCGGCCGGCACCGCCTGTGCCGGAGCCGTCACCGCCCGCGGTCGCTTCCGCACCGACCGCGACCGGCAATCCTGGATGGAGCTCGAATTTCAGCGCGACGGCGCTGTGCTGGCGCCGACGGGGCGCCGCCGCATCGCCACCGAGGGGCTGGGCTGCGATCCCGTCCCCCGCCCCTTCCTCGACCACCTCGCCGCCACGGCGCGCACGGATGCCGGCCGCCTCTCGGTGGCGGCCGCCGCCACGCCGTTCGCGGCCGGCCAGCGCGTGGAGCTACGCATCGAGTCCCGCGTCGCGCAGAACCTGTACTGCTGGGTGGTCGCGGCCGATGAGACCGCATTCGTCGCCCTGCCGGTGCGCGACAACGCCGCCTCGCAACGCGCCCTCGGAGCGGGCGACTCGCGACGCTATCCGCGGGGCTACGGCCTCGACGAGATCGTGGCGGGAGAGCCCTTCGAGAATCTGTTCGCCTGCTTCGGCGTGCCGGGCGGCCTGCCGCCGGATCTCGCCGCGCGGTGGCTGGCGGCGGCGCCGGGCGCGGACCGCGAGGCGCACCTCCTGCAGCCCCCGGACGTCCTTGATCTCCTCGACCGGATCCGGGCGACCCCCGGGGTCACCGAGGCCACCGCGCGCATCGTGGTCCGCTGAGGCGGAGCGCGATCGAACGGAACGGCGTCTGGGTCGCCCAGGTCAGCCGGGTGGCGCCCGGATGGCCGCCGGAGGTCGACGGATGGCCGGTCGCGAGGTAACCATAAGGCGAATCGAACGATCACAATGGGTTGCGTCGCGGCCCGCGACTGGGAGGCGCATGACGGGCGGATACGATGAGCGCTGCGCGGCCGATCTCGCCAATGTCGGCGACGGCCGCGATCTCTCCCGCGCCGACCGTGCCTGGCTCGCCCGCGTGGTCACGGGCGCCGTGCGCCCGAACCGCGACAAGCCCCTGTGGGACCTGGCCCACGCCCTCGCGGCCCTGTCCGAGGCGGCCGGTGCCCGCGACGGGCGCGATCTGATCACCCTCGCGCTCGATCCGGGCCTCGCGCATCCGGCCGCCCTCGCGGCGCGCTTCGACAGTGGCCCGGCCGTCGACGACCGCGGCCCCGTGCTCGGCGCCGTCTGGTCCACCGGGTGGGCCAGGCTGGCCCGGCTCCTCGCGCTGGCCGAATTCGTGCTCACCGCCGAGGATCTCGCGCAGTTCGCCACCGTCGCGGGCTGGCTCGACGACCTCGTCGCCGCGCCCGATCCGGAGAGCGCGGCCATCCTGGCCAAGCGCCTGGCCCGCCACCTCGCCGCCTACCGGAACGCCCACCTTCCGCTGGCACCGCTGGAGCGGCGGTTCCGGGCGCTGCTGATCTTCCTGGGCGGCCGCCGGCCCGTCGCGGACGAGGACATCCTCGATTTCTGGCGCGCCGAGATGGCGACGGGCGAGCGGCCGGGCTTCCGCACGGTCGCGGAGCATTTCGTGACCTTCGAGGCGGCCGGCCACCTTCTCGACGGACTCGAGGCCCTCGCGGCGCCGGCCGCGCTCGATGCCCACGAGGGCTGGGACGAGAGGCTCGACGCGGCCCTGGGCGATCTCGCGGCGGCCGAGCCCGCCGCGGCGCTGGCCTCTCTCGTGGCTGACTGGCCGGAGGCCCCCAAGATCCTCACCGGCGCCGAGCGCGAGGATCTGGCCGACTTCCTGCGCCTCGAGCCCTACCACCGCACCCGCCCGCTGACGACGCTCCGGGCCGTGAGCTTCGGCCGGGTGCAGTCGGGCATCGCCAACCGTCTCCGGCGCGGCGGCGGCGGCGCCGACATCGCCGAGCGCGCGACCTGTCTGGAGGCCGAGAGCTACACCGAACTCCGGACGCGCGCGGGATCGCTCGCGGCCCATCTCGGCCGGATGCTGCGCATCGCGGCGGCCCTCCGGATCGCCGATCGCGACGCGCTGCCCGAAACGGTGCGGGCAGCGCTGGAGGCCGCCGAGGCCGACCTGCGCCGGGTGCGCCGCGCCGGATTCGACGATCGGACCGGCCTCTCGGCCGGGTTCGCGGCCGCCGAACCGGCGCTGCTGCGCCTCGCCGAGGCGGCGGCCGACCTGGAGCGGTCGCTCGATGGCCTCGCCCGGCACCGGCCGCTGGACGCGCTGTTCCCGGCGGATCGGGACGTCTTCGCGGTCGCGTTCGCGGCGGCCTATGCCGGGGAGGCCGCGGCGTGAGCGACGCGGCGCGCCTCCTCGCCGAGATCCACGCGGCCCGCGCCCTCGTGCGCGACGCGAAGGCGACTGCCAGGCCTGACCACGCCGGGCTCTGGGCCCACGCGACCCGGGCGCCCGACGGATCGGTCGACCTCGCGACCGTGCGGGCGATCCGCGGCGACCCGGCGACGGCCCGTCGGTACCGGACGATGCTCGGCGCGCTGGCGGTGGCCCACGCGCCGCTCGCCGCGGCCGCCGCGGACGGCGCGATCCTCCGGCGCCGGGTCGGGGCCTACGCGCTGGAGATTCTGGAGGCCGCGGACGGCGCGCCGCCGCTCCTCGTCCTGCGCGGCGAGGCCGAGCCGATGCCGCGGGTGATCGAGGCCTGGCTCGGCGACGAGACGGTCCGCCTCGACCTCGGTGCAGCGATCGCGGGCGCGGCGGTGCTCGCCCTCGACCCGGCCGTGCCGGAGGCGGCCCTCCTGGGCCGGATGCTGCGGGATCCCGCCTGCGCGGTGTTCCTGCTTTGACCGACCATCGCCTACGACGGCCGGCCTCTTCGGAACGGTCCGGAGCAGCGGGGCCCGTGCGCGCATGATGCGTCCGACCATTCTCGTCGTGGTGCCCACCACCCGCGGACCGCTCACGCTGCGCGGTCTCAGGCCGCGACCCGGTCTTCCGGCCCCGGCCGCCTTCGCCGATGGCGACTATCGCCCGCTGCCCTGGTCGGCCGATTACGCCCGGCTCTGCGGCGCCGCCGGCCCGCTCGCCCGGTGGACGGGCCGGACGCCGGAACCCCACGAGCTGCGGCTATCGGGCTCCTTCGACGCCGGGCGCTCCTGGGAAGTCCCTGTCTGCTTGGCGCACGGCCTCGCCGAGGGCGGTCACGCCTTCGCCGCGGCTCCGGCGGAGGCCGATCTGATTCTCTGGGCAACCGGCGCCGTCGATCTCGATCTCACGGTCCTGCCCGGCGACTACGCGCTGCTCGACAAGATCGACCGCTCCGCGCCTCTGATCGCCGAGGCACCGGGCGCCGCGCTCGCCGTCCTGCTGCCGGAGGGGCCGCAGCGCGCCGAGGCCGAGGCCGCCTTCCGCGGGCTGGGCCGGGACGTGCGGATCCTGCCGTCGCCCAGCGTGCCCGCGGCGCTGGCCGCGCTTGCGGCGCCGCGGCCTGCGGGGACGATGGCGCCGACGCGGCGGTGGCGTCGGCTGGCCCTGCCGGGCGGCGCCGTCGCGGTGGCCGGTCTCGCCGGTGTGCTCGCTCTCGGTGCCGCACGGCCCGGCCGCCTGGGCGAGCCGCGCCTCGACACGCCGGCCGATCCTGCCGCCGCTCCGGCCGAGACCGAAGCCCGGGCCGTGCCGCCGATCCACGTCTCGGAGCTGCGCGCCCCGGCGGGCTCGTCCTGCCGGCGCGTGGCCTTCGGGGCCGACCCGCCGGAGCGGCGTCCGGTGCCGGCGGGATCGGGCGATCACCTGCCCGCGAGCCGCCTCACGCCGGATCTGTGCGGGATCGCCGTCGGCGCGGAGCCGGGCCTGCGCGTGCAGGTCGGGCCCGAACTGCGCGATGCCGCCCTCCCCGCGGTCCGGCTGGCGGACGGCGCGCTCGGCTATTTCCTGCGCGAGGGCGCGCGGCAGAACCTCGTCTACGCGGTCCAGGCCGTTCCTGAGGCCGGGTCCGCGGCGTCGGCCCGCCGTCTGGTGCACGCCTTGACGCGCTGATGGGAGCCCCGCGTGTCCCGGATGCCGTCGATCGCGCCCGCGCGCACGGGTCCGGGCGCCGGGCCGAGAGGAGGGAGAGGATGATCGCGATGCGCCGGAGAGGCCCCCGCCTGCTGGGAGCGGCCTGCGCGCTGATCGTGCTCGCCCGCGGCGACGCGGCGCGGGCGCAGAGCGTCGGCTTCGATCCCGCCGATTACGGCCGGGCGCAGCTGCCCCTGCGTCAGACGACCGGCGACGCGGCGGCCTATGTCGACCGGAACAAGGGCGCCTTCGAGCCGGTGAGCGAACTCGATCCGAAGGACGGTCTCGCCGCCCTCGCCCGGCCGATCGGCCGCGTCGACATCGTGCTCGAGAACGGCCGCACCGGGCAGCGGGTCGGAGCCTCCTGCACGGGGACGCTGCTGCCCGGCGACTACGTGCTGACCAACCACCATTGCCTGCCGCAATCGGGCGACCTCCGCCCCGTCAAGGCGTCGATCCTGATGGATTACCTGACTCTCGACGGGAAAGGCTCCCGCCGCTTCGAGATCGACCCGAAGCCCGTCGAGTTCGACGCCCGCCTCGACTTCGCCCTCGCCCGCGTTGCGGGTAATCCGACCGCGACCTACGGCGCCGCGCGGCTCTCGGGCGAGCCGGTGACGGCCAACCGCTCGATGCTGGTCATCCACCATCCCCTCGGACGTCCGAAGGTGATGAGCCGCTTCCGCTGCTTCGCCGTGAAGGAGCAGACGGAGGGCCCGGACCTGCGCCACCGCTGCGACACCCTCGGCGGCTCGTCCGGGTCGCTGATGTTCGACGCCTCCGTCGCCGGCATCGCGCTCCACAAGGAGGGCGGCCTCGATCCGAAGGATCCGACGAGCTTCAACAGCGCGACACGGCTCACGGCGATCCTCGGCCGGAGCCCGACCCTGGCGCGGATCGCGGCGGCCCAGGGCCGCCCGGTCGCCGCCGCGGATCCGGGCGCCGGGCCGGTCCCGCCAGCGCCCGGCCCGGCACCGCAGCCCAAGCCGGCGACCGACGGCCCCCTCGATCCGGCCGGGATGAACGCCATCCTGCGGGGCCGCTGAGCGCCGTCGCGCGAATCGCGCGGCCCGGCGACGAAAACCGCTCTGGGTCGACCATGTCGGGGTGAGAGGGGCCGAAGCGAGGCCCGGGACACGAAGAGGGGAAGCGATGCGGACCCACGATCTGCCACGTGCCGCGCGGGTGCGCCTCCGCCGCTCCGGCCTGCTGCTCGCCGTCGGGCTCGCCCTGGCGCTGGTCGCGCCCGCCCGGGCGAACCCGCTCACCGGGGTGCCGGGTCCGCGCCCCGCACAGCCGGACGCGGCGGCTCCGCCGAGGGATCCGGCCGCGGAGCGGGCGGAGGCCGAGGAGGCGCGGACCGCGAATCCGAGCGCCACCGCGATCATCCGGTCGCTCGCGCCCTTCGTCGACGGGAATCCGGGACCGCCGGCCCGGCCGCTGGCAGTCACCCCCGACGACGGGGGCCCGGCTGTGCACGTCGTGCCCGCCCGGTCGGTCGATCTCACCGTGTTCTTCGCCTACGACAGCGCCCGCCTGACGCCGGAAGCCCGCATCCAGCTCGGACCGCTCGGCGAGGCCCTGCGCGCCCAACCCCTGACGGGCCACGCCTTCCTGATCGCCGGCCACACCGACGCCGCCGGCGGCCGCGCCTATAACCGCCGCCTCTCTCTGGCCCGGGCGCGCGCCGTGAGGGCGCACCTCGTCGAGGCCTACGGCATCGCTCCGGAGCGCCTGCGCGTCCACGGCTGGGGACCCGCGCGGCCGAAGGATCCCGACGCACCCCTGTCACGGGTGAACCGCAGGGTGGAGGTCAGCCTGATCGCGCCGGCCCGCAGCGGCGTCCTCCGCTTCGTCCTGCCGGTCGCGGAGCGCATCTGCGGCGATCTGGTCGATCCGCGCCAGCGGGCCGACCTCGACCTCGACGATTTCGGTGGGGCTCCGACGCCGCGTCCCTGCGCCGAATGAAGCCCCCGCTCGTCACCGACGCCCCGACGCCCAGGAGACCCGCCATGTCCCGGAGGATCCCGATGCCCCTCGTCCGCAACACGGCGTTCCGCGCCGCCTGCCTCGCCGTCCTGGCGCTCGGGTCCGCCTACGCGGCACCGGCCCGGGCGCAGGGCAAACCCAACGTCGTCGTGATGGGCGAGGACGCCGACGAGGACGCGGTGCCGCGGGGCAACCGCATCTTCCAGCGTGTGATTCACGAGCTGTCCGAGACGATGAACCTGCGCGGCTACAACGTCTACGACGAGACCGCCGTCGCGATGGGCTTCACCCAGGCCAACCGGGTGCGCCGGCGGGATGCGGAGCTGATCGAGGTCGCCCGGGCAGTCCAGACCCCGCCCCTCGACGTGGTGGCGGTCTTCCAGATCTACGCGTCGGCGTCGAAATCCCCCTACTCGGACATCGTCAGGCCGGAGATCCGCATCCCCGGCCGCCTGCTCAACGTCCGCACCGGGCAGTCGCTCGGGTCGTTCGAGGTGGCCGGGCTCCAGCTGCCGCCCCTGCCGCAGGGCTGCGACCGCGAGTGCCTGCTCGAGCGGGTCGGCGCCGAGGCGAAGACCGTGGCCGCCGATCTCGCGGCCGCGCTCACCGCGAAGCTCGACGGCGTCATCGCGCCGCGTCGCGGTGCCGATGCCGGCGCCGCGCCACCCGACGCCGCGCCGGCCGGCGGAACCGTGGCGGCGGTGCCCGGGGGCGAGGGCTGCGGGGGTTTGCCCAGTGCCTACGTCGTCCGTCTGAGCGGCTTCTCGGCCCAGGAGGTCCAGGCGGCCGAGGAGTACATGGCGGCCTTCCGCTGCTACGAGCACCACCGACCGGTGCGCGCGAGCGGTGCCAGCACCGAGTACTGGTACGAGACCCGCTCTGACTCCGCCCGGCTCGGCCGGAACCTGCGGCTGATGCTGGAGCACATGAGCGCGCCGGGTCAGGTCCAGTTCTCGGGCAACACCTTCGTCATCAGCCGCGTGGCGACGCGGTAGCCGGACGCCCTCCCTTCCGACCCACCGTCATCAGGAGGTTGACCATGTCGGTTCGCGAGCGCCTGCACGGTGCCCTCTCCCGTCTCGGCCCCGAGCTGTCGGCGCGGCGCGTGATCCTGCTCGGCCTGGTCGTAGCACCGCTGGCGACCGCGGGCGCGAGCCTGGAGGCCCGGGCCGACCCGGTCTTTCCAGGCGCCGGCGCCCTCGGCCTCACGCCGCCGGCCGGGATGAGCGTGAGCCGGCGCTTCACCGGCTTCGAGCATCCGGCCGGCGCGTCGATCATCCTGGTGGAGATGCCGCCGGAGGCCTGGGACCAGATCAACGGCCGGTTCACCCCCGAGGCGCTGGCCGCCACGGGTTTCCGGGTGAAGGGCGGGGTCGAGACGCTGCCGGTCGCGGGCGGCGAGGGCTTCGTCCTGCGCGGCACCCAGCCGGCCAACGGCCTCACCTACGCGAAATGGGTCGCCGTCGTGCGCGGCGCCCCCGGGACCGGGCTCGTCACCGTGCAGGTGCCCGAGAAGGCGGCCCGGCAGGTGCCCGCCGCGTCCGTCGAGGCGGCTCTCCGCACGATCGCGTTCCGGGCGAAGGCGAGCCTGACCGATCAGGTCGCGGCGCTGCCCTACACGGTCGGCGACATGGCGGGCTACCGGCCGGCCGCTGTCTTCGCGGGCAGCAGCCTCCTCCTCACCGACGGACCCAAGGACGTCGATCCGGGGCGCGAGCAGCCGGTGATCGTCGTCGCGCCGTCGCTCGGCCAAGCGCCGGTCCCGGCGGGCGCGGAGGTCGCGGTCGCCCGTCGGCTGTTCGCGGCGCAGAAGGGCTTCGCCGACGTCAACGTCACGGACGAGGTGCGGTCCAGCCGCGGCGAGGCGGTCGTCGTGCGGCTGCGCGGCACCGGGACCGACACCGAGAGCGGACGCGCCCTCGGCGTGACGCAGACGATGGTGTTCGACGGCGCGCGCGACCTGCGGGTGCTGGGATTCGCCGATGCCGGACGCCCCGAAGCCCTGGACCGGGCCGAGCGCGTCGCCGCGTCAGTGTCGATGCGCTGACCGACCTCCGCACCCGCAACGAGAGCTTCCCCGATGCACCCGCCGCTTCTCGCCCCGCTGCTCCTCGTCTCCGCCCTCGTCCTGCTCGCCGGTCCGGCGCGCGCGGAGGAGAACGAGTGCCGGCGGTCCCCCTCGCTCGCGTCCGGCGCGCCGCCAACCTTCGGGCGCATCAGCGCGCCGGGGCGCACGGCCTTCGTCAAGGACGGGCTCGCCCGCGCCGGCTGCCCGGATCCGGGAGCCGCCTGCCGCGAGCGCGCCTACCTCGTGACCGCCGATCCCGTCATCCTCGGCGCGCGGCGCGGCGCCTATGTCTGCGCCCACTATCGGGGCGCGGGCGACGATATGGGCCGGACCGGCTGGCTCCCGGCCGAAGCCGTCGCCGACGAGCCCTCGGGTACGGTCGCGCCGGCGGATTGGCTCGGCACATGGACCCGAGCGGAGGCGCGCATCCGGATCACCCAGGCCGACAAGCCGGGGATGCTGACCTTCGGGGGCGACGCGACCTGGGGCGCCGGCGATCCGGAGCGGGCGCGCCGCGGCGGCGTCCATATCGGCGAGTTCGCCGGCACGGTCGCCCCGCAGGGCGCCGCGGCGAGCTTCGCCGTCGGCGAGGACGGGGCGCTGCCGGTCGAGTCCGGTGACGCTTCCGACTGCAAGGTCTGGCTGCGGCGGGTCGGTCCCTGGCTGGTCGTCGACGACAACCTCGCCTGCGGAGGCGTCAACGTCACCTTCCGCGGCCTCTACCGCCGCCAGCCATGAGCGGCGCGGCGAGACGCGGCCGCCCCGGCCCCGCGCAGGACTCCTCACCGATGGCCATCCGCACGATGGCGCGGCCGAGCCCGTCCCGGCGACGCCTGCGCGTCATCCTCATCCTGTTGCTGATCACGTGGCTGCCGGTCGTACCCTTCGCGCTCGGCCTCGCGCTGACGAACCTGACCGGCTGCACCGTCAACGAGGCGGGGACGCACCCCTGCCCGGTGGCCGGACACGATATCGGCGGCCTGCTCTACACGCTGACGATGACGGGCTGGCTGCTGATCCCGTTCCTGCCCTTCATGGCCCTGACACTGCTGCTCACCGTCCTGCACGGTCTGCTGATGATCCTTCGAGCGTGGTTGCGGCGATGATGCGGTTCACTCTCCGGCGCGCGGCCGCGCTGCTCGGCCTCGGCGTGGCAGCCGTCCCGCTGTCCAGCCTAGCGATCGCGATGACGGCGACCCCGGCACGGGCCCGGGCGACCGAGGTGGAGGGACCGGCCCTGCCTTACGCCTCGACGCCCGACCTGCGGGCCGCCACGGTGACGCGGGCGGTGCGCGACCAGCGCAGCACGAACCCGATCGCCGCGGACGAGACGGCGCGGGAACTCGCCCGGCACTACGACAGCGTCTTCCGCGGCTTCCTCGACGGAACGCCGCTGCGGCCGGACGATGCGGGCGACGTGCTCACCGCCTTCATCGCCCTGCAATGGATGGTCGCCAACGATTCGACGGTCGAGCCGAGCGCGGCGGCCCTGCGGGCGATCCGGACCCGGTTCGTGGCGCCGATGGCGGACCGGCCGCCCCTGTCCCAGCCGGCCACGCGGGCGGCCTTCGCCGAGCAGGTCAAGCTGCGCGCCGTTCTCCACCATGCCGGCTGGCAGGCGGCCAAGCGGCTCGGCGTGCTGCCGCGTTTCCTGGCGGGCCTGTCCAACGAGTTCATCCCGGTCGCCACGCTGCGGAACCTGGCGCTGACCGAGGACGGGCTGGTGCCGAAGGGGCGGGCCGGACGCGCGGCCCCGAAGCCGCCTCCGGTGGCGGAAAGTCCGCCCCTGGCGGACGCGCGGCCGACTCCCGCCGCCCCGGACGCGGCCGGTCCCCCGCGCCACGCCGCCAACTGGGATTCGGTCGAGGGCGTTTACTTCCGTTCGACCACCGGGTTCGGCGTCGGCGGTCTCATGACGATCGATTTCGAGCCGCTGATCTTCCTGCGCGACGGAACCTACTACGAGATCGCCGACGCCGCCCTGGAAGACGTGGACCTCGCCGCCGAGCGGGCGGCACGGCCCAAGCGGTTCGGGCGGTGGGCTGGCAAGGACGCCGGCTTCGTCCTGACGGACGCGCGCGGCCGCGCGAACGACTACGCCCTCGGGGACGGCAGCTTCTTCCGGGCCTTTCCGGCCGGCTCCGGCGAGCGGGTGGCGCGGGCGTACCGGCGCCTGTCGGGCGGCGGCAACACCGCCCTGGGCGGCGACGTGGCGATCGCGGTCGAGAGCCGCTACGACTTCAACGCGGACGGGAGTTACGGCCGCGGCGGCTCGGTCGGCGCGACGAATTTTGGGGCGAGCACCGGCGTCGGCACGGCGATCGCACGGCGGCGCGCCCCGGAGGGCGGGCGCTACGCCCTCGATCGCCACACGCTGACGCTGACCAGCGCGGACGGGCGCACCCGGCGCCTGTTCTTCGCCTACGGTACCCGGAAAGATCCCCCGGAGATCGACCGCGACATGATCTTCGTGGGCGACGACGTCTTCAGCCCGGCGGACTGATCGGGGTCGCTGCGGCTCGCCGCGCGGCGGAGGCGCGGGTCTCCGGTTGCGTGCCGTCGGCGGCTTCGGGGGCGAGCAGACCGCCCCCGAACCGCGCCCAGTCCTCCAGCGTGCGTCCGCGGGCGACGTGCGGGCCGGGCTTGGCGGGATTCGGGGTCCGCTGCGCGCCCAGGCGCCCGTAACGCAGATACCAGGATCGCGCCCGCTGCACCGGCCGTCCCAACGCCTTCCGCATGCCGTTCCCCTCTGGCGCGAGCGTGTGTGTCCACGGCCAAGCTAATCCAGGCGGGGCGCCCGGGCATGTCGGGCCGACCCTGACACGATCGCCGATCTCTCCGACTGCTGATCGACGCCGGGCAACACAGATGAGCGTGCGGGACAGCGGTCGGCGGTCTCCCGCCGTCCGCGCGTCCCGGGGAATGCGCGCTGGCCCGCGATGGCGGCCGGCATCGCCTCCCCGACAGACCGCGCCGCGCGGTCGGATCCGGCATCGGGTCCGGTCCGCACGGACGTCCCTCACCGTCTCTGGAGCTCCGTCCATGAAACGTCTCGCGATCGCCCTCGCGGCGCTGTCGAGCCTCGTCCTGTTCGCGCCGTCGAGCGAGGCCCGGCCCCACGGCCGCGGCTTCCATCACGGGCCCCACCATCTGGGCCACGGCGTCTCGCGGGGGCGGCGCCACGGCCTGCACCGCCATCGGCACCACCGTCTCCACCGGCATTACCGGCGGCACCCCGGCTACCGCGGGTAGCGCGGCGTCCATTCCCGTCCCGCCGGCTGCGGCGGCCGACCCTGGGCGTCTCGCCCCGGTGGCTGGGGCGGCTACCGCGGAATCGGGTTCGCGATCGGCACCGGGCTGGGCCTCGCGGCGGGCGCCCTTTCCGGTCCGGCTACGCGCCCGTCGGCTGAGGCTGCGCCTCCCAGACCGGCCCTGCGAACCGGGGGGCCGGGCCATCGCGGCCTCCCATGCGGGCTCCCGGCGGGCGTCCAACGGCGCCCCCGGCGCGAGACTCTCGCGGATGACGCGCGGATCTGGCGCCCGTCTGCGCGGCATTCGGACGGATCGGCGCAGATGCCGCACGGTCCGGTGATGCCGGCGCACAATGGTCAACGGTTCATTTGTCTGACGGCGTGTCGGGATAAGCCCGACACGCGTCGGTGTGAGCGGCATCCCGGCTCGAAACAGCTTGCTTGGCCGTTCGAACTCGGCGCTTCTCACCCGGCGGGACATGCTCCCGAGCCGCCGGAGAGATCAGCGCCCATGCTCATGGACATCGTCAAACAGGGCGCCCGCGCGCGCGCCGTCGGCCGGCCCCGCGATGCCTGCCCCTACCCCGGCGAGTCCCGCGAGCGCCGGGCCTGGTACGAGGGCTACGACGGCTCCTCGTGGGCGGTCGCGGCGCGGATGCCGCACCCGGCCCGCATGCTGCCCGGCTCGCCGCTGTGCGACGCCACTGCCGCGTCCGATGCCGCCTCCCCGGCCTGACGGCGCGGCGACTTTCCCGTAGGAGAGCGGTGAGCTCACGGGGTGATGCGGGGATTCGGGAGGCGGGCGACGATGCGCTCGGGACGGCGAGACAGGTGGGTCCGGCCGTCTGAGCGACGGGCGACGGGTCCCGGCCGACGCGCCGCGTGTCCAAGCACGGGCGCATGACCGACCGCGCCCGCGACGCCGCCATCCGGGGCCCCGAGCCACAGCTGAGCCGCGGCAGCCGCCGTACCTTCGTCGCCCTCGCCCTCGCGGCCGCGATCCCCGTCCTGCTGCTCAGCGGCTTGGTCGCGACGCTGATGGCCCAGCAGCAGCGCGACCTCGCCCGGAACGCCGCCGTCGCCAGTGCGACCCGGGTGGCCGAGCGCGTCGCCTCGGACATCGCCGCCCAGATCGCGGTCCTCGAGGCGGAGGCCGCCTCCGCCACCCTCGACCGGCCGGACCTCGCGGCCTTCTACGCCGAGGCCGAGCGGCTCCGGCAGGCACACCCGCTCTGGGAAACGGTGGAGCTCGCCCGACCGGACGGCGCCCAGATCGTCAACCTGCTCCGCTCCCTCGAGGAGGAACTCGGACCGACCTCGGACCGGACGAGCTTCGACGCGGTGGTGCGCACGCGCCAGCCGGTGATCGGCGGCATCGGCCCGGCCGGCTCGATCTCGGGCAAGCGCCTCGTCGCCCTGCGCGTGCCGGTCATCCGGGACGGCACGCTGCGCTACGTCCTGTCGATCCGGCTCGCCACCAACGCGGTGAGCTCGATCCTGCGCGACGCCGGCGCGCCCGACGGCTGGGTCGGCACCATCGTGGACGCGGAGGGCAACACGATCGCCCGGACCCGGGCCGAGGTGGAGGAACTCGGCCACCCGGCGAACCTGGCACTCCAGGCGGCGATCCGGCACGCCCCGAACGGCTTCTACACCGGACCGACGCTCGAAGGCGCCGACGTCGAGGTGGTCTACCGGACCCTACAGCATACCGGCGGCTGGTCGGTGCATTTCGGGATGCCGGTCGCCACGCTCAACGCGCCGGTCTCGCGGTCCTACGCCGTCCTGGGCGGCGGCAGCTTCGTCAGCATCGGGCTCGCCCTGGCGCTGGTCGGACTCGTCGGCCGCGACATGGCGCAGCGCCGGGCGGGTGAGCAGGCCCGGTTCTCTCTCGCCCTCCGCTCCAGCGAGGAGCAGGGCGCCGTCGCCGCCGAGGCCGCGGAACTCGGCACGCTGCGCTGGGACACGGTCGCCCACCGGGTCACCGGCTCGCCCCGCGCGGCCGACCTTCTCGGTTGGACGGCCGCCGCCGAGGGGCGCGACAGCGCCGTAAGCGCCGACACCGTCCTCCAGGCGGTCGATCCCGAGGATCGCGGGCGCCTGGGCGAGGCCCTGCGCCGGAGCCTCGCCGAGGGCACGCCGCTCGACGTCGAGTTCCGCGTCACCCAGGGTGACCGGGACCCGCGCTGGGTCCGGGTCGCCGGCCGCGTGCCGCAGCTCCACGAGCATACCCCGGCCGGTTTGCTCTACGGCGTGGTGTCGGACATCGAGCCGCGCAAGCGCGCGGAGGCCGAGCGCTTCGCGCTGCTGCGCCGCCTCGGCGAGGCCCAGGAGAACGAGCAGCGCCGGATCGCCCGGGAACTCCACGACCAGGTCGGCCAGACGGTGACCGGTCTGTCGCTGGGCCTCAAGAGCATGGAGCGGCTCCTGGCCCGCGGCGCCACGGCCGAGGCCGGCCGGCAGGTGGAGTGGCTGCAATCGCTCGCCGGCGAGATCGGCCGCGACATCCACCGGGCCGCGGTCGACCTGCGTCCGACCGCCCTCGACGATCTCGGCCTGCGCGAGGCCCTCGCCACGCTGCTCCGCGACTGGAGCCAGCGGCACGGGATCCGCGCCGACCTGGAGTTCCTGAGCGACGCGACCCGGCTGCCGGCCGCGATCGAGACCGCCGTCTACAGGATCGTGCAGGAAGCGCTCACCAACGTCCTCAAGCATGCCCGCGCCGCGAGCGTCAGCGTCTCGGTGGAGAAGCGCGCGGGCGAGATGCGGGTCGTCCTCGAGGATGACGGGGTCGGCTTCACCGTAGAGGACCCGCGCGAGCGCGCCGGCGGAGAGACGCCGGCGAAGCTGCGGCTCGGCCTGTCGGGCATCCGAGAGCGGTTGTCGCTGCTGAGCGGGACGCTCGCGCTGGAATCGTCCCCGGGCATCGGCACGACGCTGTTCGTCACCGTCCCGATCCCCCATCATCCCGAGACCTGAGGAGAAGCGCATGTCGGATCGCATCCGCGTCGCCCTGGCCGACGACCATCCCATCGTCCTCGCGGGGATCCGGACCCTCCTGAACGCCGACCCGGAGATCGAGCTGGTCGGCGAGGCCACCAGCGGCAGCGACGCGCTGCCGATGATCCACGCCGCCGACCCGGACGTCGCCGTGGTCGACGTCTCGATGCCGGGCCTCAACGGCCTCGAGCTGACAGAGCGGGTCGCCGGGTCGTGCCCGCGGACGCGCGTGCTGGTGCTGACGGTCCACGAGGACGCGGCCTACGTCCAGCCGCTGCTCAGGGCGGGAGCCCGGGGCTACCTCCTGAAGCGCTCGGCCGCGGAGGACCTGCTCCGCGCCGTCCGCGCGGTCGCGGCGGGCGGGATCTACCTCGACCCCTCGGTGGCGAGCCACGCCATGGGGCATCCCGGCGCCCCGACGCAGGCCGCGGAGGCCGAGCCGTCGGCCGAAGCGCTGAGCCCGCGCGAGGCCGACGTGCTCCGGCTGATCGCGCAGGGCTTCAGCAACAAGGAGATCGCCCGGCGCTTCGATCTCAGCGTCAAGTCGATCGAGACCTACAAGGCGCGCGCCGCCGAGAAGCTGGGGCTGCGCACGCGCGCGGAGATCATCCGCTACGCCGCCGCGCACGGATGGCTGGACGCCCTGGCGCTGCGCTAGGCGCGAACGACGTAACGGCAGGACGGTCCGGGAGACGCGGCGCGGCCGCGCCGAATTCTCACCGGTCAGGGATCAAATCCTGCCGCGGATCGTCTGTCTGGCGGACCGATCACGGAGAGGGGAGACGGGTGAGCGTCGGATTGATCGCCCTGCTGGACGACGTCGCCTTCATGGTCAGGGCCGCGGCGGCCTCGCTCGACGACGTCGCGGGCCAGGCGGCGCGGGCCGGCACGAAGGCCGCCGGCGTCGTAATCGACGACGCGGCCGTCACGCCGCGCTACGTCGTCGGATTCGCCGCGGAGCGCGAGCTGCCGATCGTCGGCCGGATCGCCCTCGGGTCGCTGCGCAACAAGCTCCTGTTCCTGCTGCCTGGAGCCCTGGCGCTCGGCGCGTTCGCCCCCTGGGCGATCACGCCGCTCCTGATGCTGGGCGGCGCGTACCTGTGCTTCGAGGGCGCCGAGAAGGTCTACGAGGCCGTGTTCGCGCCTCACGGGCACGCCGACGAGGCGGATCGGGAGAGCGGCGAAGGGACCGACCAGGCCCGGGAAGACCGCCGCGTGGCGAGCGCCATCAAAACCGACTTCATCCTCTCGGCCGAAATCATGGCCATCACCCTCGCGGCCCTGCCGGAGGGCAGCTTCTGGATGCGGGCGGCGGTGCTGGCCATCGTCGCAGTCGGCATCACCGCGGGCGTCTACGGCGTGGTCGCGCTGATCGTGAAGGCCGACGATGCCGCTCTGGCCCTCGCGCGCAGCACCGTCGGGCCGCCGCTCGGGAACGTCGTCCGCGGGCTGGGACGCGGCGTGGTCAGGGGCATGCCGGTCCTGCTCAAGATCCTGGCCGTCATCGGGACGGCGGCGATGATCTGGGTCGGCGGCGGTATCCTGATGCACGGGCTCGAGACCTACGGTCTCTCGGCGCCGGCCCACACCGCCCACGCGGTGGCGGAGGCCGCGGCGGCGCGCGTGCCTTTCGCCGCGGGCCTCGTCGCGTGGCTCGTCACCGCGACCGTCTCGGGCCTCATCGGTCTGGTCGTCGGCGGGGCTTTGATCCCGCTGACGACCTTCGTGCTGGCGCCGGCGTGGCGGGCCCTGTCAGGCCTGCGGCAGCGGCGTGCCTGACGGGATTCCGTGGCTGGCAGCTGCCGGGACGGGCGCGGTGGCCCCCACGGCGCCACCGTGGTGCTTGAGCGGCCTGTTGCCGCTCAGCCGGCGCAGCAGCACGTAGAAGACCGGCGTCAGGAACAGGCCGAAGGCGGTCACGCCGATCATGCCGGAGAACACCGCGACGCCCATCGCCCGACGCATCTCCGATCCGGCACCGGTGGCCGTCACCAGCGGCAGCACGCCCATGATGAAGGCCATCGACGTCATCAGGATCGGCCGCAGCCGGAGGCGGCTCGCCTCGATCGCCGCCCGGAGCGGGGTCCGCCCGGCGAATTCCAGCTCGCGGGCGAATTCCACGATCAGGATGGCGTTCTTGGCCGAGAGCCCGACGAGCACGATCAGGCCGATCTGCGTGAAGACGTTGTTGTCGCCCGCGGAAAGCCACACGCCGAACATGGCGGCGAGCAGGCCCATCGGCACGATCAGCAGGATCGCCAGCGGCAGGGCGAGGCTCTCGTACTGCGCGGCGAGCACGAGGAAGACCAGCAGCAGCGCCAGGGGAAAGACCCAGATCCCGGAATTGCCCGCGATGAACTCCTGGTACGTCAGGTCTGTCCACTCGAAGGCGAAGCCGCGCGGCAGCGTCTCGGCCGCGATCCGCGTGGCCGCCGCCTGGGCCTGACCCGACGAGTAGCCCGGCGCCGCACCGGCGTTGATGTCGGCCGACAGGAAGCCGTTGTAGCGCATCGCCCGCTCCGGCCCGGCGCTCTGGCGCACGCGCAGCAGTGCGGAGAGCGGTACCATCTCGCCGGAGCCGGACCTGACCTTCAGCAGGCCGACATCGTCTGACCGGGCCCGGAACGGGGCGTCGGCCTGGACGCGCACCGAGTAGGTGCGGCCAAACTTGTTGAAGTCGTTCACGTAGAGCGAGCCGAGATAGATCTGAAGCGTGTCGAAGACGTCCGTCACCGGGATGTTGAGCTGACGCGCCTTCGTCCGGTCGATGTCGGCGAACAGCTGCGGCACGTTCATCTGGAAGCTCGAGAACAGACCGACGAGTTCCGGCGCCTGGGCGGCCTTGGCCATGAACGCCTTCGTGGCGTCGTTCAGCGCCTCGTAGCCGAGGCCTGCGCGATCCTCGATCTGCAGCTTGAATCCGCCGATCGTTCCGAGCCCGTTCACCGGCGGCGGCGGGAACATCGCGATGAAGGCCTCGGGGATCGCGGCGTACTTCCTGTTCAGCGACTGCGCGATCGCCGCCCCGCTGAGGGACGGGTCCTTGCGCGCGTCGAACGGCTTCAGCGTCGAGAACACGATTCCCGAGTTGGAGCTGTTGGTGAAGCCGTTGATCGAGAGGCCCGGGAAGGCGACGGCGCTCTCGACGCCGGGCTCCTTGAGGGCGATCTCGCTCATGCGGCGGATGACCTCCTCGGTCCGGTCGAGGGTCGCGCCGTCCGGCAACTGCGCGAAGCCCACGAGGTACTGCTTGTCCTGGCCCGGCACGAAGCCGCCCGGGATCTGGCGGAACAGGGCGCCGGTCAGTCCGACGAGCAGGACGTAGACGACCATCATCACGGCCTTGCGCGACACCGCGAGGCCGACGCCGCGGCCGTAGCCGTCCGAGGCCCGCCCGAAGGCGCGGTTGAACCGGCGAAAGAACCAGCCGAGGAGGCGGTCGAGGATGCGGGTGAGGCGATCCTTCGGCGCGTGGTGATCCTTCAGCAGCAGCGCCGAGAGGGCCGGCGAGAGGGTCAGCGAGTTGATCGCCGAGATCACCGTCGAGATCGCGATGGTGAGGGCGAACTGCTTGTAGAACTGGCCCGTCAGGCCGCTGATGAAGGCCAGGGGCACGAAGACCGCGACCAGCACCAGGGCGATGGCGATGATCGGGCCCGAGACCTCGCGCATGGCCTGGTAGCTGGCGTCCCGCGGGGACAGGCCGCTCTCGATGTTGCGCTCGACGTTCTCGACGACCACGATCGCGTCGTCGACGACGATGCCGATCGCCAGCACGAGGCCGAACAGGCTCAGCGCGTTGATCGAGAATCCGAAGACGTGCATCACCGCGAAGGTGCCGACGATGGAGACCGGCACGGCCAGCAGCGGGATGATCGAGGCGCGCCACGTCTGCAGGAACAGGATCACCACGAGCACGACGAGGGCGATGGCCTCCAGCAGCGTGTGGATGACCGCCTCGATGGAGGCGCGCACGAACTGCGTCGGGTCGTAGACGATCTGGTAGTCGACGCCCTCCGGCATGGTCCGCTTGATCTCCGCCATGGTGCGGCGGACCTCGTCGGAGATCTGGATCGCGTTCGAGCCGGGCGACTGCGAGATCGGGATCGCCACCGCCGACTTGTTGTCGAGGAGCGAGCGCAGGGCGTAGTCGGAGGCGCCGAGCTCGATGCGCGCCACGTCGCGCAGGCGCGTGATCGCGCCGTCGGCGCCGGTCTTGACCACGATGTCGCCGAACTGCTCCTCGCTGCTGAGGCGCCCCTCGGCGTTCAGCGAGAGCTGCAGGTCGAGGCCCGGAACGGCCGGCGACGCGCCGATCACGCCGGCCGCGGCCTCGACGTTCTGCGCCTGGATCTCGCGCACGACGTCGCCGGCGGACAGGCCGTGCTCGGCCACCTTCTGCGGGTCGAGCCAGATCCGCATCGCGTAGTCGCCGGAGCCGAAGAGCTGCACCTGGCCGACGCCGTCGAGGCGGGCCAGGCGGTCCTTGATGTTCAGCACCGCGTAGTTGCGCAGGTAGGTCATGTCGTAGCGCCCGTTGGGCGAGACGAGGTGCACCACCATGGTCAGGTCGGGGGAGCTCTTCACCGTGACGATGCCGAGCTGGCGCACCACCGCCGGCAGGCGCGGCTCGGCCTGCGAGACGCGGTTCTGGACGAGCTGCTGCGCCTTGTCGGGGTCGGTGCCCAGCCGGAACGTGACGGTCAGCGTCATGATGCCGTCCGTCGTGGCCTGACTCGACATGTAGAGCATGCCCTCGACGCCGTTGATCTGCTCCTCGATGGGCGTCGCCACGGTCTCGACGATGACCTTGGGGTTGGCGCCCGGGAAGGTCGCGCGGACCACGACGGAGGGCGGCACCACGTCCGGGTACTCGGAGATCGGCATCGCGAAGAGCGAGAGCAGGCCGCTGATGAAGATGAGCATCGAGAGCACGCCCGCGAAGATCGGGCGGTCGATGAAGAACTTGGAGAGGTTCATGCCGCCCTCCGAGGGCGTGGGGCACGGGGCGTCCGGGCGGCCGCGCGCGGCCGCCGTCACCATCGCGTCGGGGATCTGGATCGCGGGAAGGGGATCGGCGCCCGGGCGCCGGCCGTCAGCGCTGGGCGAGTCTGCGCGCCCTGGACGCGGCATCCTGCGGGCGCGCACCCATCGCCACGGGTTCGGGGCGCAGGAGCGTGCCGGGACGGACGCGCTGCAGCCCGTTGACCACGATGCGCTCGCCGCCCGTCAGGCCGGAGGTGACCACGCGGAGGCCGTCGACGGCCCGACCGAGGGTGACGGCGCGGAACTCCGCCCGGTTGTCCGCCCCCACGACGAGCACGAACTTCTTGTCCTGATCGGTGCCGACGGCCCGCTCGTCGACCAGGACGAGACGGTCCGGCGCGGCCTGCCCCAGGCGCATCCGGGCGAACTGGCCCGGGATCAGGCGGCCGTCGCTGTTCGAGAAGGTCGCGCGCACGCGGACCGTGCCGCTGCGCGCGTCGACCTTGTTGTCGATGAACTGGAGATGCCCGATGGCGCGCGCCCCGTCGGCGGTCGCCATCTCGACCGGGATGCGGTCGAGCTTGCCGCGCCGGCCGCCCGGCTCGGCGACCGAGGCCAGCGCCTTCAGGACCACGCCCTCGTCGGCGTCGAAGCTGGCGTAGACGGGATCGACCGAGACGAGCGTTGTCAGCACGGCGGCCCCGGCGCCCGTCGCCACGAGGTTGCCCGGGGTGATCTCGCGGCGGCCGACGCGCCCGCTGACGGCAGCCCGAACCTGCGTGTAGCCGAGGTTCAGGCGCGCTGCCTCCAGGGCCGCCTTCGCCGCGTCGAGGCTCGCCTTGGCCTCCTTGAACGCGTTGGCGCGGACGTCGAGGTCGCGCGCCGTGACGATGTGCTGATCCGACAGCTTCTGCCCGCGCTCGAGGTCGCTCGCCGTCATGCCGACCCGCGCCTCGGCGCCCGCGACCTGGGCTTCGAGCCGCTGGACCTCGGCCGCGTAGGGCGCCGGGTCGATGGTCACCAGCAGGTCCCCGGCCCTGACCAGCTCTCCCTCGGCGAAGTGGGTGGCCAGGATCGCGCCGCCCACCCGCGCCCGAACGTCGATGCGGTCGACCGCTTCCAGGCGGCCGGAGAACGCGTCCCAGAGGATGACGTCGCGCGGCTCGACGGTGGCGACCGAGGCCGGCATCGCGACCTCGGCCGGGGGCGTCGCCGCGACGGCCACGGTTCCCTCGACAAGCGAGCCGGGTATGAGGGCGTACGAGGCGCCTGCCAGTATCGCCAGGGCGAGGCCGCCTGCGGCGAAGCGCGGGACACGGAGCGGACCGCGAGAGGGATGACGCTGAGGATCCACGAGCGACTCCAACATCTGTATAGGTCGCTACACATGTCGGCATGGACGCGGGGCGTCAAGTGACTTATCTACCACTCGATATAAAAGTTGGAGTCCGCAGGCAATGGTGATGGGGCGCCCCCGGTCCTTCGACACGGACAAGGCCCTCGACGAGGCGATGGAGGTGTTCTGGCGCCACGGCTACGACGGCGCGAGCCTCGCCATGCTGACCAAGGCGATGGGCATCAAGCCGCCGAGCCTCTACGCGGCCTTCGGCAGCAAGGAGGGTCTGCTCAAGGCCGCGCTCGACCGGTACGCGCAGCGGCGCTCGGAGCACATGCGCTTCGTGCTGGCCGGCGAGACCGCGCGCGCCGTCGCCGAGCGGTTCCTGAGCAGCATCGCCGAGAGCCACACCGATCCGGCGAACCCGCCCGGCTGCCTTCTCGTCCAGGGCGGGCTCGCCTGCGGCGCTGGCTCGGAGAACATCCCGTTCGAGCTGGCGTCCCGGCGAGCCCAGAGCGAGATGGAACTCCGCGAGCGCTTCATCCGGGCGCGGCAGGAGGGTGATCTCCCGGCGGATTCCGATCCGGTCGCCCTGGCGCGGTTCCTGTCGACCGTCGCCTCCGGCATGGGCGTGCTGGCCTCATCGGGCGCCGACCGCGAGGCGCTGCGGGAGGTCGCCCGCGTCTCGCTGCGGGCCTTCGCGAAGGAACAGGACGCCTGATGGGCTGACCGGGCGCGATCCCGCGCCTCGGTCCACCCGGGCGCCGTCCGGGCCATCTGCCCCGCGGCGAGGGCGGCTAAACGCACCGTCCGGGACGTCGTCCCGGTCGTTGCCCGCGATCGCGGACCGCCGTTTCGCCGCCGCGCAACGCGCGGTTCGCCGGCGACCAGAAACGACAAAGGCCGCAGAGCTGCGGCCTTGTAAGTCGATCGTATGGTTGGGAAAACTGGAGCGGGCGAAGGGATTCGAACCCTCGACCCCAACCTTGGCAAGGTTGTGCTCTACCCCTGAGCTACACCCGCTCACTGTGCCGCGCCGCCTGGACTTTCGTGCCGGCGGCCCCCGGCGCGGCTCTCTAAACACCATTCCGCCGGGCGACGCAAGCGCCCTTTTCGCGAACCGTGACGATTTACCAGTTCGCCTCCGGCGGGAGACCGTCGCGGATCTCCCGGAGACGGGCGCGGGTCGCCCGCGTGGTCCCCTCCGGGAGTGCGTCCACCGGGAAGAAGGCGCACTCGGCGACCTCGCGGTCCGGCGCCTTGGGGCGCAGGACCGTGAAGGCCGGCAGGACGAACAGGGCGACGTGGTCGCGGGGGGCCGAGACGACATTCCGATAGAGGCCGTGCAGGCGCGGCTCTCCGTCCGGGACGATCTCCGCCTCCTCGCGGAACTCCCGCACCATCGCGTCGCGCGCGGTCTCGCCCAGTTCGACGCCGCCGCCCGGGAGGTGCCAGCCGCTCACGTAGGTGTGGCGCACCAGGGCGACGCGCCCTGCCCCGTCGAGGGCGACGCCGCGCACGCCGAGGGTCATGCCCCGGGACGCCAGCGCCCCGAGGTGGAACAGGCGCCGCAGCAGCGGCCGGTCGAGGAGCATGCGGCGGCGCGGCTCAGACGACGTCGAGGGTGATGGCGCCCAGACCATCGATCGCCGCGACCATGCGCTGGCCGCGCCGGACCGGACCGACGCCGGAGGGCGTGCCGGTGAAGATCAGGTCGCCCGGCTGCAGGGCGAAGTAGCCCGACAGGTAGGCGATCTGCTCGGCGACGGACCAGATCATGTCGCCGAGGTCGCCCTTCTGGCGTGTCTCGCCGTCGACCGACAGGGTGATGGCGCCCTTCGCCGGGTGGCCGATGACGGAGACCGGGTGGAGCGCGCCGATCGGCCCGGACCCGTCGGCGGCCTTGGCGGTGTCCCAGGGCCGCGACATCTTCTTGGCCTCGTCCTGGACATCGCGCCGGGTCATGTCGAGGCCGATGGCGTAGCCGTAGACATGCTCCAGGGCGGTCTCGGCCGGGATGTCGGTGCCGCCGCCGGCGAGGGCCGCGACCATCTCCACCTCGAAATGGTAGTTGGCGGTCTTCGGCGGGTAGGCGTGGGCCGTCGGCTCCGGCCCGACGATCTGCAGGGCGTCGGCGGGCTTCATGAAGAAGAATGGCGGCTCACGGTCCGGGTCCGCGCCCATCTCCTGGGCATGGGCGGCGTAGTTGCGTCCGACGCAGTAGACGCGGCGCACGGGGAAGAAATCGCTGCTGCCGACGATGGGGAGCGCGATGCGGGGCGGGTTCTGGATGACGGAGAGCATCTCTGCCTCTGCGGTGGATCGTCCGGGTGGCCCGGCGCGACGACGCCCGGGCCTTACATCACGGTTGTAAGGTCCGCATCGGCGCGCGCCAGACCGGCACTTGCGTCCGGCCGCCTCCGGCCTACAGAATCTTCGCGATGACGCCGACAGCCGACCTCGACACCCTGCTGACCGCCCTCCGGGACGGGCTCGGCGCGCGGCACGTGCTGACGGATCCGGACGCCCTGGCGCCCTACCTGACGGAGAGCCGCCGGCTGTTCACCGGCTCGGCCCTGGCCGTGTTGCGGCCGGGAAGCACCGAGGAGGTCGCGTTCGCAGTCCGCGCCTGCACGCAGGCCGGCATCGCCGTCGTGCCGCTCGGCGGCAATACCGGCCTCACCGGCGCCGGCGTGCCGCGCGGTGGCGTCGTTCTGTCCCTCGAGCGCATGAACCGCCTGCGCGCGGTCGATCCGGTGGACGCCACCATCACGGTGGAGGCCGGGATGATCCTGCAGGACGTGCAGGACGCGGCCGAGGCTGCCGGGATGCTGTTCCCGCTCTCCTACGCGTCGCGCGGCTCCGCGCGGATCGGTGGCGGCATCAGCACCAATGCCGGCGGGATCGCGGTCCTCGCCTACGGCAACGCCCGCGACCTCGTTCTCGGGCTGGAGGTCGTGCTCGCCGACGGGCGCGTCTGGAACGGGCTCAGGGCCCTCCGCAAGGACAATGCCGGCTACGACCTGAAGCAGCTCTTCATCGGCTCGGAGGGCACGCTGGGCATCGTCACGGCGGCGGTGCTGAAGCTGTTCCCGCGGCCGCGCTCGACGAGCGTCGCCTTCGTGGGCCTCGACTCGGCGAAGGCGGCCCTGGACCTGTTCGTCTTCCTGCGGACGCGGATGGACCGCGACCTCACGGCGTTCGAGTACCTGCCGCCCTTCGCCCTCGAGATCGTGCTGCGCCACGTCCCGGGGACGGTGCGGCCGCTGGACGGCGCGCACGGTGCCTACGCGCTGATCGAGGTCGCGTCCGCGCGCCCGGACGCCGACACGGGGGCCGAACTGGAATCGGCCCTCGGGCAGGCCCTGGAGGACGGGCTGATCGCCGACGCCACCATCGCGACCAGCGGGGCCCAGAACGCCGCGCTCTGGCGCCTGCGCGAGGGCGTTCCCGAGGCGCAGACCCGCGAGGGCGCCTCGATCAAGCACGACGTGTCGGTGCCGCTCTCCCGCCTGCCCGAGTTCCTGGAGCGGGCGGGGGCGGCCTGCCTCGCCGAGATGCCGGGCCTGAGGCCCTGCGGCTTCGGCCATTTCGGCGACGGCAACATCCATTTCAACCTGTCGCAGCCGCCCGGCATGGAGCCTGCGGCGTTCCTCGGCGCGTGGGGCCGGTTCAACCGGATCGTTCACGACCTCGTGCACGCGCTGGGCGGCTCCATCGCGGCCGAGCACGGCGTCGGTCTCATCAAGCGCGAGGAGCTCGCGCGCTACGGCGACCCGGTCGGCCTTGACCTGATGCGGCGCCTGAAAGCGGCCCTTGACCCGGAGGATCTGCTCAACCCCGGGAAGGTGATCGTGCGGACCGACCGCGCCGCGCCGGCCGGCTGAGGGATTTTGTGCATCGCGCCATAATTCGGCGCGGAGACGGGTGCAGGACAGCAACGCCGCCCCGACAACCGTCGGAGCGGCCCGTCGCGTTAAGCCGCTGCTAACGCTTCGGACACACGCTCAACACAGACGGCGGAGACGGATCCGTCGGCGCCAGGCATGGCAATTGCTCTGAGGCCTCCCTATCTCGCATGTGCGAGATCGAACGACGACCCGTCACCGACAGGCTGTTCTCACATCCATCTGGAGACCGACGGAATGCCCACCTCTCAGGCCCGCGTGCAGACCACCGAGGCGAGCCGCTACCTGCAGCAGCTCTGCCGGCACTGGAGCCACAAGTTCAAGGTCGAGGCGACCCCCGTTCACGGCACCGTGCCCTTCGGCGAGGACCGCGTCTGCACCTTCGACGCCGAGCCCGACGCCCTGCTGATGCGCATCGACAGCTCCGACCCGGTCAACCTCACCCGGCTGGAGAACGTCGTGGCCGACCATCTCGCCCGCTTCGCCTTCCGCGAGAGCCTCGGCGACATCCGCTGGTCGCGCGCCGCCTGAGGGCCAGCGCAGCGCGAGCGCGGTCGACCCGTCCGGCCTCGACCCGGGCGGGCTCTCCGATTCCGATCCAAGCGCGACAGTGGCGCACCACTTGCACGCGAACCCGGCATGCGGCCAGATCGGGCGCCGCCAGGACCGGGATCGATTCATGAAGCGACGCACGCTGCTGACCGGCGCCGGAGCCCTTATGGCCGGGGCCCTCGCCCGGCCGGCCCTGGTCCGGGCGGCCTCAGCGACGACCCTGCGGTTCGTCCCCTACGCGGACCTCGCGCTCCTCGACCCGATCATCACCACCAACTACGTCACGCGCACCCACGCGCTGATGGTGTTCGACACGCTCTACAGCCTCGACTCCGCCTATCGCGCACGGCCGCAGATGGTCGCGGGCCACGAGGTCACCCCGGATGGCCTCACATGGCGGCTGACCCTGCGGGACGGCCTGCGCTTCCACGACGGGACGCCGGTTCTCGGGCGCGACGTGGTGGCGAGCCTGAAGCGCTGGGGGCAGCGCGACGCGTACGGCGGGGCCCTGTTCGCGACGGTGAACGAGCTCTCGGCGCCCTCCGACACGGTGGTGCAGTTCCGCCTGAAGCGGCCCTTCCCGCTCCTGCCGGACGCCCTGGCCAAGCCGACCTCCTACGTCCCGGTGATCATGCCGGAGCGCCTGAGCGCGACGCCCGCGACGCAGGCGGTGCCGGAGATGGTCGGCAGCGGTCCGTTCCGCTTCGCCGCCGACGAGCGTGTTCCGGGCTCGCTCAACGTCTACCGCCGGTTCGAGGCCTACCGACCGCGCCCCGACGGGACGCCGAGCTTCACGGCCGGACCGCGGATCGCGCATTTCGACCGCGTCGAGTGGCGCACCATCCCCGACGGCGCGACCGCGGCCGGCGCCCTGCGCTCGGGCGAGATCGACTGGTGGGAGCAGCCCCTCGTCGACCTCGTGCCGGACCTGAACCGCCAGCCCGCCGTGCGGGTGGATCTGGTGGAGACCGCCGGGCTGATCGGGCAGATCCGCCTCAACCACACCCTGCCGCCCTTCGACAATCCCGCGATCAGCCGGGCGCTGCTCGCGGCCGTCGATCAGACCGAGATGATGGACGCCGTCGCCGGTAGCGACCCGTCGATCCGGCGCGGCCCGTCCGGCATCTTCACGGCCGGCGGGCCGATGGCGTCCTCGGCCGGCATGGAGGCGCTGACCGGCCCACGCGACCTCGCCGCCGCGAAGCGGGCGCTGGCGGCGGCGGGCTACAAGGGCGAGCGCGTCGTGCTGCTCTCCGGGACCGACGTGCCGCGGATCAACGCGATCTGCGAGGTGATGGCCGATGTGTGCCGCAAGATCGGGATGAACCTCGACGTCGTCGCCACCGACTGGGGGACGGTCAATCAGCGGATCCTGAACGCCAAGCCCCTCGACCAGGGCGGCTGGTCGATGTTCGGCATCTTCTCCGGCGGTCTGGACCATCTCTCGCCGGCCTACCATCTGGCCGTCCGCGGGAACGGCCGGGCCGGCGTGCCGAGCTGGCTGACGGACGCGCCGCTGGAGGAACTGCGCAGCGCGTGGTTCGACGCGCCGGACCTCGACGCCCAGAAGGCCCTGGCGGCGCGGATCCAGGCGCGGGCGCTGGAGGTCGGCGCCTACCTGCCCTGCGGCCAGTATTTCCAGCCGACCGCCTACAGGCGCGATCTCGAAGGCATGCTGACCGGGCTGCCGCTCTTCTGGAACCTGCGCAGGTCGGCCTGACCGGGCGGACTTTCGCTCACCCGACGCTCATCAGGCTGGCGTTGCCGCCGGCCGCCGCGGTGTTGATGGTGGTGGTGACTTCCTCCACCAAGCCGGCCGGATCGTAGAGGTCGCCGACCGCCAGCGCCTCCGGGCAGCGGGCCTGGATCGGCAGGATCGCGCCGTCGCGCGCCGCGACGGCCCTGTTCAGCGCCAGCAGGTCGTCGGCCTCGCCCGCGAACAGGACCCCGGCGATCGCGCCCGCGCGCCCGAGATCCGGCGCCCGGGCAACCCGCGCCGCGCACGCTTCCGGCAGACCGTCCAGGACCGGATCGCGCCCGTCCGGCCCGATGACGACGGCCGCGTTGCCCGTGCCCAGGATCGCGCCGAGCTGGAGCAGGAGCGCGGTCTCGGTGGTCGCGACGGCGGCGACGCGCCCGCGAGGACGCAGCGCGTACAGGTTGTGCTCACCGACGGGACCGGCCAGCGCGATCGCGGCGCGGCCGGGATAGCGGACGGCTTCGAGCCTGTCCGCGAGGTCGTGCCGGTGCCGCGAGCGCAGCCACGCCGCATACGGGCGCAGAGCCGAATCGTCGGCGGCCAGCCCGTCGCGGGCGGCGGCGGGCGCGCGTCGCAGCAGGCGGCCGAGGGCCAGCGGGCCGCCCGCCTTCGGGCCCGTCCCCGACAGCCCGGAGCCGCCGAAGGGTTGCACGCCGACCACCGCGCCGATGATGTTGCGATTGACGTAGCGGTTGCCGGCCCGCACGCGGTCGAGGACGTGGTCGATGGTCTCGTCGATGCGGCTGTGCAGGCCGAAGGTGAGCCCGTAGCCGGTCGCGTCGATCGCCGCGAGGAGCGCGTCGCGGCCGTCGCGGCGGTAGCGCAGCACGTGCAGCACCGGACCGAACACCTCCTGCTCGACATCGGCGACGGCCCCGATCTCGATCAGGGTCGGCGGCACGAAGGTCCCGGCGCCGGCCTCGGGCGGCAGCGGGACCTGCTCCACGGGGAAGCCCCGCGCGCGCATCCGCGACACGTGCCCGACGATCCGGTCGGCGGCCTCGGCGGTGATGACCGGCCCGACATCGACGGCGAGGCGCCGCGGGTCGCCCACCCGCAGCTCCCGCAGGGCGCCCCTCAGCATGTGCAGCGTCCGGTCGGCGATCTCCTCCTGCAGGCACAGGATGCGAAGCGCCGAGCAGCGCTGCCCGGCGGAATCGAAGGCCGAGGCGATGACATCGGCGACCACCTGCTCGGCGAGCGCGGAGGAATCGACCACGAGGGCGTTCTGGCCGCCGGTCTCGGCCACGAACGGCACCGGCTCGCCGAAGCGGTTCAACCGCTCGGCGAGGGCCCGCTGAATGCCCTTGGCCACCGCCGTCGAGCCGGTGAACATCACGCCCTGCACGCGCGGATCCGCGACCAGGGCTGCGCCGACCCGGCCGTTGCCCGGCAGGAGGTGAAGCGCCTCGGCGGGGATCCCGGCCGCGTGCAGGACGCGCACGGCAGCGGCCGCGATCAGCGGCGTCTCCCCGGCGGGTTTCGCCAGGACGGTGTTGCCCGCGGTCAGCGCGGCCGCGACCTGGCCGACGAAGATCGCCAGCGGGAAATTCCACGGCGCGATGCAGGCGACCGGACCGAGCGGCGCGTCCGCGTCCCCGAGGGTCCGCTCGGCCTCGGCGGCGTCGTAGCGGAGGAAATCGACCGCCTCGCGGATCTCCGCGACGGCGCTCGCGCAGGTCTTGCCCGCCTCCCGCACGATGAGCCCGATCAGCGGCGGCATCTGCGTCTCGAGGGCGTCGGCGGCCCGCCGCAGGCAGGCGGCGCGGTCTGCGGCCGGTGTCGCCGCCCAGCCGGCCGCACCCGCCTCCGCCCGGGCCGTGGCGACCGCGACGATGTCGGCCGTCGCCGCCCGGTAGGACCCGACGATGTCCCGGTGATCGGCGGGATTGCGCACCGGTCGGTCGGCCGCCCTGTCGTCCGCGCCCGAGGGCACCGCCCGCCACGCGGTGCGGCCGCTCGCCGCCAACCCGTCCGACAGCCGGGCGAGCTCCGCCTCGTCGGAGAGGTCGAGCCCGGCCGCGTTGGCGCGGTCCGGGCCGTAGAGGTCTCGGGGGGCCGCGATCCGCGGATGCGGCCTGCCGGGATCCGGCGCGGCCTCGACGGCGGCGACCGGGTCGGTGATCAGGTCCGCGATCGGCACGGCCTCGTCGGCGACCCGGTTGACGAAGGACGTGTTGGCCCCGTTCTCCAAGAGGCGCCGCACCAAGTAGGCGAGCAGGGTCTCGTGCGTGCCCACGGGCGCGTAGATGCGGCAGGGCCGCTGCGGGACAGCGCCGGCGATGACGGCCTCGTAGAGCGGCTCGCCCATGCCGTGCAGGCACTGGAACTCGTACTGGCCGAGCCGAAAATCCGGGCCGGCCATCGCGACGATGCTCGCCACCGTCTGGGCGTTGTGGGTGGCGAATTGCGGGAAGACCGCGTCGGGCGCCGCGAGCAGCCGCCGCGCGCAGGCGAGGTACGAGACGTCGGTGTGAGCTTTCCGGGTGAAGACCGGGAAGTCGGCCAGACCTTCGACCTGCGCCCGCTTGATCTCGCTGTCCCAGTAGGCGCCCTTCACGAGCCGCACCATCAGCCGCCGCCGGCCCCTTCGGGCGAGGTCGATCAGGACGTCGATGACGAACGGGCAGCGCTTGCCGTAGGCCTGGACCACGAAGCCGAGCCCGTCCCAGCCGGCGAGATCGGGGTCGGCGGCGAGCCGCTCCAGGATGTCGAGCGACAGGTCGAGGCGGTCGGCCTCCTCGGCGTCGATGTTGAGGCCGATACCGTGGCCCTTGGCCAGGCGCGCGAGCTCCCGCACGCTGGGATAGAGTTCGGCCAGGACCCGGTCGCGCTGCGCGCGGACGTAACGCGGATGGAGCGCCGACAGCTTGATCGAGATGCCCGGGCCGAGGAGCACGCCGCGCCCGGCCGAGGCCGCGCCGATCGCCGCGATCGCGTCCGCGTAGGCGCGCCGGTAGCGCTCGGCGTCCTCGGCGGTCACGGCGGCCTCGCCGAGCATGTCGTACGAGTAGGTGAAGCCCTTCGCCTCGAACCGCGCCGCGTGCCGCAGCGCCTCGGCGATGGTCCGCCCCGCCACGAACTGCTCGCCCATCATCCGCATGGCGAGATCGACGCCTGTCCGGATCAGGGGCTCGCCGCCGCGGGCGATCAGCCGGGTGAGCGCGGCGGAGAGGCCGGCCTCGTCCCGGGTCGCCGCGAGCCTGCCGGTCACGAGCAGGCCCCAGGTCGCCGCGTTGACGAAGGGCGACAGGCTGTGCCCGAGATGGGCGGCCCAGTCTCCGCCGGCAATCTTGTCGCGGATCAGCGCGTCCCGCGTCGCCGCGTCGGGGATGCGCAGCAGCGCCTCGGCGAGGCACATCAGCGCCACGCCCTCCTGGCTGGACAGCGCGTACTCGTGGATCAGCCCCTCGACGCCGCCGCGGGTGCCCTGGCGCCGCAGGGTCTCGACGAGGCGCCGCGCGTCCTCGGCGACGCGTCGAGCCACCTCGGGCGGCAGGCGCGCTTCTTCGAGGAGCGGGACGACGCAGTCCCGCTCGGGCCGCCGGCAGGCCGCGACCACCGCCCGCCGCAGGGGCGGCAGGTCCGCCAGGCCCGCCGCGAACGCGTCGAAGGGCGCGCTCGCCGCGCCGGCCGCCTCGTCGACAACGCCGGATCCGGACATGGGCCACCCCTCGGACACGGCCCGGTGGCACCGGGCCGTCGCTGCCTCACGCTACACCGTCGGGGGCCGGCGTCGAGGCCGAAGACGCCGTGGCCGATCGCGTCACTTCGAGGCTTGCGCGTGGGCGGATTCCAGCGCGACCGCCAGGAGGGGTTGGGCGCTCTCCCGGCGCAGGGTCGCCACGGGAATCACCACCGGGTCGGCGCAGGCCTGGACGACGTGCGCGAGATCGAACTGCACCGCGAGGCCGCCGGCCTTGGCGTCGAGCCACGCCATCATGGCCGGCGGCTGCCCGTCATAGGTCTCGGCGACGGCCTCGCGGCACTCCTTGTCGGCGTCGTCCGCCTTCGGATCGCCCGTCTTCGGGCGATAGCCCGCGAGGTAGAGAGCGTGCAGCTTCTTCGACGCGAGCGTCACCATCCTGGTCCCGCCCGGGCCCTCCGCCAGGGCGAGCTTCCCGGTCAGGGAGTTGGGCAGCAGGGTCGTCCAATCGACCGGGGCGCCGGTGGTGAGATCGTAGACGATCGACATCGTGCCGCTGCTCGGGTGCGCGCCGCCGCAGAATCCGCTGTCGAAGATGACGAAGCTCAGGAAGCGCGGGCCGCGCATCGGGGCCTGGACGGTGCGCTCCCAGGAGCTGTTCTTCCCGCCCTGAGCCTTGCACGCCTGCTCGGCCTTGAGGGCCCGCGCATCGAGGCGCTTCAGCGCCGCGTTGATCCGACGCTCGGCCTCGTCGGCCGGCGCGGCGATCTGCGGCATGGCGGCGATGCCGGGGCTCGCGTCGGACGGCGCCTTCAGGACCACCGGCCCGTCACCGGCCCGGGCGGGCGCGGCCAGGCCCAGGAGGACAGCGCCAAGACAGCCGATCCTGCGACAGCCGATCCGGCGGCTGGCGCGGCGCGCGCGCGGCGGGAGGTTACGCTCGTACATCGTGCCTCGGCTCCTGTTCGGGCGGGGACGGAGGGTTTCAGACCCCCGCCGCGGGGCGATCGGATCGGCGCAGCCCTAGCATCCGGGGCGGCGACGCGGCACGCGCTTTGACACCGGCGGAAGCGGTGTCAGAACGCCGGGATGACCGCGATCCTGATCTACGGCGCCACCGGCTATACCGGGCAGCTCCTGGCCGCGCACGCCGTCGGGCAGGGGTTGCGCCCGATCCTGGCAGGGCGCGATCCCGAGAAGCTGCGGCCGCTGGCGGCCCGGCTGAACCTCGAGATGCGGGCCGCGCGGCTCGACGATGCCGCGGGCCTGCGGTCCGCCCTCGCGGGCGTGGCGGCGGTGATCCACGCGGCCGGCCCGTTCTCGCGGACGGCGCGGCCGATGGCCGAGGCCTGCCTCGCGGCCGGCGCGCACTACGTCGACATCACCGGCGAGATCGCGGTGCTGGAGGCCCTCGCGGCCAAGGATGCCGAGGCGAAGGCGGCCGGCATCGTCCTCCTGCCGGCGGCGGGCTTCGACGTGGTGCCGAGCGACTGCCTCGCCGCCCACGTGGCCGGCCGCGTTCCCGGCGCGACGCATCTGCGCATCTCCATCGGCGGATTCGGGGGCTTCAGCCGGGGCACGGCCCGCACCATGGTGGAGGGCATCGCCTGGGGCACGCGGGTGCGCCGGAACGGGCGCATCGTCGAATTGCCGAGCCCGCCGCGCGCCACCGCGGATTTCGGAACGGGACCGCGCCGGACCGTCGGGCTCGGCTGGGGCGACGTGTCGAGCGCGTGGTACTCGACCGGCGTCCCGAACATCGACGTCTACTTCGAGGCCTTCCCCGCCATGGCTGCGGCGGCCGGCCTGCCCGCCGGCATCCGGCGAATCATCGCGGGCGGCACCGCGCAGCGCCTGATCAACCGCGGCATCGACCGGCTGCCCGAGGGCCCCTCCGCGGCCGCGCGCGCGAAGGCCCGCAGCACCTTCCTGGCGGAGGCCTGGGACGGCGTCGGCGGACGCGCGGCGAGCCGGATGGAGACGCCCGAGGGCTACACGCTCACCGTCCGGACCGCCTTGGAGGCGGCCCGCCGCGTCGCCGCCGGCACCGTGGCGCCCGGCTTCCACACGCCGGTCACGGCGTTCGGCCCCGACTTCATCCTGGAATTCCCGGGCGTGGTGCGAACGGACCTGTGAGACGAGGCCCGCACGGCGGTCGGGATGGCCGTCTTTGCGAGCGCAGCGAAGCAATCCAGGGCTGCGCCACGCTCGCCGAAATCTCGCCTCTCCGGGGCGCTTCGTCGCGCGCGCTCCGTCGTCGGAGCGCGCGCCCCGCTCCCTCACACGGTCGCGCCGATCTGCCAGGGCGCGAATTCCGACCCGCCGAAATCGAACTGCTCGCTCTTCGTCCGCTCGCCGCCGGCGACCCGCAGGATCAGGTCGAAGATCCGGTGGCCGGCCTGCTCCACGCTCTCTTCACCGTCGAGAATCGTGCCGCAGTTGACATCCATGTCCTCCTCGAGCCGCCGGTACATGGCGGAGTTGGTGGCGATCTTGATCGAGGGCGACGGCTTGCAGCCGAACACGGAGCCGCGGCCGGTGGTGAAGCAGACGAGGTTCGCCCCGCCCGCGACCTGCCCGGTCGCCGAGACCGGGTCGTAGCCGGGCGTGTCCATGAAGACGAAGCCCTTGGCGGTGACGGGATCGGCGTAGCGCAGCACGTCCACGAGGTTGGTGCTGCCGGCCTTGGCCATGGCGCCGAGGGACTTCTCCAGGATCGTCGTGAGGCCGCCGGCCTTGTTGCCCGGCGACGGGTTCGCGTCGATCTCCGAGCCCTCCTTGCGGGTGTACTCCTCCCACCAGTGCATCAGGTCGACGAGCTTCTGGCCGACGTCCGGGCTGACGGCGCGGCGGGTGAACAGGTGCTCGGCACCGTAGGTCTCGGTGGTCTCCGACAGGATCACCGTACCGCCGTTCCGCACCACGAGGTCGCTGGCGATCCCGAGCGCCGGGTTGGCCGAGACGCCTGAATAGCCGTCCGAGCCGCCGCACTGCAGGGCGACGATCAGCTCGCTCGCCGGCACCGGCTCGCGGCGCACCACGTTCGCCTCGGCCAGGATGCCGCTGACGAACTCGATCCCGGCCTCGACCGTCTTCCGGGTGCCGCCGAGGCTCTGGATGTTCATGCTGCGGATCCGGTCGCCGAGCCCCTGCTCCTCCAGGAAGGCACCGATCTGGTTCACCTCGCAGCCGAGCCCGATCATGACGATGTGGGAGAAGTTGACGTGCCGCGCGTAGCCCGCGAGCGTCCGCCGCAGGAGCCGGAGCGGCTCGCCCATCGCCATGCCGCAGCCGGTCTTGTGAGTCAGTGCCACGACACCGTCGACGTTGGGATAGGGGGCGAGCGGGTCGAGGCCGAGGATCGGGTGCCGCCGGAACGCGTCGGCGATCAGGTCGGCGACGTGCGCGCTGCAATTCACCGAGGTGAGGATGCCGACGTAGTTGCGCGTCGCCACGCGACCGTCGGGACGGCGGATGCCCTGGAAGGTCGCCGGCGGCGTCACCAGCTGGGTCGGCCTCGCATCGACCCCGAACGCGTAGTCCCGGGCGAACTCGCCCATCCCGAGATTGTGGACGTGGACGTGGCGGCCGGCCGCGATGTCCTCCTTGGCGAAGCCGATGATCTGCCCGTACTTGGTCACCGGCTCGCCGCTCCGGTGGGCGCGGACGGCGATCTTGTGGCCGGCGGGGATCCGCTCCATGGCCGCAACGCCGTCGGCGACCGGCGTTCCCGGCTCGAGGGCGCCGCGGGCCACGGCCACGCCGTCGGCCGGGCGCAGGGTGATCACGGGATACGTGGACATCGGTCTCTCCTCGGATTCCGTCGCGCCGGTCGCCGTCACCGCGCCGTCACCGCGCCGCCTCGGGGCGCAGGGCCGGGGCGCGGGCGTCGCGGACCGGCAGCGGCGCGATCTCGCCGACCACGAACAGGTAGATGAAGGCGCCCAGCAGGCAGAACCCGCCGGCGACGATCAGGGGGATCACGAACGAGCCCTGGGTGACCGTTAGCATGACGCCCGTGAAGGTCGTCGTCACGATCCCGGCGACGTTCGACGCGAAGTTCTGGATGCCGCCGATCGAGGCCACGTGGGCCGGGGTCGGCGCCACGTCGCCGGGCAGCGCCCAGATCGAGGCCGCCGTGAAGGCGAGGCTGCCGTAGGCGACCGCGAAGCACAGCAGCGCCACGTAGATGTTCGGGGCGATGATCGAGAGGGTGATGACCGACGACATCAGCATGCCGCCGACGAGGCAGGTCTTGCGGGCCGCGGTGAGACTCCAGCCGCGGCGGTAGAGCGCGTCCGACGCGAAGCCGCCGAGCCAGCCCACGGGGATCGACGCCAGGGCCGGCAGGCTGCCGAGCGTGCCGAGCTCCGCCAGGGAGAAGCCCCGCGCCTTGACGAGGTAGGTCGGGAACCACGTGATGAAGAAGTAGATCACGAAGTTGAGGCAGAAGAACCCGGCCATCATGCCCCAGACCGTGCGGTAGCGGAACAGCGACAGCCACGGCACCTGGTTCTGGGCGTCCGCCGCGTCGACCGTCCTCGGCCGCTCCTGCGCGGCCCGGAGCCGGGCGAGCTCCTCCGGCGACACCTTCGGGTGATTCTCGGGCTCGCGGTAGAGCCACATCCAGAACACCGCCCAGACGAAGCCCAGCACGCCGGTGACGACGAAGGATTCCCGCCAGCCCAGCGTCGCGATGACCCAGGAGACGAGCGGGATCGCCAGCGCCGAGCCCACCCGGGAGCCGCTGTCGAAGATGCTGCTGGCGAAGCTCCGCTCGCCGCGCGGGAACCACGAGGCCGCGACCTTGGCGAAGGACGGGTAGGCCCCGGCCTCGCCGATGCCGAGCAGCATGCGCAGGCCGAGCAGGGACAGGAAGCCCCGCCCGACCGCGGTCAGCGCCGTGCAGGCCGACCACCAGACCACAGCGACGACGAGGGAGAGCCGCGCGCCGACCCGGTCGGCCACGTAGCCGAAGGGCAGCTGCATGATCGCGTAGGTCCAGAAGAAGCCCGACAGGATCAGGCCCATGTCGGTGGCATCGAGCCCGAGCTCCTTGGACATGGACGGCGCGGCGACCGCCAGATTGGCGCGGTCGATGTAGTTGATGGCGTTGGCGGCCATGCAGAGGCCGATCATGAGCCAGCGCAGACGCGGCATCGTGGGCTCCTCCCGTCTTCCGGGGATGGCGTCCCCGGTCCGTGCGGCGCCCCCGTTGAAGCCGGGGGTCGCCGCCGAGCGTGGTGTCGTGCCGGCTCGGGACCGGCTCAGGTGCGGTAGGCGTCGCCGTCGAGGCCGTGCGGCCGGCCGGCGGCGAGCAGGGTCTCCCAGACGGGCTCGGGCAGCGGCACGCCCTCGGCGAGGCGCTCGGCGCGCATCCGCCGCTCCGGTTCGCCGGGCAGCAGGACCTCGGCACCCGGCATCGGCTTGGCGCTCTTGAAGAAGTCGAGATAGGCCCGCGTCTCGGCCGCGAGGGCATCCTCGGTGCCGAGGGCCGACGGCGTGACGTAGATCGACAGCATGCCGTTGCAGATCCGCCGCTGCCCGGGCCCGGCCGTGCCCGAGCCGGTGAGCGCGCCGGCCAGAAGCTCGCACATCAGCGCGAGGCCGGAGCCCTTGTGCTCGCCGAAGGCCCGGATCGCCCCGGCCCCGCGCTGGTTGTCGCGCTCGACGCCGTCCAGCGGGCCGAACAGGGTCGCCGGGTCGGCACTGAGGCGGCCGTCCGGCTCGATGAGCGCGCCCTCGGGCAGCGGCTTGCCGCCCCGCGAGGCGACCAGCACCTTGCCCTCGGCGACCAGCGAGGTGGCGAAGTCGAGGATGATCGGGTCGCCGCCCGGGACCGGGAAGCCGGCCGCGAAGGGAGCCGTGGAGAAGCGGCGCTCCACGGAGCCGAAGGGCGCCACCAGGAGACTGCCCGCCACGTTGACGAAGTGGACCGAGACGAGCCCCGCGGCCGCCGCCCGCTCGGCCCACTCGCCGATCCGGCCGATATGCCCGGCGTGCCGCAGCGCGATGATCGCGACGCCGTTCTCCCGCGCCTTGGCGATGCCGAGATCGACGGCGACGGGGCCGGCCGTCTGCCCGAACCCGTAATGGGCGTCCACGAGGGCGAAGTTCGGCGCGTCGGTGACGATCTCGGGCGTGCGGCCGGCCTCGACCTCGCCGGCGCGCAGCCACTCGACGTAGCGGGTGACACGGACGACGCCGTGACTGTCGTGGCCGGTGAGGTTCGCCGCCACCAGGAAGCGGCCGATGCGCTCGGCCTCCGGCTCGGCGCAGCCCTCGCGCACGAAGATGTCCCGCACGTAGGCGGTCAGCCTGTCGGCCGGAATCCGCATCCCGTCTCTCCCTCGCCGCGCCTCGCCGAGCGCGTGCGGGATGAACCTAGCGCCCTCGCACGTGCAGGGCGAGCACCGGCGGGTGACGGCGGCCGCCACCTGTCGTCCCCGCCGGACCGGTCACGGGTCGGACGGGACAGGCCCGGGCGGGTCGCCGTAGGGGAAGAAGTCGGCGGCCCGCATCTGCGCGTAGGCGAGGTGATCGAGGCGCACCGTGCCGAGGAACGGCTCCGGCGGCTCCACCAGCAGGATCGTGCGGGCGTAGCCGCTGTCGTCGAAGCCGCGCCGGAAATGCACCCGCGACTTGATCGCCACGACGTCGAAATCTGCCGGCTCCAGGCCCAGGCGCCACAGCTCGTCGGGCTCGACGATCTGCGCGAGCTGCGGGCTCAGCACAAGGACGTTGCCGGCCCCGAACGCGACGCAGATCCAGGTGCCACCGCCTCCGCCGCTTCCGGCGACGCCCGGTTCCGGGGCCTCGACCACGCGCAGCACCGTTCCGGTGATCCGCACCGGGTCGCCCGCGGACGGGTCGCCGCCGCCGCCGACCGGCGCGTCGAACGGGTCGCCGGCCGCGAGGGAGCCCGCCGCCACGGTGTCGGGCGACGCCACGGTGGCGACCAGGGTGCGGGTGAGGTCCTGCCGGAGGATCTCGCGCAGCAGCCAGGTCGCCCGGCCCGAGCGGTCGCTGTGGTCGGCGAGGACGACCGGGGCGGCGCCCTCCGCGACCGACGCCCGGGCGAGGCGCACGCCGTCGGCGATCGTGTGGATTTGCGTCGCCTCGAGCAGCGCGCGCCGCTGCCGCCACGCGAAATCCGCGACGTCCCGCGCCACCCGCTCGGCCAGGGCCGGGTCGTCGTCGGTGATCGCCTGCACGGTCATCCCGCCGTCCGGGGCGTCGCCCCACGGGAAGCCGAAGAACACGTTGACGTACACGTCCGGCTCGCGCGCCTCCCAGACGAGCGCCCGCTGCACGAGGTCGGACCAGGGCGCGGCGCCGGTCCACTGCACGACGGTCGGCGACAAGATCGGCACCTTGAGGGTCCGGTGCGCCGGCCGGAAGTCGCCGCGCACGGCGCGGACCAGCATCCGGGCGGCCCGCTGCCCCTGCAGGTGGCCGTCGTAGTGGGGGAAGTACTTCACCGCGAAGGCCATGTCGGCGTGGTCGAGGAAGGCGGCGTCCTCGTTGCCGTGCAGGTCGAAGGTCCCGACCAGGATCGCCCCCTCGCCCACCGCGGCGCGCACCTGCCGAGCGATGTCGGCCTCCGGGCGGGGGACGCCGCGCACCGCCATGGCGCCGTGCAGGGCGAGGTAGACGCCGTCGAACGGGCCCTGCGCCCGCAGCTCGGCCACCATCTGCCCGAGGAAATGCGCGTAGGCGTCGGCGGTGATCCAGCCCGAGGCGGTGCCGGTGCGCGGCCAGAGCGGCGAGGTGATCCCCACCAGCTCGACGCCGTCGTACTCCCGCGCAACCTGCACGAAGCCGCCCATGTAGCCCTTGGGATCGGTGGCGAGCAGCGCGGCCCCGGCGGCCGGCGAGCCGGGATAGACGAAGTCGTCCCGGGTCGTGTCGTTCGGAAGGAACGTGACGGTCTCGTGCGTGAACTGGAGGACGGCGAGGCGCATCGGTGGTCGATCCTCAGGGATCCGGGTGAGGGTCAGGATATCTCGCGCACCAGCTTGGCGACGAGTGAGCGGCCGAAGGCCGCGAAGCTCTCGGCGGTCATCACGAAGGCACCCTCCCCGCCGATGACGACGCTCCGGTAGTACGCCGCGAGACCGCCCGCCGGATTGGTATGCTCCCTCAGGAAGGCCGGCATCCCTTCCGGCTCGGTGAGGATGACGATGCCGTTCACCGTGATGCCGGCCGCCACGGCGGCGTCCCGCGCGTCCGTGATCGAGCGCCCGGCATTGCCGGTGCCGTCTCCCGAAATGTCGATCACCCGGCGGTCGGCGCGGAACGGCGCCCGGGCCAGCAGGTCGGCGGCGAATCCGATCGCCGACCCGATGGCGGTGCGCCCGTAGAACGGGCGCGGCGCCGCGCGCAGTCGGTCCGCGAAGGCGGCCGCGTCCTGCACCGAGGCGATCACCATCCAGTCGACCGCCACCTGCTGCTCGCCGGGCCCCGCCCAGTCGAACAGGGTCACGCCGATACGTCCGGCCGGACCGTCGGCGATGGCCCGCAACACGCGCGGATCGCCGAAGGCCTCGGCGTAACCGCGGCGCTCGAGGTCGAATCGGGCCTCGCTGATGCTGAGCGACACGTCCACCGCGAGCACGAGGAGAAGGTCGACATCCGTATCCGCCGCGCGGGCACGGCGACCGGCCAGCGACAGGGCGGCGAGCATCCCGGACAGGAACGGGCGTCGCCGCATGGCCGACCCTCGATCTCGGGCGCCCGCGCGGGACAGCGGGCGGCCACAGCCATGCAACGAGCCTGCCGGCCCGCCGGTTCGCGCCTCCCGGCCGCGCCGCGCGAAGGTTCCGCCCGCGCACCGCGGATCCGCGCCGCTTTCCGCCGCATCACCGGCCGGGCCGGCCGCCCTACCTGCCGCGGATCGGAGCGCCGCCGGCGCCACCTCTCCAGAGACAGTCGACATGCATCGTGTTCGCCGAATCGGCCGTGCCCTCGAGAACGGGATCGTCGGAGCCGTGACCGGTACGGTCGCCTTCCTCAGCCGGACGATCGACGGGCTGATCGGGCTGGTCGGCCGCCTGTCCGAGCGCCTCGACGCCCGGCTGGCGTCGCTCGCCGACGAGTCCCGGGCGCGCCACCGGCGAGAGGGCCGCCGGCAGATCGACCCGATCTCGCTGGAGTAGCGGCGTGCGACAGCCCCGGCCCTAGAGCCCCGGTCCCTTGGCAGCCCCGAAGATGCGGCCCGGCTTGCCGTCGGCCGCGCCCTGGAGCAGGACGACCCAGCTGTCCGCGTCGGCGACGCGGGCCTGGGTGTCGGGCACCTCGAAGCGGGTCGGCTGTCCGGTCCAGGGACCGAGCCGCTGCATGCCGCGGACGACGTTGACGTAGGTCGCCGTCCGGCCGCCATTCTCCCCGGCCTGGATCGCGATCGCGCGACTGCGGAGCACGGGGACCAGCCAGACATCGCCGCGGACCTCGGACTTCGCCTCCGGGGCCGCCCCGACCTCCACCAGGATCCGATCGCCCCTGGTCTCGCCGCGCACCGCGACCGGCAGCCCGCCATGCTGGCAGGCATCCCGGATCAGGCGTTCCAGGGCGGGCCGGTCCGACCCGACCGCGAACCCGTTTCCGTCGACCACCACCTGGGGCGTGAACACCTGTCGCGCCCCCCGTCCCCGCGCGTAGGCGCGCTGCCGCTCGGTCAGCGGCCGCAGCGCCAGCGTGTCCTTCCAGCCGAGATAGTCCCAGTAGGTCACCGGCAGGGTCAGTGCGATGACGCCGGGCTTGTGGGCGAGGTCGCGCAGGACCGGGTCGGCGGACCGGCACGCGCCGCAGCCCTGGCTGGTGAAGAGTTCCACCACGGCGCGGACGGGCTCGGCCCGCGCCGGTCCTGCGGCCAGCGTCGCGCAGGCAAGCAGCGCGGCGCGGAGCGCGCGGCGATCGCGGGTCGGGGCGCGGTGCCGAGACGTCATCGCACCATCAGACCGTCTGGGAAGCCGAAGGTGAAATCACGTTGGCTTGAGAGGCCTCTACTGTCGGTTGAAGCGGTACAGGTGCCACTCTTGGTTTCGGCAGCATGTCGGGCCGCCAGCGGCGATGCATCCACAACCACTGGCCCGGGTTCTCCCGCACCCAGCCCTCGACCACCGCGGTCATCGCCTGCATGGCGCCGGCGACGTCGATGGTCCCGTCGGCGGCCCGAGGCAGGTCGAGCGGTGGCGTCAGGTCGAGCCGGAAGCGGCCCTCCGGCAGGCGCACGACGCGCACGCCGTGGACCGGGCAGTCGTAGTGGCGGGCGAGCTTGGCCAGGAGCGGGTTGGCGAGGCACGGCCGGCCCAGGAAATTGACCACGACGCCGCGGGTGAAGTGCTGGTCGATGAGCTGGCCCAGGTGGCCACCGGTCTCGACCACGTCGCGCATGGCGAAGACGGCGCCCGGCGTGGAGGCGGCGAGCCCGCCCATCGTCCGGCGGCGGACCTCCTGAACGAGGCGCGCGGCCGCGGGGTTGTTCGGCGGCCGGAACACCGCGGTGGCGTCGAGGCCGAAGCGGGCCGCGCAGATCGCCGGCAATTCCCAGTTCGCCAGATGCGCCGAGAAGATCAGACCCGGCCGGCCGTCGTCGCGCAGGGCGTAGAAATGCTCGATCCCCGAGACCTCGGTGCGCAGGTCGCCGGTGGCGGCGGGATCGTAATCGAACAGTGTATCGAGATGGGCGTATTCGGCCCCCGTCCGCCCGAGATTGTCCCAGGCTTCCAGGGCGATCCGCTTCCGCTCCGCCTCGGGCATGTCGGGGAAGGCCGCCCGGAGGTTCGCCATCGCGGTGCGGTGCGCCGGGAGGAGCGGGCCGAGGGTGCGCAGCAGCGCGGCGCCGAGCGCCGTGGACCGGACCGGCCCGAGGATGCGCGCCAGCAGCGCGAGCGCGCGGATCACCGGGATCATCGCGAAGCCCGCGAGGCGCGGGTACGACCGTTTGAGCAGGAGGGCGAGACGCAGCACAATCGATTCCAGGGGTACGGTACGGGCGGCCCCCCAGCGCACCCGTACGGCGACGTTTACGCCGAGTCTCTCGCGGCGCGAAATGCGGATCGCCGCACCCGGTGCCGGCGTCGCGCCGGGCAGGTGCGCAGCCGCCCGCGCTACAGGCTGACGAGAATCTTGCCGAAGACCCGGCGCGATTCGAGGCGCTCCAGACCCTGCGCGAAATCCGCCAGCGGGTACACTGTATCGACGACCGGTCGAATGCCCGATTCCATCTTCGCGAGGGCCTGACCGATATTCGCGAGCGAGCAGCCGAACGAGCCGGTGATGCGGTACTGCTGCTGGAACAGCTGCATCAGGTTCATGGTCGCCGAGACGCCCGAGGTCGATCCGCAGGTCACGAGCCGGCCGCCGCGCTTCAGGCAGAGCAGGGAGCCGTTCCAGGTATCGGCGCCGACATGCTCAAACACCACGTCGACGCCCTTGCGCTTGGTCAGCCGGCGGACCTCGCCCTCGAAGCGCTCGGTGCGGTAGTTGATGACGTGGTCGGCGCCGAGTTCGGCGGCCCTGCGTCCCTTCTCGTCGTCGCCGACCGTCGTGTAGACGGTGCAGCCGATCGCCTTGGCCATGCGGATCGCCGCGGTCCCGATCCCGGAGCCGCCGGCATGGACCAGCACGCTCTCGCCGGGCTCCAGGCGGGCATTGTCGAACAGCATGTGCTGGACCGTGCCGAAGGCGATGCCCGCGCAGGCGGCGTCGGTGTCGCTGACGCCGTCCGGCACCTTCACGGCGAGGCGGGCCGGCACGGTCACCAGTTCCCGGGCGAAGCCGTCGAGATGGAAGCCCATCACGCCGGACACGTCCTCGCAGAGGTTGTCGCGCCCCTCGCGGCAGGCCTTGCACCGGCCGCAGGTCATGGCGCCGTAGGGCACGACCCGGTCGCCCGCGACGAGGCCGGTGACGCCCGCCCCGACCGACTCGACGGTCCCGGCCGCCTCCGCGCCGACGATCAGCGGCATCTTCCGCTTGGCGAAGGCCATGCCGCGGAAGCCCCAGACGTCGATGAAGTTGAGGCCGACCGCGCGGACGCGGATCCGGACCTCATCGGCGCCGGGCGCGGGCGGCGGCTCGATCTCGGTGAGGCGCAAGTCGCGGTCGCCGAACAGCTGGAGGGCTCGCATCGTGTCTCTCGTCACTCCGGCGCCAGGTAGCGCCGCCGCGCCCAGCCGAGGGCGCGTCCGGCCTTCACCCGGCACCACGTGGTGCGGCTCGGCGTGTCGTTGGTGCAGCCGAAGACCAGGGCGCGGCTGCGGATCTCGCCGATCTGCTCGGCGGACGGGTCCGGCTCGGCGCGGATGCTCAGCGGCTCGCCCGGCGGCAGGCCGGAGATCCGGTAGACCTGCGGTTCCGCCCGGGCATGGCCCGGAGCCAGGAGAGCCGCGCCGCAGAGAGCGGCGGTGAGGGCGAGGCTGGCGCGCATCGGCAGGATCGTCCGGTTCGGCGGCGCCACCGTCAGGTCCGGTGCACGCCCATCATGGCGGTCAGGCCGCCATCGATGGGCAGCACGGTCCCGGTGATGTAGGAGGCCCCCTCGCCCATCAGGAAGGCCGCCAGCGCCGCGACATCCTCGGGCCGCCCGAACCGGCCGGCGGGAATCTGCCGCTCCATCCCGTCCCGGTAGGCGGCGTAGCGCTCCATCATGGCGGTGTCGACGAAGCCCGGGGCGATGACGTTGACTGTCACGCCGCGCTTGGCCGTCTCGATCGCCAGGGTCCGGCAATAGGCGACGAGCGCGCCCTTGGTCGCCGCGTAGGCGGCGTTGCCGGCATTGCCCCGCAGGGCGGCCACGGAACCGATCGCCACGATGCGGCCCGCGCGCGCGCGGGTCATCTCCCGCACCAGCGCCTTGGCGAGGCGCGTCAGCGAGAAGAAGTTCACCTGCATGGCGGCCTCGGCCCGATCCTGATCGAGCATCGCCGCGAGGGCGTCGCAGGACTGGCCGGCATTGTGAACGAGGCCGTAATAGCCCGCGGCCTCGGCGGCCTCGCAGAAGGTGTCCAGCGCGGCCCGGTCGGCGAGGTCGACGGGATGGGCCGCGAAGGGCCGGTCCGGGTAGGTCGCCCGCAATTCGGCCAGCAGCGCCTGCGCGGCCTCGGCCGAGGCGCGGTAGGTGAAGTCGACGCCGAGGCCGGATCCCGCCAGCGCGCGGACGATCGCGGCGCCGATGCCGGAGGCGCCGCCGGTCACGAGGACCCGGCGCGGGGCGGCGGCGGCGCTCACGCGGGCTCCGCGCCGAGGACCAGGCAGGTGTTCTGGCCGCCGAAACCGAACGAGTTCGACAGCACGGTCCGCACCGGCAGGTCGCGGGCGGTCTCCACGATGTCGAGGGCGATGGTCGGGTCCGGCACGCGGTGGTTGATGGTCGGCGGGATGCGGCCGTGACGGATGGTCAGCAGCGAGACCGCCGCCTCGATGGCGCCGGCCGCCGTGAGGGTGTGGCCGATCATCGACTTGTTGGAGGTGACCGGCAGAGCGGCCGCGCGGTCGCCGAACACGGCCGCGAGGCCCAGGGCCTCCATCTTGTCGTTCTCCGGCGTCGAGGTGCCGTGCGCGTTCACCGTGTCGACCGCCTCCGCCGGCACACCGGCATCGTCCAGGCTCGCGCGGATCGCCGCTATGATCGGCGCGCCGTCGGGGCTGGACCGGGTGCGGTGGAAGCCGTCGCCCTTCTCGCCGCAGCCGAGGACGTAGCCGAGGATCGCGGCGCCGCGCGCGACGGCGGCCTCGGCGTCCTCGAGCACCAGGGCGGCCGCGCCCTCGCCCATGACGAACCCGTCCCGGTCCTTCGAGAACGGCTTCGAGGCGGTCGCGGGGTCGTCGTTGCGGGTCGAGAGCGCCGAGAGCAGCGAGAAGCGGATCAGCGATTCCGGGTTCACCGAGCCGTCCGTGCCGATGCAGAGCGCCGCCGCGGTCTCGCCGCGCCGGATCGCCTCGACGCCGAGCTGGATCGCCGTGGCCCCCGACGAGCAGGCGGTCGAGAGCGAGATCGGCGAGCCTTTCGTGCCGAAGCGGTCGGCAATGCGGTCGGCGACCGTGCCGAAGATGAACAGGTCGTGCCAGGGATCGAAGCGGCGTGTCGCCGCCGCCCGCAGGAGGCCGGCATAGTCGACCGGACCGTCGCCGCCCGCGGCCTCGGCCAGGGCCTGCCGCTGCGGCCACTCCATCTCGACCGGCGGGACCGCGATGAACAGCGCGCCGGGGAAGTCGCCTCGGGCGCCGATCCCGGCCTGCGCCACCGCCTCCTCGGCGGCGACGGCGGCGAAGCGCTCGGACAGGAGCGGCGCCACGAGGGGATCGGTGTCGAGGAAGTCCACCGTCCCGGCGATGCGCGTGCGCAGCGTGTCGGTCGGGAACCGCGCGATCGCGTGGATGCCCGACCGGCCCTCGGTCATGGCCGCCCAGGTGTCGGCCTGTCCCTGACCGAGGGAGGAGACGACGCCGATGCCGGTGACCGCGACGAGCGGCCGGCCCCTGGCGTCGCGGTAGGATCGCGCGCTCATGGAGCGGTCCTTACGGGATTTTCCGCCGCCGTACACCTCCGCGCGGGCGGTGCCGCGGGCGCGGCGCCGGGACGACGGACGCCGTCCCGGCGGGAAGCCTCAGGCGCGCGGCGCGTTGGCGAGGCGGAGCACCGTCTGCAGCAGCACGTCGGCGCCGGCGGCGCAGTCGGCCTGCGTGGCCGTTTCCGACTCGTTGTGGCTGACCCCGTCCTTGCACGGCACGAAGATCATGGCGGCCGGGACCTTCGCGGCGAGGTTGCAGGCGTCGTGGCCGGCACCCGAGATGATCCGGCGGCGCGGATGGCCGAGGCTCTCGGCGGAGGCGTCGATCGCCGCCACGATGGCGGGGTCGAACGGCACCGGCTCCTTCCGCCAGATGCGGGTCAGCGCGATCTCCAGATGACGCCGCGCCGCGATCTCGGCCGCCGCCTCGCCGAGCGCCGCCTCCATCGCGTCGAGGGTCTCCGAGCGCGGATCGCGCACGTCCACCGTGAAGGCGACCCGGCCCGGCACGACGTTGCGGGAGGGCGCCAGGATCGCGGCCTCGCCGATCGTCGCCACCGCGGAGGGCGCGTGGCTCAGCGCGATCCGCTCGGCGGCCAGGGCGAATTCCGAGAGGGCCAGCAGCGCGTCGCGGCGGCGCGGCATCGGCGTCGTCCCGGCATGGCTCTCGAAGCCGGTGATCACGCCGTCGAACCACATGATGCCCTGGCCGCCCTCGACCACGCCGATGGTCTTGCCCTCGGCCTCCAGGATCGGCCCCTGCTCGATGTGCAGCTCGACGAAGGCGCCGATCTCCCGGGTGCCGACGGCCTCAACCCCGCGGTAGCCGATGGCGTCGAGGGCCTCCGCCACCGTGGTGCCGGCGGCATCGCGCTTGGCCAGGATCTCGTCCGTGGTGAAGTCGCCCGCGTAGGCCGCCGAGGCCATCATGGCGGGGGCGAAGCGCGAGCCCTCCTCGTTGGTCCAGTTGACCACGAGGAGCGGCGCCTCGGTCTCGATGCCGGCATCGTTGAGGCTGCGCATCACCTCCAGCCCCGCCAGGACTCCGAGGATCCCGTCGAACTTGCCCCCGGTCGGCTGGGTGTCGAGGTGCGAACCGAAGGCGATCGGCTTGCGGCCCATGTCGCGGCCCGGCCGCAGGGCGTACTGGGTGCCGAGCGCGTCGACCGACACGGTCAGTCCGGCCGCCTCGCAGGCCGTCCGGAACCAGTCGCGGACCTGGCCGTCCTCCGCCGAGAGCGTCAGGCGGTTGATGCCGCCGGCCGGCGTGCCGCCGAATTCCGCGGTCTCCAGGATCGTCGCCCAGAGGCGCGCACCGTCGGCGCGCAGGTTGTGGGTCTTGCTGAGGCTCATCTCGGCCATGCCGGTTCCTTTCACGGCGGATCGCCGTGCGACGCAAAACTTACAGGCGGGGGCGGCCGGGTCGGCAGCGCTCCCACTTCGCAGATCCGCGGCCAGCAACCGCGGTGCCAACCGCGCCGGTCACGCCGGCGGGCGCCGCACCGGGTTGGCGCGCAGCAGCGCGATCGCGTCGACCCGCAGGGCGACGGCGATCTCGCCGAGGGCGCTCGCCTCGATGTTGCTGATCCCGTCCTGGTCGGCAACGTCCGCGGCGATCAGGAAGACGTTCTCGCGCTGAGCCCCGGGTCGCTCCGCCACCGCCGCGACGTGGCGCAGGTTCTCGGCCCGGCCGAGGCGGGTGCGGGCCCGGGCGATGCCCTCGTAGAGTTCCGTCTCGAGCATCAGCGCGTCGTAGCCCTTCATCAGGACCGGGTCGGCCTTCAGGCCGTGCAGGGCCGCGTCGAATTCCGGCCCCGCGACCTCACCGTCGGCCACGATGACGTTGGCGGCGGCCGAGACCGCCGCGAGCATCAGCGCCTTGTCGCCGGCATAGGCCGTCACGGTACGGCCGAGATGGCCGAAGAGGTCGCGCAGGAGGCTCATTCCGGAGGGTCGGCCGCGGGGTCGGGGTGGCTGCTGGGACGCGATGGATAGCAGAGGACGGCACGGAGGGAACCCGTCGCGCTGCGACCGGCCATAAACGCGCGCGGCGCCGGCGGCCAGACATCCTTCGGCAACATGGCTATGCGACTCAAGAAGCCAACCGCGTCCTCGAGCGCGGCCGACGGTACGCGGCCTCGTCGATCCCCCCTCAGCCGATGCCGCGCCCGTCGTCACGCCGCCGGAGCGATGTTCGGGTGCCCCCCAGGCCCGGACCTCGAGCCGGCGGCGGTCTCCGCCGCGAGATGATCGACCACCGCCGACAGCGCCGCGCGCTCCCGCGCGCCCGCGCGACGCGCGGCGGCGAAGACGGCCATCTGCCGGTCCGCGCTCGTCCCCTCGGCGACGATCCGCGTCGCGTGCGCGCAGGCGGCGACGCAGTCCAGGGCTTCGGCATCCTCGGCGATGTCGGCGAGCAGGGTCTCGACCGCCGCGGCGACCGGTACGGTCCGGACCTGAGCCTCGTCGATGAGCGTCGCGCGGACGCCGTCGCACTCGGCCCGCCAGAGATTCTCCATGACGAAGCCGCGTGAGGCGGCGGTCAGGCCGGCATTGTGACGTCTGTCCCGGACGACCCGCCGGACGAGGCAGCGGAACAGCGCGGCGATGCAGAGCGCGTCGTCGAGGCGCGTGCAGCTGTCGGCGACCCGCAGCTCCAGCGTCGGGTACTTCAGCGACGCGCGCACGTGCCACCAGAGATAGCTGGCATCCGCGATGGCGCCCGAGCGCGTCATCACCGCGACGTAGCGGGCGTAATCGTCGGTATCGGCGAACAGCTCGGGCACGCCCGTGCGCGGCAGCTCGGCGTAGGCGCGCATCCGGTAACCGGCGAAGCCGGTCTGCTGCCCCTGCCAGAACGGCGATCCGGTCGAGAGCGCGAGCAGCACCGGCAGGTACGGCAGCAGCCGGTTGATCAGCCCGATCCGCGCCGCGGGATCCGGTACCTCGACGTGCACGTGGAGGCCGCAGACGAGGTTGCGCCGGCCGAGCATCCGGAGGTCGGCCATGATCCCGTGGTAGCGGGCCTTGTCGGTCGGGCGCTGGTCACGCCACCGGGCGATCGGATGCGTGCCCGCCGCGAAGGTCAGGATGCCGCGCGCGGCGCCGATCTCCGCGAGGCTGCCGCGCAGCTCCGCGAGATGCGCTCGCGCCTCGGCGAGATCGGCGGTCGGCGGCGAGGCCACCTCCACCTGGCACTGGAGCTGCTCGCGCTCGGCGTCGTCGAGGCGGGCCCGCACGGCCGCGTGGAACGCCCGGAGCCCGGCCCGCGGCGTGCCGCGGGTGCGGGAATCGGCCAGGAAGAACTCCTCCTCGATGCCGAACCTGTAGGCGTGGGCCATCCGCGCTCCCTGCCCCGGACGGGCCGATCGGTGTTCGGCGAACGCCGCCGCGCCGGCCGGGTTCCGGCCCTGGCGGCGGCGCAGAAAGCCTCAGCGCCAGAAGGGCTTGACGTCGAGGAGCTCGGACCGCGCATCCGCGGCCGCGTCGAGCAATTTCTGTGCCCCCGGGTCGTCCGGCCCCGGCATCGGCGGCCCCGACAGGCTCTCGGTCATCGTCCGGGCCGTCTCCAGGTCGTTGAGCGCGCCGAGATGATCCTGCAGATCCGAGAGTGCGGCCCCGAACTTCTCCTGCCGGCGGACCGCCTTCTTCTTCCGGTAGAGACCGGCGAAGAACTCCGCGCCGTAGCGGAGTTTCTTGGCGGCGATCCGTGCGCGATGCCGCGTGTGCGGATCGAGGTGCCGCAGGCCGCGCCCGCGTTTTCTGAGGCGCGCGCGCGCGGTGTCGAGCACCTGCGCGGCGAAGTGCCGTCCGTCGACGGCCGCGTCGGGCCCGGCGGCCCAGGAGCCCGCCTCGACCCAGCCGGCGAAATCGATGATGAGCGCGCGCCATTGCGGGCTCTCCAGTGTCGCCGACACGGCCTCGTACGCGGCGGCGCGCTCCGCCTCGGCGCGCGCGCGCAGGGCGTCGAGACCGGGCTCGTCGGGGCGCCGCTCGGCGAGGTCCGGCAGCGTGTCGCTGAGAAACACGTCGAGGTTGCGGGCGTGGCCGAACGGCTCGGTGACGTGCTTGATCGCGTCGTTGAAGGCCGCGGCCCGGGGATCGCTCGCCAGCATGGGCCCGAAGAGGGACAGCGCCGAGCGCAGGCGGCGCAGGGCGACGCGGATCTGGTGGAGCGCCTCGGGGGGGCGGCCGCCTTCCAGGAAGGCGGTCTCGTTGAGGCGCATGTGGCGCAGGCAGGCGCGCGCCACCCGGCGGAAGACCTCGCCGGCGCTGGCGCCCTCGGGCAGCTCCAACGGCTCGGCCTTCACGATGCCCGGCCCCTTCCCGTCGAGGAGGCCGTAGCCGACGGCACTCTTGGCCTTCACGCCGAGGCGCAGCGGAACGGTCTCGGCCAGCTCCCGCGCCAGCGCGAACAGGTCGGCCGGATCGCCGGACTGGAGTTCCAGCTCGAGCTCGCAGAGGGGGGCATCGCCGGACGCGGTCTCGACCCGGCCCTCGTCGAGGGTGACGAGCACGCGGGACTCGCCCTGCGTCACCGGTATCTCCCGGCGCATCACCACCGTGGCGAACAGCCGCTCGAGCGGCGCGTCGGCCCCGCCCAGGACCGGCTCGGCGGCCGTGTCGGCCCAGGCCGCGGGCTCTGGCGCCTCGCCGGCGATCTCCGACTCCCACTCGGCCCGGTCGAACAGCCCGACGCCGCCACTCCCGGCCTTCACGGTCTGGATGTGGCGGCCGCCCTTGGCGCGGACACGCAGGGTGAGGCCGGCCTCGCGAAGGGCGCGCTCGGGCGTGTCGTAGTAGCTCGTGACCATGAGTTCGGGCTCGGTCGCCGACGCGTCCTTCAACCGGGGGTGGGACACGAGCGCCGTCAGGTCCGGGCCGGCGCAATCGAGCTTCAGCTCGACCTCGCGGGGTTCCGCCGCGGCGTGGCTATCGGTGTCGCTCATACGCTCCTCTTCGTCACCTGCCTCGGCTAACGAGGCAGGGATGGGCTCCGGTTGCATCGCGTCGCATCGCGCCGCACCGGCATCGGGGCGTGACCGTCGGACGCACCCGGCGCAGCAAAGGCGGCGACGCATCCGTCGTCAAGCAGGGACGCCGCCACTCCCGCGCGACGGAACGATGCTGCGCTGCGTTAAAATCGCGCTTTCCCAAAACGGCACGGCGTGGCAAGACAAATTGTCCACAACTCATCTGCCACGCAGCCCCGGCCCCGACCGCCCGGCGGCTCACGGTGCCACGACGTGCCGGCGCGGCGGATCTTCCCCTGCGAGCGAGCGGTGCGCCCCTTGTGGACGGCGGCACCGTGGAGATGATCCGGTCGGTGGCTGCTTTGAAGACACTCCTCGTCGGCGTGATCGGGCACGTCGATCACGGCAAGACGGCGCTCGTCCGCGCGCTCACCGGCGTCGAGACGGACCGTCTCAAGGAGGAGCGCGCCCGCGGCGTGTCGATCGTGCCGGGCTTCGCGCTGCTGACATCCGCTGAGGGCGAGATCGACCTCGTGGACCTGCCGGGCCACGAGCGGTTCGTTCGCGCCATGATCTCCGGCGCGACCGGCATGCGCGCCGTCCTCCTCGCGGTGGACGCCCACGAGGGAATCAAACCGCAGACGGTGGAGCATCTCGAGATCGCCTCCCTCATCGGCGTGCGCCGCGGCGTGCTCGCCCTGACGAAGGCGGACCTCGCCTCGCCCGAGACCGTGGCGGCCCGCGCCGCCGAGATCGCCGCCGCGGCCGTTCGGGCCGGGATCGAGGCCGGTCCGGTCATCGCCACCTCGACCGTCACGGGCGATGGCCTGCCGGAGCTCGCCGCCGCCCTGTCGGCGCTGCTCGCGGAGACGGAGCCGGGCCGCGATGACGGCTTCCCCTACCTGCCGGTGGACCGGGTCTTCTCGCGGCCGGGCTTCGGCACGGTCGTGACCGGGACGCTGCGGCGCGGGCCGCTCGCAATCGGCGACACCGTCGAGATCGCCCCCGGCGGCCGCACCGCGACGGTGCGCGGCCTGCAGATCCACGGACGCGCGGTGGAGCGCGCCGAGCCGGGGCGCCGCACGGCGGTCGCCCTGCGCGGGATCGACCTCGACGAGATCGCCCGCGGGCAGGCGCTCTCGCTGCCGGGCCTGCTCGCGCCGAGCCCGTGGCTCGACGTGGCGATCACCGCGGCCGCGAACCTGCCGGATTCCCTCGCGGGCGGCACGGCCTGCCGTCTGCTGTTCGGTACCACCGAGGTCGAGGCGCGGCTGCGGCTGCTCGACCGCGACGCCCTGGAGCCGGGCGCAAGCACCCAGGCACAGCTCCACTTGGCCGAGCCGGTAACAGTGCCGGCGCGGGAGCCTTTCGTGCTGCGGCTCGACTCGCCCTCCGTCACGGTGGCGGGCGGCCGGGTCCTCGATCCGGTGAGCCGGCGCCGCCGACGCCGCGATCCCCGGGTCATGGCCGACCTCGCCGCCCTCGCGGCGGGCGGTCCCGCCGAGGCGATCACGGTCCGCCTCGGGCAGCTCGGCGCGGCCGGGGCGCCGCTGATCGACCTCGCTCGGATCGCTGGCGTCGCGCCGGACCGGGCCCGGCAAGTGCTCTCCGAAGCCGGCGCCCGCGCGATCGGCGACCGGTCCGTCGGGGCCGCGGCTTTCGAGGCGCTGCGCACCGGCACGCTGGCGGCCCTGGCCCACCATCACCGCGACTACCCGATGGAGCACGGCATCGCGCTCGAGCGCCTGTCCCGCGCCCTGGCACTGCCCGAGGCGGTGACCGGCGCGGTGCTGCGCGACCTCGCTTCCGCCGGAGCGGTCGCCCAGGCCGGCGCCCTGTGGCGGCGGGCCGAGTTCGACCCTGCCCGCAACGAGAGCGAGGCCGCCCGCCGGCTGGAGCAGGTCTTCCGCCGCGCCGGCCTGAACCCACCCGACGAGGCCGAGGCCATCGGCCGGGACGTGCGCCGCCGCGAGGCGCTGACATACCTGGTGGGGGCCGGCACGGTGATCCGCGCGGTCGACCGGGTGCAGCGCCGCGCCGTGCTGTTCCACCGGGAGGCGGTGGCCAGCGCCAAGACTCGGCTGATCGACGCCTTCCCGACGGCGCGGACGGCCGAGACCGGGTTCCTGGCCCGGGAGGCCGGCGCGACCCTCGGCATCTCGCGCAAGTTCTCGATCCCGCTGCTCGAACACCTCGACGCGACCGGTTTCACCCGCCGGGCCGGAGACCGCCGGGTGATCGTCGCCCTCGAACCCGGGCACGGGGGCCCGGAGGCGGGCTGACGCGGCGACCGCGCCCGACCGACGTCCCGCCCGCGGCCCACGCGCGCGGGTCGCCAGCGCGATCGGGAACGGTGCTAGTCGTCGACGCCGAACCAGTCGCCGCGACCGGGCTCGTAGCACGTGTACCCGATCAGGCAGTTCGGGTTGTCGCGGGTCGGCCTGAAGGCGCGCCGCGCGATCTCGGTGGGCTCGCAGAACGAGCGGTCGCGGACGAACCGATCGTAGGTCATGCCGCCCGTCCCGAGGACGAGAGCACCGCGGGCCTGGATGAGGCGGATCGCCTGCTGGCAGGTCATCGTCGTGCTGGACGGGCGCGTCTGCGCCGCCGCGGGCGACGCGGCCAGCACCAGGGCCGCCGCTATCCGTGTCATCATCGCCTCGCGCCTCCGCCCGCGCCGTCGGTCCTGCGAACAACCCGGCGCGGCGGTCGCCCGCCCTGCGTCGCCTCGCCGCACAGCGATGCGGCGGTCCCGGGCTAGTCCTCGAAGGCCTCGACGTGGACCGTCCCGGGTTCCTGCCGGCGGGCGCCCTCCTCGATCCGGGCGAGTTGCGCCTGCGCGCGGCCGCACGGGAATCCATAGAGGGCGCGGACGCGCTCGCTCGCGATGCCCAGGGCCAGCCGGCTCAGGGCGACGAACTCGTCGAGGGGGTAATCCTGCCCGACCGCGAGGTGGTCCTTGATCACCAGCGACGGCGAGTAGCACGCCTCGCGGGTCCCGTCCGGCCAGCGGATATGGAAGCGCATCTCAGGCATCGCGAGGGACCCGCAGGGTATTCCAGGCCGCTGCACCCGTAGCCGCCGCCATCAACGGCGCGTCACCGGGCGCGAGTTCCGCGTAGGTCGGCAGGTGGCGCGCCGCGCAGGCGTCCCACACGTGAGCGCGGGCGACCTCCCGGCCGGCGTTGCGCAGCCGCGCCCGCCGGCTCGGGTCCAGGCTCGCCTCCATGGCCGCCGCGATGGCGCCGGTGTCCTCCGGGTTCACCGACAGGGCCTCGCCGGGGGCGATGTACTCGGTGAAGGGCGGGCGGCCCGACACGATCACCGGCGTGCCGCAGGCCATCGCTTCCAGCACACAGAGTCCGTAGCCCTCCGCCAGCGAGGGAGAGACCAGGGTCGCGGCGAGCCTGTAGAGTCCCGGCATGTCGGTCTGCGCCACCGCTCCGGTGCGGATCACCGGCCGGCCGGGCCCGACCTCGAGCCCCTCGCGCTCGAGGGCGGCGCAGCACCGGGCCTCGTACCCGGCTTGCTCGAGCGGCGCCGAGCCGCCGGCCACGACCAGCTGCGCCTCGGGGCAGCGCCGGCGCAGGGCCGCGAAGGCCTCGATGATCGCCAGCGTGTTCTTGCGCGCCTCGAACCCGCCGACGCTCAGGAAGACCGGTCCGCCGCCGAGGCCGAGACGGCGCCGGAGCGCGTCGTCCTCCGGCCCGGGATCGGGCGTGAAGACCGCCGCGTCGACGCCGGTTCCGACTACGTCGGCCCGGGCGCCGTACTCGGCGGCCAGCGTCGCCGCCCAGGTCCGGCTGACGCAGAGCAGGCGACCGGCATCGAGGATGGCCCGCTCCTCCCACTGCGCGAGCCGCGGGTCCGTGAACGTGTCGATGCGGTGGACCGTGCGCGCGAAGCCCGGGATGAGGCGGCGGCGGGTCAGGGTCGCGAGCGCGTTGCCGCTGATCCGGCACTGGGCGTGGAAAACGTCGAAGTCGCAGGCGGCCGGGGTCGAGAAATGCGCGAGGTAGTCGGCGATCCGGGTGCCGACCAGCGCGGCGGCCGGACCGACGACCGGCTTTGCCGCGACCGAGATCACCGGGCACTGCGCCGCGCGGAAGAAGCCGCCGCCGGTCGGATCGGGCGCGTGGACGACCGCCTCGTGCCCGAGCCTGCCCAGGGCTTCCCCGAGTTCCAGAGCGTGGACCACGCCGCCGCGCGGGTCGGTCGAGTGCGTGAGGATCGCGATGCGCAAGCGGTCGACCATGGGACGGCTCACGGAGCCCCGCGGCCGGTCGGACGACGCCCCCGCGCGCCCGACCGCGCGCTCCGCCGCCCTCTGGGAGACGCGTCGGGGGAGCGTTCGCATGGTTCATGCCGAACTGAACGGGAAGGGCGCGAAATACGGGCTCCGCGACCGCCGACACCTACCGGCCGCGGCGATGTTGCCGGGAATCCCCACACAAGGGCGCTCGTCCCCACGAACGCCTAATTTTGCGTTACGAATTCAGTTCGTTTTCAAACGCTGCCCGGAACCGCTCTTTCCAGGGCCCTGTGTCAGATTGTATCTACCGCTCACGAGAGCCGGAGCCGTCGGTCCCGTGTCCAAGACGCTGAACACTGTCTTCCCCGCCCGCCGGATGCTGCGCCGCCTGGGCTTACTGGGGGCCCTCTTGGTCCTGCCGACGGCGGTCCTCGCCTACACGGACCTCCTGCCCGAATCGCTGGACATGCTGGGAATCGATCTGGGCGACAGCCCGGACCTGCCGCACGTCGCTCGCCAGATCGCGATCGGCGCGCCGCTCAAGATCGTCGCGTTCGGATCGTCCTCGACGGAGGGTGTGGGCGCGTCGAGCCCGGCCAATGCATACCCGGCCCGCCTGCAGATCGACCTGCGCAAGAAGCTGCACGGGATGGACGTGGCGGTCATCAACCGCGGCATCGGCGGCGAGCATGTCGACGACATGCTGGCGCGGCTCGACCGCGACGTGATCGCGGCCGAGCCCCAGCTCGTCATCTGGCAGACCGGCAGCAATGACCCGCTCCGCGGAGTGCCGCTCGACCATTTCCGCGAGGCCACCGTGTCGGCGATCCGCCGGATCCGGGAGGCCGGCATCGACGTGGTACTGATGGAGCCGCAATGGTGCCCCAAGCTCGAATCCACGCCGGGCGCCTCCCGCTTCCGCGACGCGGTGCGCAGCGTCGGCGAGGAGCTCGACGTGCCGGTGATCCGGCGCGCCGACCTGATGCACGGCTGGGTGCGCGAGGGTAAGCTGACGACCAAGCAGCTCTTCGCCTCCGACGGCCTGCACATGGCCGACCGCGGCTACGCGCTGCTGGCCGAGGCCGCGGCGCAGTCGATCCTCCAGGATGCCGGCCCGGTCCGCAGCCCCGAGGCGGTCGCCGAGTAGGCGACCGGACGCGGCACCGGCTGGACTCGGCCGGCGAAGCTCCCCATCTCGGCGCGATCGAGAGCGGAGCCGAATCTTGAGCCAGGACGCATTCAGGTACGACGACAGGGGCGCCGTCCCCCAGATGCACGCGACCACGATCCTGATGGTCCGCAAAGGCGGCCGCGTCGTGATCGGCGGCGACGGTCAGGTCAGCCTCGGCCAGACCATCGTCAAGGGAAATGCCCGCAAGGTCAGGCGCCTCGCCAAGGGCGCGGTGATCGGCGGCTTCGCCGGCGCCACCGCCGACGCCTTCACGCTGTTCGAGCGCCTCGAAGCCAAGCTGGAGCAGTATCCCGGCCAGCTGACCCGGGCCTGCGTGGAACTGACCAAGGACTGGCGGACGGACCGCTACCTGCGCCGTCTCGAGGCGATGATGCTCGTCGCGGACCGCGAGGTCAGCCTGCTCCTGTCGGGCTCCGGCGACGTGCTGGAGCCCGAGAGCGGCGTCATGGCGATCGGGTCGGGCGGCAACTACGCCCTGTCGGCCGCCCGGGCGCTGGAGGAGAGCGACCTCGACGCTGAGGCGATTGTCCGGCGCGCCATGGCGATCGCCGCGGGGATCTGCGTCTACACCAACGGCAACCTCGTCATCGAGGCGCTGGATACCTGAGATCCGGCGCGGCCGGGCGGGTGCTCGCCGGCCCCGCCGCCGCGTGCGCGATCATCGGCGCACGATCGAGAACGCGGCGGCCGTCGTCGACGTCGCGGCCCCGGCGGTGCCCGTATTCCGCGGCTGCTGCTCACACGTTCGTATCGGACGCGGGGTCAATTCGGCTGACCGCTGAAGCCGACATGTCCGCGCGAATACGGATCGATCCGCGTCTTCGCGTCCTGGAGAGTTGTCGTAAGCCGGCACCGGTGAGCTAAAACCGCCCGATCTACCCGCGCGGCAGTTATTGTCGCCTGCAACAGACCCCGCCAACAGCAGAACGCGGTCGGCTCACGGGAGCTTGATTGCTGATGGTAGATTTTAAACCTTTTTTCAGCCGGTTTCAGCGGGCGGCCGATGCGCCGAGTAAGATAGTCTTCACTCCGTATAATTTATCACAAGCGGCAGGGAACCGATTTCGAATTCCCGAATGGGGCCCTGGGGACTGACAATGCGCTCGATCAATGATGTCCGGATCGTCACGAAGCTGACCGCCGCGTTCGGCAGCTTGGCGGCGGTCACGGTCGGTATCAGCGCCATCGGATACAGTCATCTTTCCTCGATCGAGCGCGTCAATCGCTTGACGGAGCATTCCTACCAAGTGATCTCGGCCCTCGACGGCGTGACCCAGGCGATGGTCAACCAGGAAACCGGGCTGCGCGGCTACCTGATCGCCGGCGATCCGAAATTCCTCGAGCCGCTCCAGAAGGGACAGACGGCCTTCAAGGCATCGTTGGAGAGTGCCCGGTCGCTCACCGCCGACAACGCGGGGCAGCAGGCGCGCCTGGAGGCCGTGCGGAAGTCGGCGGAGACTTGGTCCAACGACATCGCCGCCAGGGAGATCGCCCTCGTCGAGGCGGGAAACCTCGACAAGGCCCGGCAGATCGAGGCGAGCGGCGCCGGAAAGGCGTCCATGGACGCCCTGCGCGCCAAGATCGGCGACGCCGAGAGGGCCGAGCGGGACCTTCTCACGGCGCGGAGCGACGAGCAGGCGCGCTCCTTCGGGTCCGCCTACCTGGCGAGCCTCCTCGGCAGCATCGCCAGCGTCGTGATCGCCGGCCTGCTGGCCGTCCTCGTCTTCGCCATGCTGACCCGACCGCTCGGCCGCCTCGTGGCGGTGCTGCAGCGCATGGCCCGGGGCGAGATCGAGGCCGAGATCGAGGAAGCCGTGCGCGGTGACGAGATCGGCGCGGTCGGGCGCGCCGTGGACGGCATCAAGGCGATGGTCGCCAAGAAGGCGGCCGAGGAGGCTGAGATGAAGCGCGTCGCCGACGCGGCCGCCGCGGCGGAGCGGCGGCGGACCATGATCGAGCTCGCCGACAGCTTCGACCGCGCGGTCGGCGGGATCGTCGGGATGGTGTCGTCCTCCGCCACCGAGTTGCAGGCGACCGCCCGGACCATGTCGGCGACGGCGTCCCAGACCTCGAGCCAGTCGAACACGGTCGCGGCGGCCGCCGAGGAGGCCGCCTCCAACGTCAACACGGTCGCGGCGGCGGCCGAGGAACTCGGCTCGTCGGTTCAGGAGATCGGCCGGCAGGTGGACGGCTCGGCGCATCTGGCGCAGCGGGCCGTCTCCGACGCCGATCAGACCGGCGCCCTCGTCCAGGAGTTGAGCAATTCCGTGTCGCGGATCGGCGACGTGGTCGGGCTGATCTCGAACATCGCCGGCCAGACGAACCTGCTGGCCCTCAACGCCACCATCGAGGCGGCGCGGGCCGGGGCCGCCGGCAAGGGCTTCGCGGTGGTCGCCTCCGAGGTGAAGGCGCTGGCCGAGCAGACCGCCAAGGCGACGCACGAGATCTCCGGCCAGATCGCGCAGATCCAGGCCTCGACCGGGCAGGCGGTCACCTCCATCGCCGGCATCACCGACCGGATCCGCGAGATCAGCGGCGTCGCCACCTCGATCGCGGTGGCCGTCGAGGAGCAGGGCGCGGCCACGCAGGAGATCGTGCGCAACGTCTCGCAGGCCGCTGTCGGCGCCGGCGAGGTGACGAGCAACATCGCCGGCGTCGCCGGCGCCGCCGAGGAGACCGGCGTCGCCGCCGGCCAAGTCCTCGACGCGGCCTCGGAGCTGTCCCGGCAATCGGAGCACCTGACCGCGGAAGTCAGTCGCTTCCTCGATACCGTCCGGGCGGCCTGACCGGGTCCGGCGCGGCACGCGCCGCGCCCCCGCGTCACCCGCTCTCCCGTACGGGGCCACGACAAATAATGCCGGATCGTCTCAGTTTACGACGTCTTGACGAATAACCGGCATTTTGACGCCAACCGAGTCTCGACGGTTGGATGACAATGAATATCGGCGGAAAACTCCTGAGCTTCGTCGGCGCCTGCAGCCTGACGACGCTGGTCGTGGCGGGGGTGAGCGTGGCGACGCTGAAAAGCTTCGAGCGCTCGCTGTCGAGCGTCGAGAGCGCCTCGATCCGGGCGCTCGACGCCGCGAACTTCAACCGCCTCGCCGCCGAAGTCACCATGGATTCGCGCGGCGTCTACGCCTCCGCCGACCGGACGGAGGCCGCCAAGTACACCGCCGGCATCCGCAAGGGCCTCGCCGAGATGGACGCCCTGCGGGCCGACTGGGCGCCGCGGGTGACCGAGGCCGAGCGGCCCCTCTTCGACGCCATGGTGCGCAACGCCGACGCGTTCCGGACCCTCCGCAGCGCCCTCGCGGACGCGGGCGACACGACCGGCCCCAGAGCGGCCGCCGAGCTGGGGTTCAACGACGCCAACCGGGCGAACCGCAAGGTCTTCCAGGCGAGCATCGACGCCCTGGTGAAGCAGGGCCGGGCCGAGATGGCGGCGATCAAGGCCGACACGCAGGCGCTGTTCGAGACGCGAACGCTCGTCCTGCTCGGCCTCGCTCTCATCGGCACGGTGGCCTGCTGCGCCCTCGGCCTGCTCGTCGGCCAGCGGCAGATCGCCCGGCCGCTGCGGGCGGTCTCGGACGCGATCCAGCGCCTGTCGCGCGGCGATCTGACCCTGCCCACCGTCAAGCCGGCACGGGACGAGATCGGCGCGATCTGGACGAGCATGCAGGTCTTCAGCCACACGATGCGGGAGGCGGAGACCCTGCGGCACGAGCACGAGCGGATGCAGGCCGACACCGCGACGCGCAAGCGCACCGAGATGGCCGGGCTCGCCGAGCGCTTCCAGGGCAGCATCGGGGGATTGGTCGAGCACCTCGCCGGGGCCGCGGCCGGGCTGGAACGCGCCGCCGCGACCATGGCCGGCAACGCCGAGCACGCCGGCACGCAGTCGCAGTCGGTGACCCGCGCCGCCGAGACCACGGCGCACAACGTCGAGGCCGTGGCCGCCGCCACCGAGGAACTCGCCGCCACCGCCAGCGAGATCGGCGTCCAGGTGACCCAGACCTCGACGGCGGCCGAGAGCGCCGTCGAGGCGACGCGGCGGACCCGGGCGAGCGTCCAGGCCCTGGCCCGCAGCGCCGACGGGATCGGGCAGGTCGTCTCCCTCATCTCCACCATCGCCGGCCAGACCAACTTGCTGGCGCTGAACGCCACCATCGAGGCGGCGCGGGCGGGCGACGCCGGGCGCGGCTTCGCGGTCGTCGCCACCGAAGTGAAGGATCTGGCGACGCAGACCGCCAAGGCCACCGAGGAGATCGCCGGGCAGATCGCCGCCATGCGGACCGCGACCCACGACGCCGTCGCGGCGATCGAGGAGATCGGCGGCACGATCGAGCAGGTTCACGGCATCGCCCTCGGCGTGGCGGCCGCGGTCGAGGAGCAGCAGCTCGCCACCCAGGAGATCGCCCGCAGCGTTTCCGAGGCCGCCAGCGGCACCCGCGCCGTCACCGACACGATGGCGCTCGTCCTGGGCGCGGCCCGCGAGACCGGCGCCAGCGCCGCGGAAGTCCTCGACGCCGCCGCCGACATCGCCCGCCGCTCGAACGGGCTCGGCGGCGAGGTCGCGGGCTTCGTCGCGCAGGTCCGCGCCGCCTGAGGCGGTCGGGACCGACGATCCTGTCGGTCCGGGGCTGCGGGGGGGCGGCGCCCGGACTGACGGGAACGCGCTGCGGGCCGCATCCCGCGGCGTTGTTGCATTGCAGCGCGCGCGCCCCTAGGGTCGCGTGCATTCGCAAGGACCCGGTGAAAGCCCGGGTGGCTCTTCCGGCCGCCGATCCGCCGGACCACGCATTCGAGACGCGCTCTGACCCGCCAGCGACGCGGGCACGCCGCTCGTGCGGATTCATCGATGTCGACACACGTAACGCGCAACGCCGGATATCTCCGGTCGTGGACCTCCAACCTGCGCGGCGACACCCTGTCGGGGATCGTCGTCGCCCTGGCGCTGATCCCCGAGGCCATCGGCTTCTCGGTCATCGCCGGAGTCGACCCCAAGGTCGGCCTCTACGCCTCGGTCGTCATCGCCTGCACCATCGCCTTCGCGGGCGGTCGGCCGGCCATGATCTCGGCCGCCACCGCCGCGACCGCGGTGGTGATGGTCGACCTCGTGCGCGAGCACGGCGTCCAGTACCTCTTCGCCGCGACGATCCTGATGGGCCTGATCCAGATCCTGGCCGGCTTCCTCCGGCTGGGCCGCCTGATGCGGTTCGTCTCGCAATCGGTGATGACCGGCTTCGTCAACGCGCTGGCGATCCTCATCTTCCTGGCGCAGATGCCCGAGCTCACCGGCGTCACGCCGGCGACCTACGGGCTGATCGCCCTCGGTCTGGCGATCATCTACGGATTCCCGCGGATCACCCGCGCGATCCCGTCGCCGCTCGTGGCCATCGCGGTGTTGACGGCGATCACCGCGATCTTCCACCTCGACGTGCGCACGGTCGCCCATCTCGGCGCCCTGCCCTCCGCGCTGCCGAGCTTCGCCCTGCCGGACGTGCCGCTCACCCTCGAGACCCTGCGGATCCTGCTGCCCTACGCGGCGACGCTGGCGGCCGTCGGCCTGCTGGAGAGCCTGCTCACCGCGCAGATCGTCGACGACATGACCGACACCGGCAGCGACAAGAACCGCGAGTGCGTGGGCCAGGGCGTGGCCAACATGGCGTCAGCGGTGTTCGGCGGCATGGGCGGCTGCGCGATGATCGGGCAGTCGGTGATCAACGTCTCGTCGGGCGCCCGCGGCCGCCTGTCGACGCTGGTGGCGGGGGCGTTCCTGCTCGTGCTCCTCGTGGCGCTGCAGGACCTTCTCGCCGTCGTGCCGGTGGCGGCCCTGACGGCCGTCATGATCATGGTCTCGATCAACACCTTCTCGTGGCGCTCCCTGCTGCGGCTGCGCACGAACCCGCTGCCCTCCACGGCGGTCATGCTGGCGACTGTCCTGGTCGTGGTCGCCACGAAGGACCTCGCCGTCGGGGTGCTGGTCGGCGTGCTGCTGTCCGGCGTGTTCTTCGCCGGCAAGGTCGCCCGGCTCAACCGGGTCACGTCCGCCCTCTCGGCCGACGGCCGCACCCGGACCTACACCATCACCGGGCAGGTTTTCTTCGCCTCGGCGGGGACCTTCTCGGAGGGGATCGACGTGCTGGAACCGGTCGAGCGCCTCGTCATCGACGTCCACGCGGCGCATTTCTGGGACATCTCGGCCATCGCGGCCCTCGACCGCGTGGTCCTCAAGGCCCGCGCCCGGGGGCGCGACGTCGCGGTCGTGGGCCTCAACGAGGCCAGCGCGACCCTGGTCGAGCGGTTCGGCCAGCACGACAAGGGCGACGCCGCGGCGGTCACGGCGACGCACTGAGGCGGCGACCGGCCGACGCGTGGCCCCTTGCGCGGGGCCGCGCGCGACCCCATTCCCGGCGCGGGGCCGATTTCGGGCCGGGAACAGGGATGGCAAAGCGGTGACGACGTTCTCTCCCCGCGAGATCGTGTCCGAACTCGATCGGTTCATCGTCGGGCAACACGACGCCAAGCGCGCCGTGGCGATCGCGCTGCGCAACCGCTGGCGGCGCCAGCAGCTGACAGGTCCGCTCCGCGAGGAGGTCGCGCCCAAGAACATCCTGATGATCGGGCCGACCGGCTGCGGCAAGACCGAGATCGCCCGCCGCCTCGCCCGGCTCGCCAACGCGCCGTTCCTGAAGGTCGAGGCGACCAAGTTCACCGAGGTCGGGTACGTCGGCCGCGACGTCGAGCAGATCGTCCGCGACCTCGTCGAGGTGGCGATCGGCCTGACCCGGCAGGTGAAGCGCGAGGGCGTGAAGGCCAAGGCCGAGGCCGCCGCCGAGAACCGGATCCTCGACGCGCTCGTCGGCCCGACGGCGAGCCCGGCCACCCGCGACAGCTTCCGGCGCAAGCTCCGCAACAGCGAGCTCGACGACAAGGAAGTGGAGCTGGAGCTGACCTCCGGCGCCCCCGCGGGCATGCCGATGTTCGAGATCCCCGGCGTTCCAGGCGCCTCCATGGGCGCGATCAATATCGGCGACATGCTCGGCAAGGCGCTCGGCGGCCAGCGCGGCAAGCCGCGCCGGGTCCTGGTGCGGGACGCCTACGCGCCGCTGATGGCCGAGGAATCCGACAAGCTGGTCGACGACGAGGCGCTGGTCCGCGAGGCGATCCGCGAGGTCGAGAACAACGGCATCGTCTTCCTTGACGAGATCGACAAGATCTGCGCCCGCGAGGGTCGCTCGTCCGGCGACGTGTCGCGCGAGGGCGTGCAGCGCGACCTGCTGCCGCTGATCGAGGGCACGACCGTCGCGACCAAGCACGGGCCGGTGAAGACGGACCACGTGCTGTTCATCGCCTCGGGCGCGTTCCACGTGTCGAAGCCGGCCGACCTCCTCCCCGAGTTGCAGGGCCGCCTGCCGATCCGCGTGGAGCTGCAGCCGCTGACGGTGGACGATTTCAAGCAGATCCTCACCGCCACCGAGGCGAGCCTGATCAAGCAGACGGTCGCGCTGATGGAGACCGAGGGCGTCACGCTCACCTTCACCGACGACGCGGTGGACGCCCTCGCGCGGGTCGCCGTCGAGGTGAACTCCTCCGTGGAGAATATCGGCGCACGCCGGCTCCAGACGGTCCTGGAGCGGGTGATCGACGAGATCTCCTTCACGGCCACCGACCGGTCGGGCGAGACGGTGCCGATCGACGCCGCCTACGTGCGCGACCGGGTGCAGGACCTGGCGTCGAACGCGGATCTCAGCCGCTTCATCCTGTAAGCGCCGAAGGCCACGCCTTCGTGCGTCAGCGGCGGGACGAGCCGGACCCGGCGAGTACCGCGTCGGGGTGGAGCCGTGTGCCGGGGCGCGGGCCGTCGCGGCCGCGGCCTCTGCTATGCCCGCGCCGGGCGTCGGTGGTGAGGGATGTCGTCGCGTGTCACGCTTCAGGTTCGGCCTCGGCGATACGGTGCTCTCCGTGGCCGCTCTGGTGTCGGGCATGGTCTCGCTCCAGTGCGGCGCGACCTTCGCCAAGAGCCTGTTCCCGGCTGTGGGTGCGGCCGGTACCTCGGCCCTGCGGGTCGGCTTCTCGGCCCTGATCCTGATCGCGGTCTGGCGGCCGTGGCGGCGCAGCCTTCCGGCGCGCGAGGCCGGCTGGATCGCCCTCTACGGGACGGCCCTCGGGCTCATGAACCTCCTGTTCTACCTCGCCCTGGCGCGGCTGCCGCTCGGGCCGGCCGTGGCCATCGAGTTCGTCGGGCCGCTGGCGGTCGCGCTGATCGCGTCGCGGCGGCGCGCGGATTTCCTGTGGATCGGCGTGGCGGTCACCGGTCTCGGTCTGCTGCTGCCGATCGCCAGCCAGGACGGTCTGGACCCGATCGGCATCGCGCTCGATCTCGGCGCGGCCCTGTGCTGGGCGCTCTACATCCTGTTCGGGCAGCGCGCCGGGCGCATCGACGGCGGGCAGGCCGTGTCCCTCGGCATGCTCACCGCGGCCCTCGTCGTGGCACCGTTCGGCGTGGCGGAGGCCGGTCCCGCCCTGCTGGCGCCCGGGCTCCTAGCCGCGGGCCTCGCGGTGGCGCTGATGTCGAGCGCCCTGCCCTACTCGCTGGAGATGGTCGCCCTGCGCCGCCTCGATCGGAAGAGCTTCGGCGTGCTGATGAGCCTGGAGCCGGCCGTGGCGGCCTGCGCGGGTCTCGTCCTGCTGGGGGAGCGAATCAGCGCCGTTCAGTGGCTCGCGATCGCGCTGGTGATCGCGGCATCGGTGGGAATCACCGTGAGCGCCCGGCGCTCGGCCCCGCCGGCCGCTGTCCTGGAGGCATGATTGCGGAGAATTACTTACCCGCCAGGACCCGCGAGGCGACGTTGATGTATTTGCGGCCCGCTTCCTGGGCGTGGAGCACGGCGTCGCCGAGCTTCTCCTCGTCGCGGACGCTGGCCAGCTTGATCAGCATCGGCAGGTTGATCCCCGCCACGACCTCCACCGAACCGCCGTTCATGCAGGAGAGCGCGAGGTTCGACGGGGTGCCGCCGAACATGTCGGTCAGCACCACCACCCCGTCCCCGGTATTCACACGACAGACCGCGGACATGATGTCCCGGCGTCGCAGTTCCATGTCGTCCTCCGGCCCGATCGTGATCGTCTCGATCTGATCCTGTGGGCCGACCACGTGCTCCAGCGCGGCCTTGAACTCGGTCGCCAGGAGTCCGTGGGTGACGAGCACCATGCCAATCATCGACACGTGTTCCAACGTCCTGTGTGTGACGCCATGTTGTGCATCGCACAGCCCCCCACAAGGCGATCGCGACTTTTTTGCCCGGACATTCCCGAGATCATGCCACGGTCGCACCGTGTGCGCCATGGGTGATACCAGTCTTGGGTGAATCGAGCCGCCTGTGCGGCTGCGAAGTCACGGCCGCGCCTTTCGCAGCGCCGCACGAACGAGGAGCGGCGCGAGACCGGCCGCACGGACACCGCGATCCAGCACCAGGCGCGGCACGGCGCATCCCAGGATGTCCGCGTCCGCCGGCGGCTCGGGCAGGCGCGGCGCCGTCTCCACCAGGTCGACGGCGAGGTGCAGCACCGCCTCCGGCCACACCGCGAGGCCGAGATCGGTCGCCGCGAGGATCCCCTGGCCGCGAACCTCGACACGTCCGGCCAGAGCGGTATGGGGACCGGCCGTGATTCGCCCGTCGCGGATCGCGCAGACCACCCGGTCGTCGGCCACGAAGGCCCCGTCCGGCGCGGTGGCGAGCAGGAGCGCGAGGCTGGATTTGCCCGCGCCGGAGGCCCCCCGAATCAGGATCCCGGCCCCGCCCAGCGCGATGCAGGCGCCGTGCAGGGTGACCATCAGGCGTGGAGCTGCCGCGGCGCCGCCGGCAGACGCACGACGAAGCGGGCGCCGCGCACCGTCGGCTCGCCGTCCTCGTCGGGGGCGCCGGGGCGGTTCTCCGCGCGGATCGTGCCGCGGTGAGCCTGGACGATCTGGCGCGAGATGGACAGCCCGAGGCCGGAATTCTGACCGAAACCCTGCTCCGGCCGGTCGGTGTAGAAGCGCTCGAAGATCCGCTCCAGGGCGTGCTCCGGGATGCCCGGGCCCTCGTCCTCGCAGATCATCTCGACCTCGCCGCGCACCCGGCGCAGCACGACCCGGACCTTCGCGTCGGTCGGCGAGAACGAGCGGGCATTGTCGAGGAGGTTGTTGACCACCTGACCGAGTCGGCTGTCGTGGCCGATGATCGTGAACGGCGCGTCCTGGTCGGAGCCCGTGGCCTCGACGTCGAGCTGGATCAGGCAGTCCTTGGGACGCCGGCGCTCGTTGGCGACCGACACGACCGTGGTGAGCAGCCGCCGGAGATCGACCCGCCGGGCCTCGGCGCGCGCCAGCTCCGCGTCCAGGCGCGAGGCGTCGGCGATGTCGCTGATCAGGCGATCGAGGCGCTTCACGTCGTGCTGGATGATCGCCATCAGCCGGCCGCGGGACTCGTCGGTCTTGGCGAGCGGGAGCGTCTCCACCGCGCTCCGGAGCGAGGTCAGCGGGTTCTTCAGCTCGTGGCTGACATCCGCCGCGAAGCTCTCGATGGCGTCGATCCGCCGATAGAGGGCCTGGGTCATGTCGCGCAGGGCGCCCGACAGGTGGCCGATCTCGTCGGTTCGCTCGGTGAAGTCCGGGATCTCCTCGCGCGTCTTAATGCCCATGCGGACCTTCTCGGCGGCCTCTGCGAGGCGGCGAACCGGCCCCGCGATCGCGCCCGCCAGCAGGAACGACAGCACCACCATGACCGCCGAGGCGACGAGGAACACCTGCAGCAGGCCGAACCGCTCCGAGGCGATGACCCGGTCGATGGCGTCGCCCTGGGTCGAGATCAGCAGGGCGCCGCGGACCGAGCCGGCCCGGTGGATCGGGACCGCCACCGAGACGGTGGTCTCGCCGAGCTTGTTCCGGCGCACGAGGCTGCCGCGATTTCCGCCGAGCGCCGCCTGGACCTCGCGCAGCGAGTGGCCGTTCACCGGCCCGGTCTCCTCGGCGGTCTCGGTCCGGCTGCGGAACAGGCCGCCGAGCTTGGACTGGACCGCCTCGAACGCGGATTCGAGCATGCCGGGCTTGTGGGGCTTCGGCTCCAGCGGGTCCGGCCGGCTCGCGTCGCCGCGCTTGAACAGGGTGCGGGTGTCGAACAGGAGGCCGCCCTCCTGGTCGTAGACCCGGGCGCGGTTGCCCGTCGGGGTCACGAGGCGGGACAGGAGCGGCGCCACCTTCTCGGGGTTGAGCGAGAAGGCGAGCGGCTGCGATTCCTCCTCCGCCGCCTCGCCGGCCTGCTGCTGGAGCAGCTTGTCGGGGTCGATGCGGATCGTGTCGGTGTCCACCGACGCCGAGGCGGCGATCGCCCCCGCGATGATCTCGCCCTGGATGGCGAGGCTCTGGATCCGGGCCTGGATCAGGCCCTGCCGGAACTGATTGAGGTACAGGAACCCGACGAGCAGCGCGATCAGCCCGACGAGATTGAGGACGACGATGCGGCGCGTCAGGCTCGACGAGGCGCGTTGGCCGATCGCCTCCCACACGGCGCGGGGCCAGCCGAGCGGTCGTGACAGGGTCTGGGCCAGGGAGGCGCGGGGCGGGGCATCCTCGGTCTGGGATTGCGTGCGAGCGGTCACGGAGCGGATCCCGGAGATCACGCCTCCTTAAAGCGGTAGCCGACGCCGTAGAGCGTCTCGATCATGTCGAAGCTCTGGTCGGTGACCTTGAACTTCTTCCGCAGCCGCTTGATGTGGCTGTCGATGGTCCGGTCGTCGACGTAGACCTGATCGTCGTAGGCCGCGTCCATGAGCGCGTTGCGGCTCTTCACGACGCCGGGGCGCTGGGCGAGGGCCTGGAGAATCAGGAACTCCGTGACCGTCAGGGTCACGGGCTCGCCCTTCCACGTGCAGGTGTGCCGCTCGGGATCCATCATCAGCGCGCCGCGCTCGAGCGACCGGGCCGCGACCTCGGCCTCGCCGCGGGGCGTGCCGCCGGGGGCCTCCTTGGCGAAGCGGCGGAGCACCGCCTTCACCCGCTCCACCAGCAGGCGCTGCGAGAACGGCTTATGGATGAAGTCGTCCGCGCCCATCTTGAGGCCGAACAGCTCGTCGATCTCCTCGTCCTTCGACGTCAGGAAGATCACGGGAAGGTCCGATTTCTGCCGCAGGCGTCGGAGAAGCTCCATCCCGTCCATGCGCGGCATCTTGATGTCGAAGATCGCGAGATCGGGCGGGGAGTGGCGCAGACCGTCCAGCGCGGAGGCCCCATCCGTGTAGGTCTGGATGCGGTAGCCTTCGGTCTCAAGCGCGATCGACACAGAGGTGAGGATGTTCCGGTCGTCGTCGACGAGGGCGATGGTCGGCATGCGCGGTCCCTGACTGAACGGGCTCAGGCGCGGTCCCGGCTCTTCGCACAGGCCGCGCCACGTCCCGGCCCCGAGGGGGCAGACAAAAACGCGAACCGGGCGGTTTCGGCGCAGCCCGGCACACGCAAAGGGACAGGTGCTTTAGTACGGCCGATCGGAAAAAGCGAGCGGCGGTCATAGCTTGGCCGTAACGGGCGCGCCCGACGGTCGATCTGCGGTCGAACGGAGGCCCATCTGACGCGGCCGCGGCGCCTCGCGCGGCCCGCGCCGCGCCGCTAACGTGGCGGCGGTACCGGGCGGCCGCTCGGAGAGGGGAGGAATCGCGCATGGGCGAGACGATCGACACGGGTCCGGCGGGCGGGCCGGCCCGTCCGCTGCCGGCCGAGGCGGCGCCGTTCGACGCGATCGGCCTGTCGCGCACGCTCCTGCGCTGCGTCCGGTCCGGGGCGCTCGCGACCCTGGAGCCGGACGGGACGCCGTTCGCCTCGCTCGTCACCATCGCCACCGACGCGGACGGCACGCCGCTGATGCTGCTGTCGCGGCTGTCGGCCCACACGCGCAACCTGCTGGCCGACCCGCGCTGCTCGCTGCTGTTCTCGCAGGGCGGCAAGGGCGATCCCCTCGCCCATCCCCGGTTGACCGTGGTCGGCCGCGCCGTCCAGACCGCCGAGACGCGGGCGCGGGAGCGGTTCCTCGCCCGGCACCCCAAGGCCAAGCTCTACGCCGATTTCCCCGATTTCGGCTTCTTCGCCCTGGCGCCGGAGGCCGGCCACCTCAATGGCGGCTTCGCCAAGGCCGCGACCCTGACCCGCGACCAGCTCCTCCTCGACCTCTCGGACGCGCAGGCGATCGTGGCGGGCGAGCGCGGCGCCGTCGAGCACATGAACGCCGACCACGCGGACGCGCTGGCGCTCTACGCCGCGGGCGCCGGCGGCGCGGCCGACCTGCCCTGGCGGCTCACCGGCCTCGACCCGGAGGGCATGGACATGATGGCGGCCGACCGCACCCTGCGCGTCCCCTATCCGGAACGCGTCACCGACATGGGTGCGCTGCGCAGAAGCCTCGTTGCCATGGCCGCGCGGGCGCGCGCGACCGGTGCGGACGCGTAAACGCGCAAGGACTTGCCGATCAGGCATGGCGAAAGGTCGCTGACCGCCCCATATCGGCACCATGAGCGATACCCAGACAGATACCTACCCCTTCAGCCTCGACGTGGAGCCGGTCGGCGAGAGCGGCTCCCTGTTCCAGTGGAGCATCCGCAAGCACGGCAAGCTGCACCAGCGTTCGGACCGGAAGCATCCGACCGAGGCCAAGGCGCGCTCCCACGGCGAGGCCGAGATCGAGCGACTGATCCGCGACCGCGGTCGCTGAGCCAGATCGCTCCTCGGCGCCAGACACGATCGTGACCCGGGGGCCGGCCCGTTCCGGCCCCCGTTGTTTTGTGCCGTGGCCGACGGCGCCGCACGCGCTCCTGGCCCGGCCGCGCCGCCCCGAATGACCGAGCGAGCGCTTAGGCCGCGCTTGGCGCCTTCCCGCTGCGCTGCTATCTCGCGCGGGAGCCGATCCATCCGAACACGTCCAGACGTCAGACGGTGCGCGCCGGCGCGCGCCCGAACGGAATGCCGATGACAGCCCCGATCGACACCATCCGCAACTTCTCGATCGTCGCGCATATCGACCACGGCAAATCGACCCTGGCCGACCGGCTGATCCAGGCCACCGGCACAGTCGCGCTCCGCGACATGTCGGAGCAGATGCTCGACTCGATGGACATCGAGAAGGAGCGCGGCATCACCATCAAGGCGCAGACCGTGCGCCTGGAGTACAAGGCGCAGGACGGCAAGGACTACGTCCTCAACCTGATGGACACGCCCGGCCACGTGGACTTCGCCTACGAAGTGTCGCGCTCGCTGGCCGCCTGCGAGGGATCGCTGCTGGTCGTTGACGCCTCGCAAGGCGTCGAGGCGCAGACGCTCGCCAACGTCTACCAGGCGCTCGACGCCAACCACGAGATCGTCCCGGTCCTCAACAAGGTCGACTTGCCCGCCGCCGAGCCGGACCGGGTGAAGGAGCAGATCGAGGAGGTGATCGGCCTCGACGCCTCCGACGCCGTGCCGATCTCGGCCAAGACCGGCCTCAACATCGAAGCCGTGCTGGAAGCGATCGTCAATCGCCTGCCGGCACCGAAGGGCAACCGCGACGCGCCCCTGAAGGCGCTGCTCGTGGACAGCTGGTACGACGCCTATCTCGGCGTCGTGGTGCTGGTGCGGATCATCGACGGTACCCTCAAGAAGGGCATGACCATCCGGATGATGGGCGCTGACGCCGTCTACGGCGTCGACCGGATCGGCGTGTTCCGGCCGAAGATGGCCGACATCGACGCGTTGGGCCCGGGCGAGGTCGGCTTCTTCACCGGCTCGATCAAGGAGGTGGCCGACACCCGCGTCGGCGACACCATCACCGAGGACAAGCGCCAGACCACCGAGATGCTGCCGGGCTTCAAGGAAGTTCAGGCCGTGGTGTTCTGCGGCCTGTTCCCGGTCGACGCCGCCGAATTCGAGAATCTCCGCTCGGCCATGGGCAAGCTCCGGCTCAACGACGCTTCGTTCTCCTACGAGATGGAATCTTCGGCCGCCCTCGGCTTCGGCTTCCGCTGCGGCTTCCTCGGGCTCCTGCACCTGGAGATCATCCAGGAGCGGCTGGAGCGCGAGTTCAACCTCGACCTGATCTCCACGGCGCCCTCGGTGGTCTACCGGCTCAAGATGCGCGACGGCGAGATCAAGGAGTTGCACAATCCGGCCGACATGCCGGACGTCATGAAGATCGAGACGGTCGAGGAGCCCTGGATCCGCGCCACGATCCTGACGCCGGACGAGTATCTCGGCGGCGTGCTCAAGCTCTGCCAGGACCGGCGCGGCGTCCAGATCGACCTCAACTACGTCGGCAAGCGCGCCATGGTGGTCTACGACCTGCCGCTGAACGAGGTGGTGTTCGACTTCTACGACCGGCTCAAGTCGATCTCGAAGGGCTACGCCTCCTTCGACTACCACGTGTCGGATTACCGCGAGGGCGACCTCGTGAAGATGTCGATCCTGGTGAACGCCGAGCCGGTGGACGCCCTCTCGATGCTGGTCCACCGCACCCGCGCCGAATCGCGCGGCCGGGCGATGTGCGAGAAGCTGAAGGACCTGATCCCCCGCCACCTGTTCCAGATCCCCGTCCAGGCGGCGATCGGCGGCAAGATCATCGCCCGCGAGACGATCAAGGCCCTGTCGAAGGACGTCACCGCCAAGTGCTACGGCGGCGACATCTCGCGCAAGCGCAAGCTGCTGGACAAGCAGAAGGAAGGCAAGAAGAAGATGCGCCAGTTCGGGCGCGTCGAGATTCCCCAGGAGGCGTTCATCGCCGCCCTGAAGATGGACGATTGATCCGCGGCGTCATCGCCAGCGGCGCGAAGCAAACCAGGGTCGCGCGACATCGGTGAGCGTGGCGCGACTGAATCGCTTCGCTGCCTCGCAATGACGGCGGTGTGGCTTACCCCGGCGGCAGCACGTCGATCTGGATGCTGGAATAGTACGCCGCCAGATTGGCGATGTCGGCGTCCGACAGCTCCTTCGCGACCACGTTCATGATCTCGTTCTGCCGCTTGCCGTCGCGGTATTCGGTGAGCGCCTTCACGAGGTAGGGCTCGACCTGCCCGGCGAGGTTCGGCGCCTCCGGCAGCTTCGAGAGCCCGTCCATGCCGTGGCAGGTCTGGCAGGCGGTCGCGCGCTTCTTGCCCGCGGCGGCATCGCCGGCCTGCGCCGAGAGCGGGACGAGGGTGGCGAGCAGAACGAGAAGCGGACGGATCATCGGGCGAACTCAAAGTGACGCTGGCACAAAGGGTCAGTGTAAAAGGCGCGGGTCCCCTCCCCCGTTCGGGAGAGGGACAGGGTGAGGGATCAGGTCGCTCCGAGTGGAGTGCACCCTATTCGGCGCATCGAACGCGTGCCTGATCCTGAACGTTCTCGTCCCTCACCCCAACCCTCTCCCGCACGGGAGAGGGGGCGCGTCGCGCTCGCCCGCAACGGGGCGCCCCTCTCGAGAAGAGGCGCCCCATCACAAGAAACTACTTCTCGTAGGAGATCCGGTAGATCGCCCCGGCGGAATCGTCCGAGACCAGCAGCGAGCCGTCGAGCATCACCGCCACATCCACCGGACGGCCGAGATACTCGCCGTCGCCGGTGAGCCACCCTTCCGCGAACGGCTTGACCGACTCGACCTTCCCGTCGGCGCCGAGCTTGGCGAACATCACCCGGGCGCCGACCGGCTCGGTCCGGTTCCACGAGCCGTGCTCGGCGATGAAGATCCCGCCCTTGTAGGCGGCCGGGAACTGCTTGCCGTTGTAGAAGGTCATGCCGAGATCGGCCGCGTGCGGCGGCAGCTCGGCCTGCGGGGCGACGGCGTCGGCCGGCGGGGTCTGGTCCTTGTACTCGACCGTCCGGACCGCGCCGCCGCCGAACCACGGGAAGCCGAAATTCTCGCCCGCCTTGGTGGAGCGGTTCAGTTCGCCCGGCGGCTTGTCGTCGCCCATGCCGTCGACCTGATTGTCGGTGAACCACAGCGACTTGTCGGTGTTGAAATCCATCCCGACCGAGTTGCGGATGCCGGTCGCGTAGACCTCGCGGTTCTTGCCGTCGGCGTCGATGCGGATGATGCCGCCGATGCCGGTCTTCTTGTAGAGATCCATCTTCTCGGCGGGCGGCACGTTGTAGGGCTGGCCCAGCGCGATGTAGGTCTTGCCGTCCGGCCCGACCCGGCAGACGCGGGCGGTATGGTTGAAGCTCTCTTCGGAGGCCGGGATCAGAGCGCCCTGCTTGACCAGCACGCCGGCGGCGACGTCCGGGTTCTCGTAGAAGAACTCGGCGGCCGGGAAGGCCAGGACCCGGTTCTGCTCGACCACGGTGAGGACGCCGTCCTTCGAGAAGCAGACGCCGTTCGGGATCTTGAACGCGATGCCCGGCGCGAAGGGCCGGACCTCGTCGGCGACCCGGTCCTTGTCACGGTCGGTGACCGTGTAGATCTTGCTCTTGCGCGTCCCGACGAACAGCACCCCGGCATTGGGGCCGACGGCGATCGCGCGGGCATCCGGCACCACGGCGTACAGGTCGATCTTGAAGCCGTCCGGCAGCTTGATCTTCGACAGGTTCTTGCGGATCGCGTCGGCGCGGCGGCCGGTCTGCGGGATCTCCGCGGCGGCCTGGGTGTCGGTGCTGTGGAAGCCCTCGAGCTTCTCGAGGTCGTCGGTCTTGGCCTTGGTCTCGGCAGGGGCCGCACCCTGCGCCAGGGCGGGCAACACCGCCGCCGGCATGGCCACGCCCGCGATGAGCGCGGCGAGAAGCAGAGATCGCATCGAAAGAATCCTCCCGGCGGCCCTTGAACCAGGGCATTACCGGAAAGGAACGATAGAGGCGCGGAACGGGCCGGCAAGCGGCACCGGTGACGCGGCTCGAGCCGTGTCGCCTACCGCGGGATTTCCGATCGTCACCCCCAGTCGGATCGCACACTCCGTCATCGCGAGCGCAGCGACCCAGGCCAGCGCGACTTCAGGGCGCCCAGCACCGCCCTCGGATGCTTCGCTCCGCGCGCGAGGACGGACAGGCCGACCCGACCGACCGGAACCCGCCTCAGGCAACCTTGCGCGGGACCAGGCGCTCGCTGCCCAGGGCGACGTCGGCCCCCGACACGCCGGACTCGGTGTACTCGGCGTCCTCGTTCACCCGCCAGACATCGTGCCGGCGCCGGCCGCAGAGGATGTTCTCCACGGTCAGCATCGCGGTCATCATCGCGTGGTCCTGGTTGTTGTACTTGTGCATGCCGTTGCGGCCCACGAGGTGCAGGCTCGGGAAATCCCGCTCCAGTTCCCGCCGCACGGTCACGACGTGGCCGGCATACTCCTCGTCGTAGACCGGGTAGGCCTTCGGCTGACGGACCACGCAGGCATCGACGACGTCGGCCGGGTCGATCAGGCCGATCTGCCCGATCTCGCGCTTGGCGAGCTCCACCAGCTCGGAATCCTCTGCGTTCCACAGGCCGTCGCCCTCGAAGCAGAAATACTCCAGGCCCAGGCAGGTATGGTCCGCGTCCGGCACCATCTCGGGCGACCACGAGCGGAAGTTCTGCACCCGGCCGACCTTCACCGCCGGGTCGTGGATGTAGATCCAGTTGTCCGGGAAGTTCTTGTCAGACTTCGCGATGAGCGCCACCGTCAGGAAGTCGCGGTACTTCAGCGCCCGGGCGTTGAAGGTGCTGAGCGGCCGCGGGCGGATCGCGTCGACGAGCTCGCGGACCGGCGCGGACGAGATGACGTTGCGGGCCGTGAAGGTCTCGCGGCTGCCGTCCGAGCGGCGGGCCGCCACCGTCCAGATGCCGGTGCCGGCATCGTAGCTCAGGGAATCGACGCCGCGGTCGAGCTTCAGCTGCCCGCCCTGGGCGCGGATCTTGGCGGCCGCCGCCTCCCACATCATGCCGGGGCCGCGGCGGGGATAGCGGAACGACTCGATCAGCGTCTTGATGACGGGACCGCCGGCCCTGGGCGCCTTGCGCAGGCCCAGCGAGCGCTTGATGCCGTCGCGGATCGCCGCGCCGAGGTCGAGCCCCTTGATGCGCTGCGCCGCCCAGTCGGCCGAGATCGCGTCGCACGACATGCCCCACACTTTCTCGGTGTAGGTCTTGAAGAAGATCGAGAACAGGCGCTCGCCGAACTGGTTACGGACCCAGGCGTGGAAGGTCTTGGGCTCCGCCACCGGCCGCAGGCGCGCGTAGAGGTAGGAGGCGACGCAGGCCGCGCTGGTGACGACGCCGAGATTGCGCAGAGCCTCGAAGGCCTTGAGCGGGTAGGCGTAGTACCGGCCGCGATAGTAGATCCGCGACAGGCGCGGGCGCTCGATGAAGTCGTCGGGGAGGATCTCGTCCCAGAGGTCGACCACGGCCTGGGACTTCGAGAAGAACCGGTGGCCGCCGATGTCGAACAGGTAGCCGTTGTGCGAGACGGTGCGCGAGATCCCGCCGACCTGCGCCGGATCCCGCTCCAGGACGGTGACGGAGCGTCCCTTCTTCGACAGCAGGTAGGCGGCGGTCAGACCCGCGGGTCCCGCGCCGATCACCAGCGTCTCGGTGTGGTGGCTCATCCCATGCTCCGGCGAATGGTGCGGCGCGCGACGCGCAGGACGCCGACCGGTCGCCAGGATGGCGGGTCGTGGTTAAGGAATCGCTGGCACCGGCGGGGCGGACAGGCGACCGGCCGCACGTCCGGTGCCCTTTTGACCGCGCGTTAAGCCGAACCGCGCGAGCATGCCGGCGAGGGCATCGACCGCCCGCCCGGGTGATCCAACCATGCCGGCTCCGGCGCTACCCCTCTCCCGACCGCGCCGGCGGATCGAGGCCCGCACGCTGCTGTGGATCCTTGCCGCACTCTGCATCGCGACGGTGAACGCCCCCCATGCCGTGTGGGAGACGATCCACCACCTCCGCGTCCCTGACACCGACGACGCGATGCGCCTCGTGGAAGTGCGCGACCTGCTGGCCGGCCAGGGCTGGTACGACAACGTCCAGTACCGATTCCTGCCCCCTGGCGGCGTGCCGAGCCACTGGTCGCGCCTCGTCGACGCGCCGATCGCCGGCCTGATCCTGGGGCTCACGCCCCTGACGGGCCACGCGCGCGCCGTGGGTCTGACGGCGGCCCTCTGGCCCATGCTGCTCTTCGGGCTCTACGGCTGGCTCCTGTATCGCGGCGTCCGGCACAGCTTCGGCAGCCGCGCCGCGCTCCTGGCCCTGATCGCGGCCACGCAGACCTTCGGTGTGATGATCCAGTTCCAGGCGGGGCGGGTGGACCACCACAATCTGCAGATCCTCTCGATCCTCGGTCTCGCCTTCTGCATGATCCGCGGGGGCCTGCGACCCGGCCTGATCGGCGGGATCCTGGCAGCCGTGTCGCTGGCGATCGGGCTCGAGGGCCTGCCCTTCGTGGCGCTGGCGGCCGTCTTTCTCACGGCCGACTGGTGCCTGCGCGGACGGCCCGCGCTGGCGTCGCTCGCGGGCTTCGGCCTGGGTCTCGGCCTCGCCGCTCCCGCGCTGTTCGCCGTCCAGACGGCGCCCGCGCTCTGGGGCGTCACCCGCTGCGACGCGCTCTCGCCCCCCTGGCTCTGGCTCACCCTCGGCGGGCTGGGCCTCGCCGCAGGAGCCGCCGCCGCGGGCGAGCGCCTCGCGACGATCCCGGCGCGCCTCGCCCTCGCGGGTGTCGTGGGGAGCGTCCTGCTCGCCGGGTTCGCCGCCGCCTTCCCGGCCTGCCTCGGCGGCCCGTTCCCCGACATGCCGCCGCTGGTGCGGATCCACTGGCTGCTCACGGTCAACGAGATGGCGCCGCTGGCGAAGTTCGTGGCCCGCGGCCAGTGGGAGGCGCTGGTCTTCTACCCGGTCGTGATCCTGGCGAGCCTCGCGGCCACCGGCATGGCGTGGCGCGGGCCCGAACGCCGGGTTTGGTCGGTGGTGGCACTCTTCCTGTGGCCCGGCTTGATCCTCGGCATCGCGCAGTTCCGCGGTCTCTACATCGTCTCCGGATTCGTGCCCCTGGTGGCGGGCGTCGTCCTCGACCGCGCGCTCGCGCGGGCAACGCTGCCGGCCGGGGGGCGGCGCTGGCCCGTCGCGCTCCTCGGCGCCGCGCTGGTCAGCAGCCTCTGGATGATCCCGGCGCTCCTGGCGGAGACCCTGGCGCCCGGCCTGCGCACCGCGCCCGACGCGGCCGAGACCACCGCCTGCCTCGACGATGCCGCAGTCCGCCCCCTGGCGCGCCTGCCCGAAGGCACCGTGCTCGCCCCGATCTTCATGGGGCCGTCGATTCTCCTCCGCACCCCGCACACGATCGTCGCCGCGCCCTATCACCGGGCCATTCCCGGACTCGCGGCGGCGATCGAGGGGCTGGGCGGCACCGAGGCCGACCTCGACCGGGTGCTGACGGCGTTCGGCGTCAGCTACCTCGTCGCCTGCCCGGCCCGGCCGGCCGAGAATCTGCAGGCGGAGACGGCCTTCGCCACGCGGCTCGCCGCGGGCGCGGCCGGGAGCGCCCGCCTCGTGCCGCTGGAGGTGCCCGGCCCGCTCAAGGTCTGGCGCGTCGTGCCCTGACGATCAGAGCAGGCGGCGATCGAGCCGGATGATCCGGCAGGGATCGCCGGCGCGCGCGGCCGGTGCGTTCGGGGCGCGGATCAGCAGGGCCTCGGACCGTCCGAGGACGGCGAGCATCGACGAGTCCTGGCGCTGCTCGGCGGTCGCGACCGGCAGCCGGCCGGGCTCGAGGGCCAGGCTCGCCCGCATGTAGTCGGCCCGCCCGTCATTCTCCGGCATGTCGCGGCCCAGCGTGGCCGGCTCGCTCCGGTCGGCGCCCGCCTGCGGGTCGCCCTGGAGCGCGCGGATCGCCGGCACCACGAACAGCAGCCCGCACACGATGGATGAGACCGGGTTGCCGGGCAGTCCGATCACCAGCATGTCGCCGAGGCGGCCGTGCATCAACGGCTTTCCCGGCCGGAGGGCGACCCGCCAGAAGCCGAGTTCCAGGCCCTCCCTGGCGAGCGCGGCCTGAACCAGATCGTGGTCGCCGACGGACGCGCCGCCGAGGGTGACGAGCACGTCGGCCCGCGCCGCGCGGGCGCGACGGAACGCGTCCGCCAGCGCGTCGTGGTCGTCCGCCGCGATCCCGAGATCGACGATATCGGCGCCGGCCTCCGCGGCGAGGGCGCCGAGCGCGAGGCTGTTCGAGGCGACGATCTGGTCCCAGCCGGGCGTCGCGCCCGGCACCACCAACTCGTCACCGGTGGCGAGGATCGCGACGCGCGGCCGGCGACTGACCGGGAGGCGGGGATGACCGGCCGCGGCGGCGAGCGCGAGGCGGCGCGCGTCGAGGCTGATGCCGGCCGGGATCAGGGTCTCGCCCGCCGTGAAGTCGAGGCCGGCCCGGCGGATGAACCGCGTCGGCTCCACGGGCTCCAGGACGCGCACCGCGCCCGCCTCGGCGGCGGCGTTCTCCTGGATCAAGATCGCGTCCGCGCCCTCCGGCACCGGCGCGCCGGTGAAGATCCGGACCGCCTCACCCGCGCCGATGCGACCCGGGAAACCGTGGCCGGCCGCGCTGGTGCCGATCAACCGCAGGGTCGCCCCGACCGCCGCGGCGTCGGCGCCGCGCACGGCGTAGCCGTCCATCGCCGAGGCCGGGAATGGCGGCTGGGTGCGCGAGGCGACGACGTCGGCGGCGAGCGTCCGGCCGGCGGCCTGCGCCAGCGGGACCGTCTCGGGCTCGACCGGCGCGGCGACGCTCGCGAGCACCCGCGCCAGCGCCTCGGCGACCGGGATCAGGCCGCTCATTCGGTCGGAGCCCGGTAGGCGCCGGAACGGCCACCGTCCTTGGCGATCAGCCGGATCCCCTCGATCCGCATGCCGCGATCGACCGCCTTCACCATGTCGTAGACCGTCAGGCAGGCCACCGAGACGGCGGTGAGCGCCTCCATCTCGACGCCGGTCGGCCCCTGGACCCGGACCTCGGCGGCGACGCGCAGCCCCGGGAGGGCGTCGTCGGCCTCGCACTCGACCCGCACCTTCGACAGCAGGAGCGGGTGACAGAGCGGGATCAACTCGTGGGTGCGCTTGGCCGCCATGATGCCGGCGAGCCGGGCCGTGCCGATCACGTCGCCCTTCTTGGCGTCGCCCTCGCGGATGAGCGCCAGGGTCTCGGGCCTCATCACGATCTGGCCTTCCGCCCGGGCGGTCCGGTCGGCAGCGGGCTTGTCGGTGACGTCGACCATGTTGGCCGCGCCGCTCGTGTCGAGATGGGTCAGCGTCGAGCCCGGCCGCATGCCTTACGCCTTCTTCCGCGGCTTGCCGCCCTTGGCCCCCGCGTCGCCGAACAGCAGGGCGCGGGCCGCCTCCGCGACGTCCGGCTGCCGCATCAGGCTCTCGCCGACCAGGACCACGCCGAGGCCGTTGTCCCGGAGCCGCACCACGTCGGCGTGGTCGCCGATGCCGCTCTCGGCCACGGCGATCCGATCCGCCGGGATTCCCGGCGCGAGCCGGATCGCGGTCTCGAACGAGACCTCGAAAGTCTTGAGGTTCCGGTTGTTGATGCCGATCAGCGCCGTGCCGAGGGGGATCGCCCGGGCGAGTTCGGCCTCGTCGTGCACCTCGACCAAGACGTCCATCCCGAGGAGATGCGCCGCTCCGACCAGGGCCTCCGCCTCGTCGTCGTCGAGGCAGGCCATGATGACGAGGATGCAGTCTGCGCCCCAGGCTCGGGCCTCGTAGACCTGATAGGGCTCGAACAGGAAATCCTTGCGCAGGACCGGCAACTTGCAGGCCGCGCGGGCGGCCGTCAGGTACTCGGGCCGTCCCTGGAACGAGGGCTCGTCGGTCAGCACCGACAGGCAGGTGGCGCCGCCGGCCTCGTAGGCGGCGGCGAGCGTTGCCGGATCGAAGTCGGCGCGGATCAGGCCCTTCGAGGGCGAGGCCTTCTTCACCTCGGCGATGAGCGCCGGGCGGTCCGCGGCGAGATGGGTCCGGATCGCCGCCGCGAAGCCGCGCACCGGCTCCGCCTGCGCGACCTTCCGCTCCAGCTTGGCGAGCGGCACGCGCAGCTTCGCCTCGGCGATCTCGCGGCGCTTGTAGGCCTCGATGCGGGCGAGGACGTTCGGCCGCTCGGTCGGCGTCCCGGCGCCGGTCTCCGGGATCGCCTCGTGCGTCAGCGAGCTCATCGGCCCTCCTGTCCGTTGGAGTGGTCGTTCGAAGCCCGGACGAGGCGGGCGAGCGTCGCCCGGGCGGCCCCGGAATCGACGGCATCCTGCGCCTGCGCGACGCCGTCCGCCAGGGCCCGCGCGGCCCCCGCGACGACGAGCGCCGCCCCCGCGTTGAGGACCGCGATGTCCCGGTAGGCGTTGCGCGCCCCCGCCAGGACGGCCTCGAGGGACCGCGCGTTCTCGGCGGGATCGCCGCCGCGCAGCTCCTCGGGCGCGCGCAGCGCCAGCCCGAACGCGCGCGGGTCGATGGTGAAGTGGGACAGCCGCCCCTCGTCGAGGGCGACCACCTGCGTCGGGCCCGTGACGGTGATCTCGTCGAGCCCGTCGGACCCGTGCACGGTCCAGACCCGGCGGCTGCCGAGTTCGGCCAGGACCCGGGTCAGCGGCTCCGCGAGGGCCGCCTGGGCGACGCCGAACAGCTGGTAGCCGACGCCGGCCGGGTTGCTCAGCGGACCGAGCAGGTTGAAGATCGTGCGCACGGGCAGTTCGGACCGGACCGCCGCGACGTGGCGCATCGCCGGATGGTGGGCCTGCGCGAACAGGAAGCAGAGGCCGGCCTCCTCGAGGCAGCGGGCCTGCGCGGCGGGGTCGAGCCCGAGTCGCACGCCCAGGGCGGCGAGCACGTCGGCCGCGCCGGAGCGCGAGGTCGCCGCGCGGTTCCCGTGCTTGGCCACCGGCACGCCGCAGGCGGCCACGATGATCGCCGCCAGGGTGGAGACGTTGACGCTGCCCGAATGGTCGCCGCCGGTGCCGACGACGTCGACGGCGTTCGCGGGCGCCGCGACGCGCGTCATGCGCGCCCGCATCGCCTCGGCCGCGCCGACGATCTCCTCGACGCTCTCGCCGCGCACCTTGAGCGCGGTCAGGAAGGCGCCCGCCTGGACCGGCGTGACCTCGCCCGACAGCAGGTCGTCGAAGGCGGCGCGGGCCTCGGCGCGGTCGAGGGCGAGGCCCCCGGCGACCTTCGCGAGATGGGGTCTGAAGCTGTCCATGGGTTCTTACGGAGGGCCGCCCCGGCCCCCGGCGTCAATGCACGTCGGCACGCGTCCTGTCACGCGCCGTGTTCCAGGCGGCGGCGAGATCGAGGAAGTTCTTCACGATCTCCGTGCCGTGCTGCGACCGGATGCTCTCGGGGTGGAACTGGACGCCGTGGAGCGGCCGGTCGGCGTGCTCCAGGCCCATGATCAGGCCGTCGGCCTCCGCGGTGACCCGCAGGGCCGTCGGGCAGGTCGCGCGGTCGACCACCAGGGAGTGGTAGCGGGTTGCCTCGAAGCTGTCGTTCAGGCCGCGGAACAGGCCGCGCGCGCCGTGGCGGATGGTCGACACCTTGCCGTGGAGCGGCAGGGGCGCCCGCACGACGTCGCCGCCGAACGCCTGGCCGATCGCCTGGAGGCCGAGGCAGACGCCGAAGATCGGGATCTCCTCGGACAGGTGGCGGACCACGTCGAGGCAGATCCCCGCCTCCGTCGGGGTGCACGGCCCGGGCGACAGCACGATGGCGTCGGGCGCCCTGGCGCGGATGTCGGCGATGGTCAGCGCGTCGTTGCGCGCGACCTCGACCGCGCCGCAGAGCGGCCCGATCAGGTGCACGAGATTCCACGTGAAGGAATCGTAGTTGTCGATGACGAGGACGTTGGGCATCGCGGCGGCACGCTCGGGCATGCAGGCGATGTGACCGCTCGCACCCGCGCGGTCAACCGTCGGCGTGGGACGGCGGCGCAGCCGCACGCCCGCCCTACTGGCCGCCCTACTGCCCGCGCTTGGCCTGCGCGGCGAAGCGCACCGCCTCCTCGGCGGCCCGGAACAGCGCCTTGGCCTTGTTGACGCATTCCTGCTGCTCGGAGGCAGGATCGGAATCGTAGACGATCCCGGCCCCGGCCTGGACGTGCATGGTCCCGTCCTTCACCACCGCGGTGCGCAGGACGATGCAGGTGTCCATCTCGCCCCGCGCGCCGAAATAGCCGATGCAGCCCGCGTACGGCCCGCGCTTCTCGCGCTCCAGCTCGTCGATGATCTCCATGGCCCGCACCTTCGGGGCGCCCGAGACCGTGCCGGCCGGGAATCCCGCGGCCAGGGCGTCCAGGGGATCGTGGCGCGGGTCGAGGTCGCCCTCGACGTTCGACACGATGTGCATGACCTGGCTGTAGCGCTCGATGAAGAACGAGTCGGTCACGCGGACGCTGCCGATCCGCGAGACCCGGCCGGCATCGTTGCGGCCGAGATCGAGCAGCATCAGGTGCTCGGCCCGCTCCTTCGGGTCGGCGAGCAGCTCCTCGGCGAGGGCGGTATCCTCGGCCGGGGTCGCGCCGCGACGGCGCGTGCCGGCGATCGGGCGGACCGTGACCACGCCGTCACGTACCCGCACCAGGATCTCGGGCGAGGAGCAGACGATCTGGAAGCCCTCGAAATCGAGGTAGCACAGGAACGGCGCCGGGTTGGTCCGCCGGAGCGAGCGGTACAGGCTGAAGGCCGGCAGCGTGAACGGCGCCGAGAACCGCTGGGACAGCACCACCTGGAAGACGTCGCCCGCGACGATGTACTCCTTGGCGCGCGCCACCATGGCGAAGAAGTCGTCCGGCGGCGTGTTGGAGACCGGCTCGGGCGGGGCGACTGTCGACAGGTCCACCCGCGCCTCGATCGGCAGCGGCCCCTCGAGGGCGGCGGCGACCCGGTCGACGCGCTGCAGCGCGTCCTCGTAGGCGGCCCGGGCCGCGGTGCCCGGGACGGGCCGGATCGGCGAGACGACGGTGATGACGTCGCGGATCGAGTCGAACACCACCATCACCCGGGGGCGCACCAGGATCGCGTCCGGCACGCCGAGGGGATCCGGGTTCGGCTCCGGCAGCCGCTCCATGGCGCGGACCATGTCGTAGCCGAGATAGCCGAACAGGCCGGCGGCCATCGGCGGCAGGTCCTGGCCGTCCGACTCGCCGATGGCGCTCTCCGCGATGAGCGCCCGCAGGCTCGCCAGCGGCGCCCGATGATCCGGCTCGAACCGCGTGAGATCGGCCCCGCGCGCGATCGCGGGCGCGCCCGCCCGGCAGCGCCAGATCAGGTCCGGATCGAGGCCGATCATCGAGTACCGGCCGCGGACGGCGCCGCCCTCGACGGATTCCAGGAGGAAGGCCGGCCCGGCATGCCCGGCGCGCAGCTTGAGGAACGCCGCCACCGGCGTCTCGAGATCGGCGACGAGGCTCACCGCCACGAGGCTCGGCTGCCCGGCCTCGTAGCGCGCCGCGAAGGCCGCGTAATCGGGCGTCTCGGCCATGCCTCAGTACTCGCCGCCGATGGCCCGCCGCAGGGCCGCCGGATCGACCTTCACGCCGGCGTTCTTCTGGACCTCGCTGATGTACTCGGACAGCACGTCGTCGGCGAGCGCCGCCTGGAAGCTCTGCGTGATCTGCTTGTCGCTCGGGCTGTCGGCTACGAAGGCCGGGACCGTCGCCGCGGTGACCTTGAAGACCGCCCGCGAATCCCCGGCCGCCGCCGTTCCGGCCTTGCCCACCGGGGTCGCGAAGATCAGGTTCACCACGTCCGCCGTGAGCATGTCCTTGGCCTGGTTGCGCGCGAGATCCTGCGCCTCCTGGAGATTCACGCCGATCTCCTGCGCGGCGGCCTCGATCGTCTCGCCCTTGTTGATCTTCTCGACGAGCTCGCGGCCTTTGGCCTGCAGGCGCTTGGCGATCTCGGTCGCCGTCCAGCCGGCCTTCACGCCGTCCTTCACCTGGTCGAGGGGCTTGTCGTGGGCGGCGTCGATCCCCGTGACGTCGTACCAGACATAGCCGCCGGACTTGGTCCGCAGGGGCTCGTTGTCGCCGCCGATCTCGGCGCGGAACAGGGCCGGGAGGGTGGTCTCCGGGTCCGGGATGTCGGTGATCCGCTGCCCGTCCGGTCCCTTGCCGTTCACGTCCACCGCCTTCACGGTGACGACCTTGAGGCCGCGCTCCGCCGCGATGTCGGCCAGCGGCTTGGCGCCGGCGCGCTGATCCTCGATCGCGTCGCGGGTGGTCTCCATCGCGTCGCGGGCGCGGGCCAAGGCGAGGGCCTTGCGGATCTCGCCGTCCACCGCCTCGAACGGCTTCACCGTCCCGGCTTCGATCTTGGTGACCCGCAGCAGCACCGTGCCGAACCGGCCCTGGACCGGCTGGCTCACGCCGCCCTCCGGCAGCGCGAAGGCGGCGTCGGCGACGGCCTTGTCGAACAGCTCGCTCTTGGTCAGCGTGCCGAGGGTCAGGTCCTTCTCGTCGGTGCCGCGCTCGGCCGCCACCGCGTCGAAAGTCTTCGAGCCGTCCGTGATCGCCTTGTGGGCCGCCTCGGCGGCGGCCGCGTCGGGGAACACGATCTGCTGGATCGTTCGCTTCTCGGGCGTGCCGTAGCGGTCCTTGTTGAGCGCGTAGGCGGCGCGGGCGTCGGCCTCGGTGATCGCGTCGGGCTTCGCCATCGCCTCGGGCTCGACCACGAGGAGGTTGGCCGCCCGGAACTCCGGCGCCCGGAAACCGGACTTGTTGGCCTCGTACCAGGTCTTCAGCTCGTCGTCCGTCGGATCGGGGATCTGGCCGGCCACCGAGGGGGTCAGCATCAGGTAGGCGGCCGCGCGGCGCTCCGTGGTGTAGCGGTGGACAGCCTCCCGCATGGCGAGCGGCACGTGCAGGTCCGACGACACCGCCTCGGCCAGCTGGAGGCGGGCGATCACCGAGCGCTGCTCGCGCACGAACAGGCCCTCGTTGAGGCCGGCGCGCTGCAGGGTCTGGTAGAAGAGCTGCGGCTCGAACTGGCCCTGCTGGTTCTGGAAGCTCTTCTCCTCGTGGATCGCCTTGATCACCGAGGAATCCGGCACGGCGAGGCCGAGGTCGTGCGTCTTCTGATCGAGGGCGGCCTCGGTGATCAGCTGGGACATCACCTGCCGGTCCAGACCGAGCATCCGCGCCTGATCGGGCGTCAGCGGACGCTTCAGCTGCGTCTGATAGCGCTGCAGCTGGTTCTGGTAGGCTTGGCGCACCTGCTCGGCCGTGATCGGCGTGCTGCCGACCGTGGCCACCTTGTTGCTCGCGCCGCCGCGGAAGAACTCCTCGACCCCGAAGATGCCGACGCCGGCGATCAGCAGCGTGAAGATGATCGTCAAGACGATCTTGCCGAGCCAGTGCTGGCTGGCGTTGCGGATGCCCTGAAGCATGGTCTGTGATCGAGTACCTTCGGCAGCCGCCCCGTCGCCGGGCCGGCGCTGTCCCTGAGAGCCGACCGCGATAGACCATTCGCGTCCACAGGCAAAGACTCGGGCGCTCCGGGCCGTTTGCACGCTCAAGCTCGCTCTGATAGGCCCCGGCAACTTCGGAAAAGCCGCGGCGGAGCGAGGGCAGGAATGACGCAGTCTGGGCGCAAGCCGCTTGTCGCTGGCAACTGGAAGATGAACGGGACCCGGGCATCCATCCAGGTCGTCGAAGCGATTCGCGACGGGCTGTCGCCGGACCTCGCGCCCCGCATCGACGTGCTGATCTGCCCGCCGGCGACGCTGATCGGATCCTGCGTGGCGGCGGCGGCCGGATCGCCGATCGCGATCGGCGGCCAGAACCTGCACGCCCGCCCGAGCGGCGCCTTCACGGGCTCCATCTCGGCCGAGATGCTCGCCGACCTCGGCGCCAAGTACGTGATCGTCGGCCATTCCGAGCGCCGGGCCTACCACCACGAGACCGACGACGGGGTCCACGCCAAGGCGCTGGGCGCCCGGCGGGCGGGCCTGTGCGGCATCATCTGCGTCGGCGAGACGATCGAGGAGCGCGAGCAGGGCCGCGCCCTCGACATCGTCCGCGCGCAGCTCGCCATCGGCCTGCCCAAGGGCGCGACGGCGGCCGACACGGTGATCGCCTACGAGCCGGTCTGGGCGATCGGCTCCGGGCGGACGCCGACGCCGCGCGACATCGCCGAGGTCCACGCCTCCCTGCGGGAGATGCTCGACAAGCTCGTGGGCGACGAGGCGCAGAAGATCCGCATCCTCTACGGCGGCTCGGTCAAGCCCGGGAACGCCAAGGAACTCCTGTCGGTCGACAACGTCGACGGCGCGCTGGTGGGCGGCGCGAGCCTCGTGGCGGAGGATTTCCTGGGGATCTGCGCCGCCTACGCCTGAGGGCGGGTATGCCGGGCCGCGGCGCCGGCGCGGCGCCGCTCCGCATGACCGGGCTCGACGGCCGCGCAGCCGTCAGATCTTGAACGCCTGCCGGGCCAGCAGCCGCCAGCGGCCGCCGTCGCGGTGCCAGACCTGCATCACGCCGATATGCACCGGCGACGTCTTGCCGCCCGAGACCACCTCGCCGGCGAAGACGTGGCGCGCGATCGCGTCGTCACCCACGACCGAGACGGAGCGGTCCGAGAGGGTGATGCTCGGGAAGCTCGAGCGCTTGCTGGTCAGCGTCTCGATGAAGGCCGTCTTGTCCTGAATCTGCCCGCTGGAATGGCCGTAGCTCAGCCCGTCGAGCACCAGGGCGTCGAGGGCCGGCCCGTCCGCGGCCAGGAGCGCCTTGGTGAGGGCGTCGACCGCCTGTTCGACGGCGGCGCCCTGGGCGCCGGAGTCGGACCCGGCCGCGAAGCCTGTGCGTGATCGGATCAGGACGGGCGCGGCGATGGCGACGGCGAGCGCCGCACGGCGTGACACGGACATGGCTTGCCTCCCGGACCCGGCGGCGCGTTCGGTCGGCCGCCCTTCCCCGGCAGAGAGCACGGAGCGCGGCCGAAGGCGAGAGCCGGAGCGGACAGCCGGCGGCGCGCGTCAGGTTGGCGACGGGCAGCCGGTGGTGTATGCCGTCGCCGAATTCCGGCCGGTCCGCCCGACGCGTCGCCCCCGAAGCTCCCGCCGCACGTCCGCGTGCCCGGGAGACTCGTGAACGATCGCGGGCCCCGGCCCTCGTGCGTACGTCTTCCGGTGCCCGCTGCCGGCGCGCGGCGCTGAAGAAGATCCCGGAACACCGATGCAGACCGTCCTGATCGTCGTCCACCTCATCATCGTGCTCGCGCTGATCGGCGTGGTGCTGCTCCAGCGCTCCGAGGGCGGTCTCGGGCTCGGAGGCGGCGGCGGTGGGGGCGTCGGCGGATTCATGACCGGCCGCGGCCAGGCCAACGCCCTGACGCGGGCCACCGCGATCCTGGCGGCGCTGTTCTTCACGACCAGCATGGTCCTCGCCATCCTGTCGCACCGCTCGGCGGCGCCGAAGTCGATCCTCGATACCGGCGCGCCGCAGACCTCCGGCCAGCCGGCCAAGCAGCCGACTGGTGCCGACAACCTCCTCGACACGCTGCGCCAGCAGCAGGACCGGGCCCCCGCGACCGCCCCCGCCCAGCCGGCACCGGCTCCCGCCCAGCCGGCGGTTCCGGACGCGCCGCAGTCGCGCTGACGGCGCGCGCCGCGGGCGGCGCGGCGTCGCCCCTCGTCCCGACGGACCGGCGCTCGGCCGGTCCACGCCATGCGTCGCGCGATCCCCAGCCCATGCACGGGCCGGGGTCTCCGCCGTTTGGCAAATGCCAGCAGCTTCTTTATGGACCGAGGCCCATGACGCGGTACGTTTTCATCACCGGCGGCGTGGTTTCCTCCCTCGGCAAGGGACTGGCCTCGGCAGCGCTCGCGGCGGTCCTTCAGGCCCGCGGCTACCGGGTCCGGATGCGCAAGCTCGACCCCTACCTGAACGTCGATCCGGGCACGATGAGCCCGACGCAGCACGGTGAGGTGTTCGTCACCGACGACGGCGCCGAGACCGACCTCGACCTCGGACACTACGAGCGCTTCACCGGTGTCCCGGCGAGCCGGGCCGACAACATCACCACGGGCCGGATCTACCAGGACATCATCGCCAAGGAGCGCCGCGGCGACTATCTCGGCGCGACGATCCAGGTGATCCCGCACGTCACCAACGCGATCAAGGACTTCGTCCTCGACGGCAACGACAGCTTCGATTTCGTGCTGGTGGAGATCGGCGGCACGGTCGGCGACATCGAGGGCCTGCCGTTCTTCGAGGCGATCCGGCAGCTCGGCCAGGAGCTGCCGCGGGGCACCTGCTGCTACGTCCACCTCACGCTGCTGCCCTACATCCCGTCCGCGGGCGAGCTGAAGACCAAGCCGACGCAGCACTCGGTGAAGGAGCTGCGCTCGATCGGCATCCAGCCCGACATCCTGCTCTGCCGCTGCGACCGGCCGATCCCGATGGACGAGCGGCGCAAGCTCGCGCTGTTCTGCAACGTCCGCCAGACCGCGGTCATCGAGGCGCTCGACGTGGCCTCGATCTACGAGGTGCCGCTCTCGTACCGGACGGCGGGTCTCGACCGGGAGGTGCTCGGCCATTTCGGCCTGGAGCACGGCGAGGAGCCGGATCTCGGCCGCTGGCAGACGATCGCCGAGCGCGTGCGCAATCCCGAGGGCGAGGTCTCGATCGCCATCGTCGGTAAGTACACGGGGCTGAAAGACGCCTACAAGTCGCTGACCGAGGCGCTGATCCACGGCGGCATCAGCCACCGGGTGAAGGTCAATCTCGAGTGGATCGAGGCCGAGGTGTTCGAGCGCGAGGATCCGGCGCCGTTCCTCGAAGGCCTGAACGGGATCCTCGTGCCGGGCGGCTTCGGCCAGCGCGGGGCCGAGGGCAAGATCCGGGCGGCCCGCTACGCCCGCGAGAAGCGCATCCCCTATCTCGGCATCTGCTTCGGCATGCAGATGGCGGTGATCGAGGCCGCCCGCTCGCTGGCCGGGATGCCGGAGGCCAATTCCACGGAGTTCGGCGACACCGCCGAGCCGGTGGTCGGCCTGCTGACCGAGTGGCTGCGCGGCAACGAGCTGGAGCGGCGCGCGGCGGCCGGCGATCTCGGCGGCACGATGCGGCTCGGCGCCTACGAGGCGAAGCTCGATCCCGAGTCCAAGATCGCCCAGATCTACGGGACCGAGCAGATCTCGGAGCGGCACCGCCACCGCTACGAGGTCAACATGGCCTATCGCGAGCGGCTGGAGGCCAAGGGCCTGCGCTTCTCCGGCGTGTCCCCGGACGGCCTCCTGCCCGAGACGGTGGAGCATGTCGGGCACCCGTGGTTCATCGGCGTGCAGTTCCACCCGGAGCTGAAGTCGCGGCCCTTCGAGCCGCACCCGCTGTTCAAGGGCTTCGTCGGCGCCGCGATCGAGCAGAGCCGCCTGGTCTAGGCCGCGGCGGCGCGCCGCTGCTCGCGCGGCGACTTGCGGCCCTATATCCTCGGTGCCGTGACCGAGATCCTCTTCTACCACATGCAGCGGCAGCCCCTGGAGAAGGTGCTGCCGAACCTCGTCGAGCGCTCGCTGGACCGCGGCTGGCAGGCCGCCATCCAGGCGGCGAGCGAGGAGCGCCTGCAGGCGCTCGACGACCACCTCTGGACCTATTCCGACGAGAGCTTCCTGCCGCACGGCACCGACCGCGAGCCCGACGCCGCGAGCCAGCCGGTGGTGCTCACGCTCCGGGACGTGAATCCCAACGCGGCCTCGATCCGCTTCCTCGTGGAGGGCGCCGACCTGCCGCCCGACGCCGGGCAGTACGAGCGGATCTGCATCCTGTTCGACGGGACCGATCAGGACGCGCTCCTGCGCGCCCGCGAGCAGTGGAAGCAGGCCAAGGACGCCGGTCACGCGGTGGCCTACTGGCAGCAGGACGAGTCCGGACGCTGGAACAAGAAGGCTTGATGGTGCCCCCCCACGCACGTCTCGGGCGCGCCGCGCTCGCCCTCGCCCTGGCGCTCGCCGCGCCCCCGGTCGCCCACGCACAGGACGCGCCGCACGGCCATCCGGCGGAGAGCAAGCCGGCGCAGCGCGGGCCGGAGGGACGGCGCCTGCCACCCGACTCGACGACGAAGCAGAGCGTGACGCTGCCGGACGGCCGGACCCTCGACTTCACCGCCACCGCTGGCAGCCTGCCGCTGGTCGACGAGGCGGGGAAGCTGCAGGCCGAGATCGCCTACGTCGCCTACACGATGGCGCCGCAGGCCGGCCGCGAGCGTCCGGTCACCTTCGCGGTCAACGGCGGCCCGGGCGCCGCGTCGGCCTATCTCAACATCGGGGCGATCGGGCCCTGGCGGCTGCCGGTCGGCGGCGACAGCATCAGCCCGTCGCAGCCGGTGACGCTGACGCCCAACGACGGGACTTGGCTCGGCTTCACCGACTTGGTCTTCATCGACCCCGTGGGGACCGGGTACAGCCGGGCCGCGGACGGGAACGGCAAGGCCTACTGGTCGATCGATTCCGATGCCTCGACCCTGGCGGCGACCATCGCCCGCTACCTGCGCGTCAACGACCGCATGGCGAGCCCGAAGTTCTTCGTCGGCGAGAGCTACGGCGGCTTCCGCGGCCCGCTGGTCGCCGAGAAGCTCCAGGAGGAGATCGGCGTCGGCCTGTCCGGCATGGTGCTGCTCTCGCCGGTGCTCGACTTCGCGTGGCTGGAGACGCCGCGGGCCAACCCGTGGGGCTACGTGCTGAAGCTGCCCTCGCTGGCGGCCGGCGCCCTCGAGCGGGCCGGCACGGTGCCGACGCCAACCCTGCTCGGCGACGCGGAGGCCTACGCCTCGGGCCCGTACCTGAGCGACCTGCTGAAGGGTCCGAGCGACACGGCCGCCGTCGCCCGGATGACCGAGAAGGTCGCGCCCCTCGTCGGCCTCGACCCAGCCCTGGTGCGCGCCCAGGCGGCGCGCCTCTCGACCCGGAGCGTCCAGCGCGAGATCGACCGCGCCGACGGCCGCGTGACCAGCGCCTACGACACCGGCATCACCGGCTGGGACCCGAACCCGGATGCCGCCCAGTCGAGCTTCGAGGATCCGCAGCTCACCGCCCTGCAGGCGCCGCTGACGAGCGCGATGCTCGACCTCTACGCGCGCACGCTGAAATGGCCCGTGACCAACATGCGCTACGAGCTCCTGAACAACGCGGTCAATCGCGGCTGGAGCTGGGGCTCGGGCCGGCAAGCCCCGGAGGTCCTGTCCAACCTGAAGGGCGATCTGGCGCTCGACGGGCACCTGCGCGTCCTCGTGGCGCACGGGTTCACCGACCTGGTGACGCCCTACTTCGCCTCGAAGCTCCTGCTGGCGCAGGTCCCGGCCTACGCCGCCGGCCGCCTGAGTCTCGCGGTCTATCCGGGCGGGCACATGTTCTACACGCGTCCGGATTCGCGCGCCGCCTTCCGGACGGACGTGGAACGGATGTACACGGACGCCCTGAAGGTGCGCGACGCCGGCTCGACCCGTCCGGCCGGAGCGCCCGCCGAGCGTCTCCGGACGGTGCCGTAGCGCTTCCGACCTGCCGCGCCGGTCACGCGTCGTCGAAGGCGAGGGCCTCGGCCGGGTACGCCACCATCGTCCGGCGCTGCGCGTCGGTGTTCTGCCACTCGCCGACCTTCATGTAGCGGCCCTCGAGATCGCGGACCTCGACCACCTTCCCGATGGTCGGGATCGACTGGAAGCCCTGCGGCCAGTTCGACGCGAAGTAGAAGACCTGCTCGACGTGGTCCGAGAGGTGGCAGATTCCCGGCCCGAAGGTCCCCAGCCCGAAGACGAGGTAGCGGCCGTTCACCAGCGCCGCGACGTCGGAGATCAGCGACTCGCTCTGGGTCTCGACCGGCAGACCGCGCCGTTCCGCGTACGCCTCAACCTCGGCGATGACCGGGTTCAGCCTGTTCTCGAAGACGAGCTTGACCGAGCGGATCCGGTCCTCGGCCAGGAGCCGGTCGATGACCATCCGGTAGAACGCGAGGGGCGGCTGCGGGTAGTGCGGATCGACCCAGGTGCTGAAGATGTCGCCCGATCGGATGTGGATCAGGAGCTGGTCGTCGGGCTTCGCCGGGAAGGTCGTCGGCAGGCCGTTGAACAGCGGCCGGATCACGCTCTGCACGATCGCGCGCGAATCCGTCGGCCCCCGCAGCGCGGTCACGCGCTCGAACTGCGTCGGGTCGAAATACAGGCCCGACAGGAAGTAGCCGTCCGCCGGCAGCGGCTCGTCCGGCGGGATGAAGGTGATGCCGTCGCAGGTCAGCCGCTCGGTCAGGAAGATCACCTTGCTGCGGTCGACCTTGGGCACCTTTATGTATTTCAGGTTGAGCGCCTTCGCGATCGACACGGCGATGATGTACTGGACGAGGCAGTTGCCGAAGGCGCCGTTCTCGAACAGCGACAGGCCGACCAGGGCGTGGCTGGCGCGTTCGGGCGCCGACTGGAGCGCGTAGGTGACGTAGACGTTGGCGCCGGGCTTCTCGTTCAGGAGCGTCACGTCGAGGCCGAGCATCGCCCGCAGGGTGATCAGGTCGACCGCGGCCTCTTCGGCCCTTACGCCGATGCCGGCGATCCGGGCCGGCTCGGGCGCGGCGACCCGGACCGCCAGCGCCCAGGCCCGCTCGTCCGGGACGATCGCGGCGACGAGGGCGTCCGGGGTCGCGGTCCAGCCGGCGAGGTCCGGCTCGGTCCACGTCACGCCATCCTGCGAGACCGTGACCGCGACGTCGCCGGGTTCCGGGGGAGCCGCCCCCTCCCCCGGCCGCAGGGCGACGGAGTGGATCGGGAACCGGCCGCCGAGGTCGATCTCGAGCCACCTCGTACCCGCGTCCGATACGATCCGCGGGTCACGGCCGGCCGCGAGATCGACGAGGACCGGTCTCGGATCGTCTGTCGGCGCCATCGGGTCTCCGGGAATTCAGCGCCCGCGCCGGGGCCGGGCGGGTATCGGATGCGGCGGTGCCCGCTCCGGGGCGCGGCCGTCAAGTCCGCCCCGGGCGCGGGAATCGGCCGCGATCCGGCGCCGCTCCGTTGTGTCCCGGCGGCCATGCGTCTACAACGGCCGGGCGACGGTGCCCCGGAGACGGGGTGAAAAGGGAATGCGGTGAGGGGTTTGAGGCCCCGATTCCGCGGCTGCCCCCGCAACTGTGAGCGGCGAGCGCCCGCCATGCGCCACCGGAGCGATCCGGGAAGGCGGTGGGCGCGTCGAGCCGCAAGCCAGGAGACCTGCCGTCGCGACAGGATCCCGCAATGCCGCCGGTGGGGCGGCTGGAGACGCTTCTGATGACGACGCAAACCCTCGCCCCCGTCGCCGCCGACACCCGCGCGTCGGAGCGCCCCATCGCCGTCGCGCTCGCGGCCGTGCTGGGCCTCGGCTTGCTGTTCATGGCGGGTTTCTCGCCGGCGATCGCGCTCCACAACGCGGCGCACGATTTCCGGCATACCCAGAACTTCCCCTGCCACTGACCTCCCCGGACCAGGGATGATCATCCGGCTCCTGTCGGCGGCCCTCGCCGCCGGCTTCTTCGCGGCTGCCGTCGTGACGGGTCTCGAACTGACGCTGACCTCGCCGCTGATCGTCGCGGCCGAGCGCTACGAGCAGCAGGAGGCGCCGAACCGGGCTGCCAATGCGCTCCCGGTCAGGGCACTCCCGATCGTGCTGGCCCATGCCGGGCACGACCACGCCGCGCCCGACGCCGCACCGGAATGGCAGCCCGCGCCCGGCCTGCCGCGGATGGCCTTCACCGGGCTCGCAACCCTCGTGGGCGGCGTCGGTTACGCGCTGCTGCTCGGCGCGGTGATGCTCGCCTGCGGCCGTGAACCCACGCCGCAGGTCGGCCTCGCCTTCGCGGTGGCGGGTTTCGCCAGCGTCGCCCTCGCGCCAGGCCTCGGCCTGCCGCCGGAACTGCCCGGCAGCGCGGCGGCCCCACTCGCGACGCGCCAGGCGTGGTGGGTGATGACCGCCGCGGCGACCGGGATGGGGCTCTACCTGATCACGATCCGCCGCGCGCTGATCACGATCCTCGGCGGGCTCGTCCTGATCATCGCCCCGCACGTCGTGGGTGCCCCGCAGGCACCCGAGGCCGCGTCGGAGCTTCCGGCCGCGCTCGCCGCCCAGTTCGCCGCGCGGTCGCTCGCGATCAGCTTCGTGTTCTGGATCCTGATCGGGCTGGGGCTCGGCTGGGCGTGGCAGGCCTTCGCCCGCGGAGCGGATCGGGGAGCGGCCCGTGCCTGAGACCGTTCTCTACGTCTGCACCACCTGTCGGCGCCCGGACGACGACCCGGACGGCCCCCGTGCCGGGGCCCGCCTGCTGGAGGCGCTCCGGTCGCGGAGCGACGGTACGCCGGACCTGCGGGTCGAGGCGGTGGAGTGCCTGTCGGTCTGCAAGCGGCCCTGCACCGTGGCGGTCGCCGCGGCCGACCGCTGGACCTACGTCTACGGCGACATGGATCCGGCCGCCTCGGCCGAGATCATCCTCGGCGGTCTCGCAGCCTACGCGGCGACCCCGGACGGCATCGTGCCCTGGCGCGAGCGTCCGGAGGCGTTCCGCAAGGGCGTGATCGCCCGCATCCCCCCTTTCCCAGAACTCCGCCCGGTCCCCGCCGGCACCCTGGAGCCCGCGGAATGACCCTCGTGAACAAAATCCCCTGCACCATCGTCACCGGCTTCCTCGGGGCCGGCAAGACCACCCTCGTCCGCCACGTGGTCGAGAACGCCAAGGGGCGCCGCCTCGCCATCCTGGTGAACGAGTTCGGCGACATCGGCTTCGACAAATCCTTCCTGGCCGCCTGCGGCGTCGAGGGCTGCACCGAGGACGCCATCGTCGAGCTGCCGAACGGCTGCATCTGCTGCACGGTCGCGGACGATTTCGTGCCGGCGCTGGAGACCCTGCTCGGCCGCGCCGAGCCGCCGGAGCACATCCTGATCGAGACCTCCGGCCTCGCCCTGCCGAAGCCGCTGGTCCAGGCGTTCCAGTGGCCGGCGATCCGCTCGCGGGTGACCGTCGACGGCGTGGTCGCGGTGGTCGACGGCCCGGCGGTGGCCTCGGGCGCCTTCGCGGAGGATCCGGAGGCCCTGGCGGCCCAGCGGGCCGCCGACCAGTCGGTCGACCACGACAACCCCCTGGAAGAGGTGTTCGAGGACCAGCTCCTCTGCGCCGATCTCGTGGTCGTCAACAAGGCCGACCTGATCGACGCCGCGACCCGGGCGCGGGTCCGCGCCGAGGTGGAGGGGCACCTCCCCCGCGCCGTGAAGGTGGTCGAGACCGAGAACGGCGCCATCGACCCGCGGGTGCTGCTCGGCCTCGGCGCGGCCGCCGAGGACGATCTCGACGCCCGCCCCTCGCATCACGGCGAGGGCGAGGACCACGACCACGACGATTTCGAGACCGTGGCGCTGCCGGTGCGCCCGGCGGTGACCGCGGGAGATCTCGCGGCCCGGGTCGAGGCGGCGGCCGAGGCCGCCGGCGTCCTGCGCATCAAGGGCTTCGCCGAGGTCGAGGGCAAGCCGATGCGCCTCGTGGTACAGGGTGTCGGCCGGCGCGTGACCCATCATTTCGACCGCCCCTGGCGGGCCGGGGAAGCCCGCGACGGGACGCTGGTGGTGATCGGCCTCAAGGGCTTCGACAAGGACGCCGTCGCGGCGGCCCTCGCGGGATGAGGCCGGTCGCGCACGCCCGCCCGGACTCGCTCTAGGGGCCGCCGCGGTGCACCTCGTGCGCATCGATGCCGTCTCCCTCGACGAGGGCGAGGCGGCCGTGGATCTCGGGCAGGAGCCCGGCGACCTCGTGGTGCTGTCGTTCACCGACAGCGACCTCGCGGCGGTGGGGCAGTCCCACGCCGCGGAGCCCGGCCTGCCGAGCCTGCGGCTCGCGAAGCTCGCCAAGCTGCGGCATCCGCTCTCGGTCGACCTCTACGTCGAGCGCGTCGTGGCCCGCGCCAAGGTCGTGGTGATCCGCTGCCTGGGCGGGCTCGATTACTGGCGCTACGGGATCGAGCGCTGCGCCGAGGCCGCGCGGACGCACGGCGTCGTCCTCGCGGTGCTGCCGGGCGACGACCGGCCGGACCCGCGCCTCGCGTCCTTCTCCACCGATCCCGACCTCGCCGGTCAGCTCGACGCCTATTTCCGCGCCGGCGGGCCCGACAACCTGCGGCGGATGCTGCGGAGCCTGGCGATTCGCCTGGGTGCCGACGGCCCGATCGAGCCGCCGCAGCCGCTCCCGCGCGGGTTTCCCTGGTGCCCCGGCTGCGGGGTTCTGCCCCTCGAGACGGCCCTCGCGGCGGCCGGAACCGCGGTCCCGCTCGCCGGTGCGGGCGGGACCGCGGTTCCGGTCGCGCTCCTGCTGATCTACCGCTCCGCCGTGCTCGGCGGCGACACCGCCCCGTTCGTCGCCCTCGCCGCCGCGCTCCGGGCCCGCGGGATCGGCGTGCTGCCGATGGCCGTGTCGAGCCTGAAGGAGCCGCGGGCCGCCGCCGCGGTCGCCGCGGCCGTGCGGGCGCGCAGGCCCGACCTCGTGATCGCCGCCACCGCCTTCTCGGCCCGCGAGGACGACACCGGCTTCGTCCTCGACGGCGCCGATTGCCCGGTGCTCCAGGCCTTCACGGTGGGGTCGCCGCGCGCGGCCTGGGAGGCCTCCGCCCGCGGCCTCGGCGCGGCCGACCTCGCCATGCAGGTCGCGCTGCCGGAATTCGACGGCCGGCTCTCGGGCTTCCCAATCGCGTTCAAGGAGGAGAGCGCCGAGATCGCCGGCTTCGCCGAGCGGCGCGCCGCGCCCTACGAGGCCGGCATCGCCGCGCTGGCCGACCGGGCCGCGGGATGGCTGCGGCTGGCCGCCCTGCCCCGGGCGGCGCGGCGCGTCGCCCTGGTCCTGTCCGACTATCCCGCCCGCGGCGGCCGGGCCGGCTTCGCTGTCGGCCTCGACACGCCCGCGAGCGCCCGCGCGATCGCCGCCGACCTCGCGGCCGCGGGCTACGCGGCGGGCGCGCTTCCGGAGCCCGGGGCGCTGATGGCGGCGCTCACGGAGCGCCCGGCCGCGTTCCGGGTGACGCTCGCGGACTACGCGGCGTGGTGGCGCACGCTCCCCGAGGATGTCCGCGCCGCCGTCACCGCCAGCTGGGGCGAGGCCGCGGCGGACCCGGCCTGCATCGACGGCGCCTTCCGGTTCCGGGTGGTCCGGGACGGCGGCCTCGCGGTCTTCCTCCAGCCCGACCGCGGCCGCGACTCCGATCGCAAGGCCGGCTACCACGACCTCGACCGCGCCCCGACGCACGCCTACCTCGCCTTCCATCTGGGCCTGCGGCAGCATTTCGACGCCCTGGTGCAGCTCGGCACGCACGGCACCGCGGAGTGGCTGCCGGGCAAGGCCGTGGCGCTGTCGCCCGCCTGCTTCCCGGCACTCTGCGTCGGCGGCCTGCCGGTGATCTACCCGTTCATCGTCGACGACCCGGGCGAGGCCGCGCCGCTCAAGCGCCGCCTCGGCGGGGTCGCGCTCGGGCACCTGACGCCCGACACCGCCGTCCACGCGCCGACGCCCGAGGCGGCCCGCCTCCGCGAGCTGGTGGAGGAGTATGCCGCCGCCAGCGTGCTCGACCCCCGCCGCGCCGACCTCATCGCCCGCGCCATCCTGGAGGAGGCCGCGGCGGCCGGACTGCTGGACAGTGCCGGGATCGGCCCGGACACGCCGATGGACGAGGCGCTGACGCGGCTCGACGCGCATCTCTGCGATCTCGGCGAGACCGTCTTCCGGGACGGCCTGCACGTCTTCGCCCGCGCGCCGGACGGGGCCGCGGAGCCCGTCGCGGCGAGCGCCGATTCCGAGCGTGCCGGCCTGCTCGCGGCCCTCGACGGGCGGTTCGTCCGGCCCGGTCCCTCCGGCTCGCCGTCCCGCGGGCGGGCCGACGTGCTCCCGACCGGGCGCAACCTCGCGACCCTCGACCCGCGGGCCATCCCGAGCCGCGCCGCCGCGCTCCTCGGCGAGAGGGCCGCCGCCGCGGTGGTGACCCGCTACCTCCAGGACGAGGGGGCCTATCCGGCCCGGATCGTCATGGATCTCTGGGCTTCGCCGACCCTGCGTACCGGCGGGGAGGACGTGGCCCACGCCCTCGCCCTCATGGGCGTGCGGCCAATCTGGGACCATGCCAGCACCCGCGTCACCGGCTTCGAGATCCTGCCCCTCGCGATGCTGGACCGGCCGCGGATCGACGTCACCGTCCGCGTCTCCGGCGCGTTCCGCGACACTTTTCCCGACACGCTGGCGCTGCTCGACCGCGCCGCCCGCGCCGTGGCCGACCGGGACGAGGCCGACGACGAGAATCCCCTCGCGGCGGCGCGGCGGCGGGGCGACGCGTCGGTGCGCGTCTACGGGGCCGCGCCCGGCCGCTACGGGGCCGGCGCCGCCGCCACGGCCCTCGACGGCGCCTGGGACGGCCGCGACGACCTCGGCCGCGCCTACCTGGCCGCGAGCGGGCACGCCTACGGCGACCGCGAGGGGCCCGACGCCGATTTCGCCGCCCGCGTCGCTGCGGCCGACGCCTATTTCCACGCCTTCGACGTGGCCGAGCGCGACCTGTTCGACGGCGACGCCGCCGTCGACGCGATGGGTGGTTTCGCGGCGGCCGCGGCCCTGGAGGGGGCGAGCCCCGCCCTCTACAGCCTCGACGTGTCGGTTCCGGAACGGCCGAAGGCGCGGACGGCCCGGGAGGATTCCGCGCGCCTGATCCGCGGGCGCCTCGCCGATCCCCGCTGGATCGCGGCACAGCTGCGCCACGGCTACCGGGGCGCGCAGGAACTCGCCCAGGGGCTCGACGCGGTCTTCGTCCTGGCGGCGGCGAGCGACGCGGTGACCGATGCCGGCTTCGAGGCCCTCTACGCGGCCTGGATCGCCGACGCCGAGGTGTTCGAGCGCCTGCGCGCCGCCAATCCCGCCGCGGCCCGGGCGATCCTGGAACGCTTCGACGAGGCGCGGGACCGCGGCCTCTGGCACAGCCGGCGCAACGCCCTCCCGGCCGACGCCCTGCTGCGCGAGGCCGCCGAGTGAGCGCGGCTCGGCAACGGCGCGTCCTGCCGGAGGCGCCGGCCCGCCGGGGCTGGTGCCCGGGTCTGGCGCGGCCCATGCCGACGGGCGACGGGCTGCTCGCGCGCGTCCATCCGCCGCTCGGGATCCTGACCCTCGATCAGGCCCGCGCCGTGGCGGAGGGCGCGCGGCTTTTCGGGAACGGACACCTCGATCTCACCGCCCGGGCCAATCTCCAGATCCGCGGCGTCTCCGAGGCGACGCGCGCGCCGCTGGCCGCTTGGCTCGCCGGCCGGGGCCTCGGCGACGTGCGTGCCGACGGCGGCCCCCAGCGCCTGACGCTCACGAGCCCCCTGGCCGGCCACGACCCGGACGAGACGATCGACGTTCCGGCCCTCGCCGGTGCGATCGAGACCGCGGGGCTCGCGATCCCGGGGCTGCCGGCCAAGACCCTGGTCGTCGTCGAGGGTCGCCCCGGCCGGGCGGTGCCGGAGGCGGATCTCTGCGTCGCCGCCGAGGCGCCGGGCCGCGTCGCGATCGCGGTCGGGCAGGGTGAGACCCCGCGGACGCTCCTGACCTGCGAGGAGGACGCGGCGCCCGGCCTTGTGGCAGCTCTGCTCGGCGCCTTCGCGCGAACCGGCAGACGCCGGATGCGCGACCTCTCGGACGACGAGCTGACCGCGCTCACCGAGGCGCCTCCGTCAGGAAAGTCCCCCGTCGAACCGGTACAGGCGCACCGGGCCGTCGCTCGGGAACGCGGGCCGGCGCGTCCGGCGGGCGCGCGCGACCTTCGGAGCGTCGCCGTCGACGCGCCCTTCGGACGCTGCACCGCCGACGCCCTCGACCGGATCGCTGCCGCGGCGGCGGCCCTCGGCGCGAACGAGATCCGCCTCTCCCCCACGCGCGGCTTCGTGATGCTGGTGCCGACCGCGAACTCGGATCCGGCCGTGACGGCGGCGCTCGCGGCGGAGTTCATCGTCGTCCCCGACGATCCGCGCCGCGCGATCGCAGCCTGCACGGGGGCGCCGGGCTGCGCCTCGGGATCGACCCCGACGCTCGCGGACGCGGCACGCCTCGCGGACGCGTTCGCTGCCCTCGCGGCGTCGGGCCGCGCCGCGCATGTCTCGGGCTGCGCCAAGGGCTGCGCGCGGCCGGGCCCCGCCGACCTGACCCTCGTCGGCCGGAGCGGGCTGTACGGCGTGGTGATCGGGGGCGCGCCCGGCGATGAGCCGGCGATGGATCTCCCTATCGAGGCCGTGCTGGAGCGGCTAGGAAGGGCCGAGATCGACGGGCTCTCCGCCGCCTTCGCGCCGGAGACAGCCTCTTCAGAATGCGGGAGGACCAGGAGACCGGCATGAGCGCGAGCCAGAACGCCCTGCGCCAGACAGGATCGGAGCCGGCCGCGGCCCACGAGTCCCCGTCCCGCTACGACTACATCCGCGACGGCGGCGCGATCTACGCGCGCTCCTTCGCGATGATCCGCGCCGAGTCCGATCTCGGACGCTGGTCGGGCGCCGCCGAGCGCGTCGTCGTGCGCATGATCCATGCCTGCGGCATGACCGACCTGCCGGCCGACGTGGAGATGGCGCCCGGTTTCGCCGAGGCCGGCGTCGCGGCCTTGAAGGCCGGCGCGCCGATCCTGTGCGACGTCCGCATGGTCGCCGACGGCGTCACCCGGGCCCGCCTGCCGGCCGACAACAGGGTGATCTGCACCCTGGGCGACCCGCGCGTGCCGGATCTCGCCAAGAGTCTCGGCACGACCCGGTCCGCGGCCGCCATGGAGCTGTGGCGGGAGCACCTTCCGGGCAGCGTCGTGGCGGTGGGCAACGCCCCGACCGCGCTGTTCCGGCTCCTGGAACTCCTCGATGCCGGCGTGGCGCCGCCCGCCGCGGTGATCGGCATCCCGGTCGGCTTCGTCGGCGCGGCGGAGTCGAAGGAGGCCCTGGCGCGGGACGGCCGCGTGCCGTTCGTGGTCGTGCACGGGCGGCGCGGCGGCAGCGCCATGACGGCCGCGGCGGTCAACGCGCTCGCCAGCGAGGTCGAGTGATGGACGGTTTCGAGCGCCTCGACGGCCCGACCGAGGAAATCCCCGCGGCCGCGGTGACCGGCACGCTCTACGGCGTTGGCATGGGTCCGGGCGATCCGGAGCTGCTGACCGTCAAGGCGCAGCGCATCCTGACGCGCGCGCCCGTGCTCGTGCATTTCTGCAAGCGCGGCCGGCGGGGCAACGCGCGCACCATCGCGGACGCGATCCTGCGCGACCCGTCCCGCGAGATGGCCCTCGCCTATCCGTACACGACCGAGATCCATCCCGAGCACCCCGACTACGTCGCGGCGCTGGCCGGCTTCTACGACGACGCGGCCGGGCAGCTCGCCGATCACCTCGGCGCCGGGCGGGACGTCGCGATCCTGTCGGAGGGCGATCCCTTCTTCTACGGCTCGTTCATGCACCTGTGGCGGCGCCTGAAGGACCGCTTCCCCGTGGAGGTGATACCGGGCGTCACCGGCATGTCGGGCTGCTGGACCCGGGCCGGCACGCCGATCACCTGGGGCGACGACGTCCTCACCGTCCTGCCGGCGACCCTGTCGCTCGGCGCGCTGACCGAGCGCCTGCGCGGCACGGACGCGGCCGTGGTGATGAAACTCGGGCGGCACCTGCCGAAGGTGCGGGCCGCCCTCTCGGCCGCCGGGCTGCTCGCGCGCGCGGTCTACGTGGAGCGCGGCACGATGGCGGGCGAGCGCGTCGTGATGCTGGCCGACAAGGCCGACGACGACGCGCCCTACTTCTCGATGGTGCTTCTGCCCGGAGAGGGCCGCCGGCCGTGAGCGGGAGCCTGACCGTCGTCGGCCTCGGGCCGGGCGACGAGGCCCTGCTGACCGAATCCGCCCGCCGGGCGCTCGACGCGGCGGAGGACGTCGTCGGCTACGTCCCCTACGTGGCCCGCGTGCCCGAGCGTCCCGGCCTTGTCCGGCACGCGAGCGACAACCGGGTGGAGGTCGACCGGGCGCGCCACGCGCTGCAGCTCGCCGCCTCCGGCCGCCGGGTCGCGGTCGTGTCCGGCGGCGATCCCGGCGTCTTCGCCATGGCGGCGGCGGTGTTCGAGGCGGTCGAGTACGGCGAGCCCGGCTGGCGCGACCTCGCCATCTCGGTCGAGCCGGGCATCACCGCGATGCTCGCCGCCGCGGCCCGGATCGGGGCACCGCTCGGCGGCGATTTCTGCGCGCTCTCGCTCTCCGACAACCTGAAGCCCTGGCCGGTCGTGACCGCGCGGCTGGAGGCGGTGCTGCGCGCCGATTTCGTGGTGGCGCTCTACAACCCGATCTCGTCCGCCCGGCCCTGGCAGCTCGGGGCGGCACTGGAGATCGCGGCCGGGATCCGCGCGCCCGAGACGCCCGTGATGTTCGCCCGCGCCGTCAGCCGGCCGGACGAGGCGATCCGCGTCGCGACCCTCGCCGAGGCGCCCGCGGTGCCGGCCGACATGGCCACGATGGTGATCCTGGGCGCCTCGACGACGCGGCTGATCCCGCGCGCGGGCCGGCCGCCCTTCGTCTACACCGCCCGCAAGGTCGAGGGACCGGCGTGATCGCCCGCGTCCAGCCAGCGGCGCGCGCCCGCGGCGTCCGCGACGCTCGGCACGTCGGGCTTGCCCGGCCGCCGCACCATCACGACCGGGATGCCGAGGCCGCGCGCCGCCGCGATCTTGCCGTAGGTCGCCGCGCCGCCGGCGTTCTTGCTGACCACGATCTCGATCCGGTTCGCCCGCATCAGGGCCGTCTCGGACGCGGCGTCGAAAGGCCCGCGGGCCTCCACGGCGGTCAGATTCGGCACCGGCAGGATCCCGCCCAGCGGCTCGACCGTCCGCGCGAGATAGCTGTGCTGCGGCGCCGCCGCGAAGGCCCCGGCCTCCTGCCGGCCGATGGTCAGGAACACGCGCCGGGGCTCCGGGCCGAGGGCTGTGACCGCCTGCTCCATCCGGTCGACCTCGACCCAGGCGTCGCCGGGCTCCCGGCCCCAGGCCGGCCTGCGGATCGCGAGGAGCGGCACGCCCGTCAGGTCCGCCGCGCGCGCGGCGTTGGCCGACATCCGCGCGGCGAACGGGTGGGTCGCGTCGATCAGGCGGGTGATCGCCTCGGCTTCCAGGTAGCGGGCGAGCCCCTCGGCGCCGCCGAACCCGCCGATCCGGGTCGGGACAGGCTCGGGCTTCGGCGCCGCCGTCCGGCCCGCCAGCGAGAGGGTCACGGCGCGATCCGCCTGCCCCGCGAGCGATCGGACCAGGGCGCTCGCCTCGCCGGTCCCGCCGAGGATCAGGATCCGCATCGTGCCGGTGGTCGGGGGCGGCGTGTTCATGGGCGCCTTGTCCATGAGCGCTGACTCGCTGTCGAGCGCCCCGTGGCTGTCGATCGTCGGGATCGGCGAGGATGGCCGGGCCGGGCTGACGCCGTCCGCCGCCGCCGCGCTCGACGCCGCCCGCGTGGTCTACGGCGGCCGGCGCCACCTCGCCCTCGCGGGGCCCCTCGACGGGGAGGCGCGGCCCTGGCCGAGCCCGATCCACGAGGCCTATCCGGAGATCCTCGCGCGGCGCGGCCGGCCGACCTGCATCCTCGCCACGGGCGACCCGTTCCACTACGGCATCGGCGCCGAGATCGCGCGGCTGGTGCCGGCGGACGAGATCCGTGCCTTCCCGCAGCCCTCGGCCTTCAGCCTCGCCTGCGCCCGGCTCGGCTGGCCGCTCGCCGAGTGCGCGCTGGTGACGCTCCACGGTCGCGCGCTGACCCGGATCGTCCCGCATCTCCAGCCGGGGGCGCGGCTGCTCGTCCTGTCGTGGGACGGCACGACGCCCGGCGCTCTCGCCGCCCTGCTGCGCGACCGGTGCTTCGGCGCGTCGACGCTGACCGTGCTCGAGGCGATGGGCGGGCCGCGCGAGCGCGTCCGCACCCTCCGCGCCGACGCGTTCGACGGCGCCGACTTCGATCCGCTGAACACGGTGGCGCTCGCGGTGGCGGGCGCCGGCCGCGCCCTGCCCCTCGCGCCGGGCCTCGACGACGACCTGTTCGAGAATGACGGGCAGCTGACCAAGGCCGAGATCCGGGCCCTGACCTTGTCGGCGCTGCGCCCGCATCCGGGACAGCATCTCTGGGATGTCGGTGCGGGCGCCGGCTCGATCGCGATCGAGTGGATGCTGCGCCACGCGAGCCTGCGCGCCACGGCGATCGAGGGGAGGCCGGACCGCGCCGAGCGGATCCGCCGCAACGCCGTCGCGCTCGGCGCCCCGGACCTCGCCGTCGTCGCCGGCACGGCGCCGGGCGCGCTCGCCGGCCTGCCGGCGCCGGACGCGGTGTTCATCGGCGGCGGCGTCTCGGAGCCGGGGGTCCTGCCGACGGCGCTGTCGGCGCTGCCGAGCGGCGGTCGCTGCGTCGCCAACGCCGTGACCCTGGAGGGCGAGGCCGCGCTGCTCGCGGCCTTCGCGGCGCACGGCGGGAGCCTGCGCCGCTACGGCGTGGAGCGGGCGAGCCCGGTCGGGGGGATGCACGGCTGGCGCCCCGCCATGACGGTGACCCAGTGGGCCTTGACCAAGCCGTGACCGGAGCGCTGGTCGCCGGCATCGGCTTTCGCCGGAGCACCGAGGCGGAGGAGATCGCGGGGCTGATCGAGCGCGCGCTCGCCCTGGTCGGCGCCGCGCGGTCGAGCCTGGTGGCCGTAGCCACGGCGGCAGACCGGGCCGCGGACCCGGCGATCCGCGCGGCGGCGGACCGCTTCGGCCTGGCGCCGCATCCCGTCACCGCCGCCGGGTTGGAGGCGCGCGACGCCGAGATCGTCACACGCTCGGTGCGGATCGAGCGCCTGCGCGGCGTCGGCTCGCTGGCCGAGGCGGCGGCCCTCGCCGGCGCGGGCCCCCGGAGCCGCCTCGCCCTGCCCCGGATCGCGAGCGGCGGGGCCACTTGCGCCCTGGCCGTCCGATACGACACGACACGGGAATCATGACCGTCCACTTCATCGGCGCCGGCCCCGGCGCGGCCGACCTGATCACGGTGCGCGGGCGCGACCGCATCGCGGCCTGCCCCGTCTGCCTCTACGCCGGGTCGCTCGTCGCACCCGAGATCCTGGGCTGGTGCCCGCCCGGCGCCCGGATCATCGACACGGCGCCCCTCGACCTCGACGCCATCCTGGCTGAGATCCGGACGGCGCACGCGGCCGGCCAGGACGTCGCGCGCCTGCATTCCGGCGACCTGTCGATCTGGAGCGCCCTGGCCGAGCAGATGCGCCGGCTCGACGCGCTGGCCATTCCCTACACGGTGACGCCGGGTGTCCCCGCCTTCGCGGCGGCGGCCGCGCTGCTGCGCCGGGAGCTGACGGTGCCGGGCGTGGCGCAGAGCGTGGTCCTCACCCGCACCTCCGGGCGGGCGAGCGCCATGCCCGAACGGGAGACGCTGGCGGCCTACGCGGCCACCGGCGCGACCCTGGCGATCCACCTGTCGATCCACGTGGTCGAGGCCGTCACCGCGGAGCTGATCCCCTTCTACGGCCCGTCCTGCCCGGCGGCGGCGGTGTTCCGCGCCTCCTGGCCGGACGAGCGGGCGCTCGTGGGCGACCTCGCCGCGCTGCCCGGGCTCGTCGCGGAGGCCGGCCTGGAGCGCACCGCCCTGATCCTGGTCGGGCCGGCGCTCGGCGCCGCGGATTTCCGCGAGAGCGCGCTCTACGCGCCCGACTACGACCGGCGCTACCGGCCCGGCGGCACGGTGGGGTCGCGATCGTGAGCGCCCCCGGCCTCCTCGTCGCGGCGCCGCGCTCCAGCTCCGGCAAGACGACCGTCACTCTCGCGCTGATGCGCGCCCTCACGCGGCGCGGCCTGCTCGTGCGCGGCGCGAAGTGCGGCCCCGACTACATCGACCCGGCCTTCCACCAGGCCGCGACCGGCCATCCGAGCTTCAACCTCGACAGCTTCGCCATGGCGCCGCCGCTCCTCGACGCCCTGGCGGGCGCGACGGCGGCGGCCGACCTGGTGATCGCCGAGGGGTCGATGGGTCTGTTCGACGGTGTCCGGGCGGCCGAGAACCGCACCGGGGCGAATGCCGACATCGCCGCGCGCTACGGCTGGCCGGTTGTGCTCGTGGTGGACGTGTCGGGCGCGGCGCAATCGGCCGCCGCCGTGGCGCTCGGCTGCACCCTCTACGATCCCCGCATCCGGATCGCCGGCGTGATCCTCAACAAGGTAGCGAGCGCCCGCCACCGGCGCCTCGTGGAGGCCGGCATGGAGCGCGCCGGTCTGCCGGTGCTGGGCGCGCTGATGCGTGACGCGCAGCTGGTCCTGCCCGAGCGTCACCTCGGACTCGTGCAGGCCGGCGAGACCGCGGACCTCGCCGCCCGTCTCGACCGGCTCGCCGATCTCGCCGAGGCGGGCATCGACCTCGACGCGGTGATGGCCTGCGCGGGCGGCGCCGTGCCGGCCTCCGGCGGCCAGTTGCCCCGGCCGCCGGGACAGCGCGTGGCCGTCGCCCGGGACGCGGCGTTCAGCTTCCTCTACCCGCATCTCGAGACCGGCTGGCGGATGGCCGGCGCCGAGCTCGTGCCGTTCTCGCCGCTGGCCGACGAGGGACCGCCCGAGGATTGCGACGCCTGCTGGCTGCCCGGCGGCTATCCGGAACTGCACGCCGGTCGGCTCGCCGGTGCGACGCGGTTCCTGGACGGCCTGCGCCGCTTCGCGCGGACCCGGCCGGTCCACGGGGAGTGCGGCGGCTACATGGTCCTCGGGCAGACGCTCCAGGATGCCGACGGCGCCACCCATCCCATGGCCGGACTGCTGCCGGTCGCGACCTCGTATCACCGGCGCAAGCTGCATCTCGGCTACCGCGTCGCGCGGCTGTGCGGTTCCGGCCTGCTCGGTGCCGCGGGGACGCGCCTCGTCGGGCACGAATTCCACTACGCCAGCGAGCTCTCGCCGATCGCGCCCGAGGCAACGGCGCTCGCCCGCGTGTCGGATGCCGAAGGTGTCGATCTGGGATTGGCCGGCCACCGGGTCGGACCCGTCACCGGCAGCTTCTTCCACCTGATCGCGACCGATCCGCCGTGACGCCGACCTCGGCGGAGCCGCTCCGGGCGCGCTGGCGGAGAAGCCGGCGTCGTGCGCCTGTCAGGCCGGATCCGTCGTCGGGGCCGGCGCGCGGTTCTGCGCGAGGCGCGCGGCGCTGCGGACCAGCGCGAGGACGTCGCGGCGCATCTGCTCGTCCTCGATCTGCGCGTAGGCGCGCAGCAGCTCGATGGCGCCGTGGGCGCTGAGGAAGCCGAACACGTCCTCCTGAGCGTTCTCCCGCGGCTCGCTCTCCTCGAAGAACGCGGATACCGGCACCTCGAGGAGGCGCGCGATCTCGCGCAGCCGACCGGCACCGACCCGGTTCTGGCCCTTCTCGTATTTCTGGACCTGCTGGAAGGTCACGCCGACCGCGTTGCCGAGCGCGGTCTGGCTCATGCCGCGCGCCTTGCGCAGGGCGGTGATCCGGATGCCGACCAGACGATCGACGTCAGTGGTCTGTTTCGGCATCGTCTGGCCGGAGGAATCCTTTTCCATGGCGTGGGCTGCATCCTCCTGCGGACGCGGTGTCTTCGCCTCGCTGTCGCGCCGCTTCACCGCCCGCCCCTAAGTCGCATGTCCTGCACGCCAGGTTGCCGGTACTCCGTGCCGCGGTCCGGCTATAGACCTGATGCCGGCACAGGTGAACCGCGGCGCAGTAGGACACCAAGTTGTCAAGCTTCGCAAGTCAAAGGTTACAGCTTCTAGTTTAAGCCCACACATCTTTGCAACATTGTTGCTCAAATGTCGATGCCGAGGTCTGGAATGCTCTTAAGGTGCGCCTTGTCGCCGCGCGGGCGTTCCCCTTAGGAGCACAGAGGCTTGTAGGTTCGGTACCGCGCAGGAGACTCGCATGTTCATCGCGATGAATCGCTTCAAGGTCGTTAAGGACGCGACGGCGGATTTCGAGGCCGTCTGGCTCGGGCGCGACAGCCACCTCGGCGAGATGGAGGGCTTCGTGGAGTTCCACCTGCTCCGCGGACCCGAGCACGAGGACCACGTGCTCTACGCCTCGCACACGATCTGGCGATCACGCGCGGATTTCGAGGCCTGGACCCGCTCCGAGCAGTTCCGCAAGGCGCACGGCCGCGTGCCCACGACCAAGCCCCTGTATCTCGGCCACCCGCAATTCGAGGGTTTCGAGACGATCCAGACAGTCGGCGGGACCGCCGAGGCCCGCCAGGACGCGGACGCCGTCTGATCGCGGCAGACCCCGGCCTCCCAGGGGCCGGGGTCGCCCGCGCTCGCCGACGCGGTTGAATGCGTGAGGCAAGAAACCCGCGTGAATTGAAATAGCTCCGGCGAAAGCGGTTCTCTATCGAAGCCGGCGCGCTCCGGCTGCGCCGAACAGTCACTCAGCATTAACTATGTATTGCCACGTCCGGAGGCAGGCCCTAAGTCGCAGCCTTCCTCCGTGACTGCGAACGCGAACCCGCGGGGCCCGCGGCTTGCTCCGTGACCGTCACCAGGCGGCGCTGAAACCTTTCGTGTCTCAGACTGGTACAGAGTCCGACTAAGACGGGACGTTGCGGGTCAGATGTTTCACGATCGGCTTCCGGAGACGTTTCAGGCGCTGCCGACCTCGGCGGAGCGCCGCCGCAATGTGTGGTCGGCCCTGCTGCCGCGCCGCGGACGGGCGCTGGCGCGGATCGCCCTGTCCACGACGCTGGCCGCGACCGATCTCGCGGCGATCGTGGCGGTGACTCTGGGCCTCGAATGCGCCTACCACGTCATCGCCCAGGACAGCACGGTGTGGGCGGGTCTCGTCCGCGGCCTGAGGCTGTCGGCGCTGCTCGCGCTGGTGATCGTCGCCGCGAACGTCCTGCGCCAGGAGTACAGCCTCGAGAACGTCATGGCGCAGAAGCCGGGCGTCCAGCGCGTGACCTCCCTCTGGCTCGTCGCCTGGGCCGCCGTGCTCGTCGTCAGCTTCATGACGAAGACGACCAACGACTACTCGCGGCTCGTCTCGCTCGGGATCTTCGTCGCGGGACTGCCGGTCCTGATCGGGGCGCGGGCCGCGGTGCGGCGGCTCGTACGCGATCGCCTGAGTGCCGGCTCGGCCACTGCCAGCCGGATCCACCTCGTCGGCTACGAGGAGGACATCGCGCGCTTCTACGCCGGCAAGGAAGTCGACCAGCTCGGCTCGCGGATCATCGGGACGAGCTACCTGCGGCGCGTCGATCCCGGCGCCGACGCGGCCACGCGCCACGACCAGCTGCAGGAAGATCTCGACCTCGCCGTCTCGGTCGTGCGCTTCCTGCGCCCGGACGACGTCTTCGTCCTGGTGCCTTGGGCCGACACCGCGGAGGTGGAGCGCTGCATCGACGCGTTCCTGCGGGTGCCCTCGGCCCTGCACCTGCGTCCCGGCGCGGTCCTCGACCGGTTCCCCGACCTGCAGGTCGCCCGGGTCGGCGGCGTCTCGGGGATCAACATCGGCCGTCGGCCGCTCAACGTCGGCGAGGTCATGCTGAAGCGCGCCCTCGACCTGACGGTGGCGACCATCGCTCTCGTATCGCTGTCGCCGCTGCTCGCCGCGATCGCGGTGGCGATCAAGTTGGACAGCCCCGGTCCGGTCTTCTTCCGGCAGAAGCGCTACGGCTTCAACCAGCAGCCGTTCGGCGTCTTCAAGTTCCGGTCGATGCGGGCGGATCCGAACGCCGCGTTCCGGCAGGCGACCCGGAACGACAGCCGGATCACCCGGATCGGCGCGATCCTGCGCCGGACGAACCTCGACGAGCTGCCCCAGCTCATCAACGTCCTCCGCGGAGAGATGTCGCTGGTCGGTCCCCGCCCGCACGCGCTGGCGCACGACCGCAGCTTCGAGCGCCGGATCGCCCTCTACGCCCGCCGCCACAACGTGAAGCCCGGGATCACCGGCTGGGCGCAGGTCAACGGCTACCGCGGCGAGACGCAGACCGACCTCGCCATGGAGCGGCGCGTCGCCTGCGACCTGCACTACATCGACAACTGGTCGATCTGGTTCGACATCCAGATCATGATCCAGACTGTGGTCTCGCGCCGCGCGTACCAGAACGCCTTCTGACCGGCGGCCGGCGGGGACCATCACGGGCGCCGGGTTGCGCGGCCCGGGCGACGCGCCTCAGGTCGCCGGCTTCCGACCCCGGCAGGCGCCGCAATCGCCCTCGACCTCCAGGATGCTGTGGGTCGGGGTGAACCCCGCCCGCTCGAGCGTGCGGCCCAGGCTGCCCTCGACCTCCTCCGACGAGGCCTCGTCCACGCCCCCGCAGGTGCGGCAGATCAGGAAGATGACCCCCTCTCCGGGCGCGTGGCCGTGCGCGCAGGGGACGAAGGCGTTCCGGCTCGCGATCCGGTGGACCAGCCCTTGATCCATGAGGAAGTCGAGGGCGCGGTAGACCGAGACCGGGGCCACGCGCTTGCCCGGCGCGCTGAGCCGCTCGGCGATGTCGTAGGCGCCCTGGGCCTTCCCGGCCTCCGCGACGGCTTCCAGTACCTCCCGGCGCAGGGGTGTGAACTGAAGACCGCGCTCGCGACACAGGGCCTCGGCCCGCGCGAGCATGTCACCGGTGCCGGCGTGGCACGCGTCGTGACCCTCGTGACGGTGCATGATTGCTCCAGACGTGATCCGCAGGTTGTCCCACGGGTTTGTTACAGTGTATCACCGCCGCCCAGCACCGCACCAGTAGCCCCGGGCGGTGCCCGCGCCGGCCCGAGTGCGCGACGAGGACTCCGTGCCGACCATTCCCAGCCCGAGACACGCGGCGCGGCGATCGCTGTTCCAGAGCGGGATCGGCCTGCGCCTGGCGCTCGCCGCTCTGCTCTCGGCGCTGGTCTGGCTGGCCATCGCCTGGGCGCTCGCCCCGTGAGCGGACCGGATCCGATCCGCCTCGTCGGTCTCACCCTCGGTTACGACCGGCATCCGGCGGTCCACCACCTCGACGGGTCCGTGCGGGCCGGCGACCTGCTCGCCCTGGTCGGACCGAACGGGGCCGGCAAGTCGACGCTCCTCAAGGGCATGGCCGGAGAGATCCGCTGCCTGGACGGCCGCATCGAGCGCGCCGGCGCCCTCGCCTATATGCCGCAGGTGGACGAGATCGACCGGAGCTTCCCACTCACCGTCATGGACCTCGCCGGCATGGGCCTGTGGCGGCGCGCCGGGGCGTGGCGCAGCCTCGCCCGGCGGCGCCCGGCGATCGAGGCGGCGCTGGCCGCGGTCGGGCTCGACGGCTTCGCGGCGCGGCCGATCGGCACCCTGTCGGGCGGGCAGTTCCGCCGCGCCCTGTTCGCCCGGCTGATCCTGCAGGACTGCCCGGTCGTGCTCCTCGACGAGCCGTTCACCGGCATCGACGCGCGGACGGTGGACGATCTCCTGGCGCTCATCCGCACGTGGCACGCCGAGGGGCGGACCGTGGTCGCGGCCCTCCACGACCTCCAGCAGGTCCGCGCGCATTTCCCGACGACGCTGCTGCTCGCCCGGGAGCCCGTGGCCTGGGGTCCGACCGCGCGGGTCCTGACGGCCGAGAACCTCGCGCGCGCCCGCAACCTGTCCGAGGCCTGGGACGAGGGCGCGGCGGTCTGCGCCGGTCCGCGAGAGATCGCGGCGCGGGCGCACGATTACGGCGGCGCGGGCCATCACCACCATGAGGACGCCGCGTGACCGATCCGTTCGGATCCCTGTTCGCGCCGTTCGTGGAGTTCGGCTTCATGCGCCGGGCCCTGGCGGGCTGCCTCGCGCTCTCGGTCTCGGCGCCGCCCATCGGCGTGTTCCTGACGCTGCGCCGCATGAGCCTGATGAGCGACGCGATGAGCCACGCGATCCTGCCCGGGGCGGCGGTCGGCTTCCTGGTCGCCGGCCTGTCGCTGCCGGCGATGACGCTGGGCGGCCTCGTCGCGGGTCTCGCGGTCGCCCTCCTGGCGGGTGCCGTCACCCGGGCGACCGTCGTGCGGGAGGACGCCAACCTCGCGGCGTTCTACCTCATCTCGCTCGCCGCCGGCGTGCTGCTGGTCTCCCTGCGCGGCTCGCAGATCGACCTGATGCACTTCCTGTTCGGCTCGGTCCTGGCGCTCGACGACGCCGCGCTGTGGCTGCTCGGCGGCATCAGCACCCTGACCCTCCTGGCCCTAGCCCTGATCTACCGGCCGCTCGTGATGGAATGCGTCGATCCGCTGTTCCTGCGCAGCGTCAGCCGCAGCGGCGGCCCGGTCCACCTCGCCTTCCTGGCGCTGGTGGTGGTGAATCTCGTCGGCGGGTTCCAGGCCCTCGGCACGCTGCTGGCGGTGGGGCTGATGCTGCTGCCGGCGGTAGCGGCCCGGTTCTGGGCCCGCGACCTCGCCGGGCTGATCCCGGTCTCGATGCTGATCGCCGCCCTGGCGAGCGTGTCGGGGCTCAGCCTGTCGTACCGGTACGACGTGCCGAGCGGGCCGGCCATCGTGCTGGCGGCCGGCGCCCTCTACGTCGCCTCGATGATGGTCGGCCCCCGCGACGGCCTGCTCCGCCGCCTCGTCCGGCCGCGCCACCTCGAGGCCTGATCAGGACTGGTCCTTGAGGGCGGCGAGCCCCTCGCGATAGGTCGGGTAGGCGAGCGCGACGCCGAGTTCGTCGCGGATCAGCCGGTTCCGGACGCGCTTGTTCTCGCCGTAGAAGCTGCGTGCCATCGGCGACAGGTCGGCGGTCTCGAAATCGATCTCGGGCGGCAGCGGCAGCCCGGTGAGGGCCGCCGCGTGCTCGGTTACGGTCTGGGGCGCGGCCGGCTCGTCGTCGGTGACGTTGTAGATCGCCCCCGGCCGCGGCTGGTCGATCGAGGCGAGCAGCGTCGTGGCGATGTCGTCGACGTGGATGCGGTTGAAGACCTGCCCGGCCTTCACGATGCGCTGCGAGCGGCCCTCGCGCAGCTTCACGATCGGGTTGCGCCCGGGCCCGTAGATACCCGAGAGCCGGAACACCTGGACGGCCTTGCCGGTCGCAGCGCCGAGGGCCAGCCACGCCGCCTCGGCGTCGAGGCGCACCTTGGACCGGGCGCTGCGCGGGGTCGCCGGCGCGGTCTCGTCGATCCAGGCGCCGCCCTGGTCGCCGTAGACGCCGATGGTCGACAGGTAGCCGATCCACCGGATCCGGCTCGCCGCGACGGTGTCGGCGTAGCGGGCCAGGACCGGGTCGCCCGCCTCGCCGGGGGGGGCCGAGACGAGCAGCACGTCCGTGTCGGCGAGGTCCGCGGCGATCCGGGGATCGTCGGCCTGAGGCCCGAAGGCGCGCATGGCGAAGCCCGTCTCCGCGGCGACGCGGTCGGCGGCTGCCGGGTCGGTGACGGTGCCGCGGACAGTCCCGAAACGCGCCCGTGCCCGCTCGGCGAAGCGACGGCCGGTGAAGCCGAGCCCGAAAACGAAGAGATTCATGCCGCGGATGTCTCGTCCGCCCGCGGTTCCGTCAAGCCGCCGGCTGCCCGCCACTCGTCGCGCACATGGGCGTCGCTCTCGGAATCACCGTGCTGCCGCCGGAGCGCGCGCACGGCCCCGGGCTCCAGCAGCCGGCCGCAGGCCCAGACCGCCATCCCGCGCACCAGCGGGGACGGGTCGCGCAGCCGCGCGACGGCCGCCTCGGCCAGAGCGGGTTCGCCCGAATTGCCGATCGCGATCATGACGTTGCGGAGGAAGCGGTCGCGCCCGGTACGCTTCACCGGCGTGCCGGCGAAGAAGGCGCGGAACGCCGCGTCGTCGAGGGCCGCCAGATCCGCGAGGGCCGGGGCTGCCAGGTCCGCCCGCGCGGCGAGGCGGCTCTCAGCCGCGGTGCGGGCGAACTTGTTCCACGGACAGACGGCCAGGCAGTCGTCGCAGCCGAAGACCCGGTTGCCGATCGCCGCCCGGAACGCCGCGGGGATCGGCCCGGCATGCTCGATCGTGAGGTACGAGATGCAGCGCCGGGCGTCGAGCCGGTAGGGCGCCGGGAAGGCGTCGGTGGGGCAGACGTCCAGGCAGGCGCGGCAGGAGCCGCAATGGTCCGGCTCCGGCGGGTCGGGCTCGAATTCCGCGCTCGTGTAGATCGCGCCGAGGAGCAGCCAGTTGCCGTGCCCGCGGGAGATCAGCACCGTGTGCTTGCCCTGCCAGCCGAGCCCGGCCGCCTCCGCGAGGGTCTTCTCCATGACGGGGGCGGTGTCGCAGAAGACCTTCACCCGCACGTCGCCCTTGGCCGACAGATATCCACCCAGTTCTTTCAGGCGGCCCTTCAAAACCTCGTGATAATCCCGCCGCTGCGCGTAGGCGGCGACGGCACCGCGGTCGCGGCGCGCCACGAGGTCGAGGGGATCGTGCTCCGGCCGGTAGCTCATCGCCAGGACCAGGATGCTGCGCAGACCGGGCCACAGCGCGATCGGGCTGGCGCGCTGGTCGGCCCGATCCGCCATCCAGGCCATGGTGCCCTGGGCGCCCTCGGCGAGCCAGGCGGACAGGCGGCCCGGCAGGTCGGGCAGCCGGTCGGGCCGGGTCACGCGCAGGCCGCAGAACCCGAGCGTCCGGGCCCGGGTCTCGACGAGGCGGCGCAGGTCGGCGCCGTGGTGGATGCGTCGGGCGTTCAGAAATCCAGATCCGCGTAGTGGGCGGCCGGCGCCATCCCGGCCACACGGTCGGCCAGCAGGGCGCGGAACGAGGGCCGTGACTTGACCCGCGCGTACCAGTTCCGCGCCATCTCGTCCTCGTCCCAGGGCACGTCGCCCAAGTAGTCGACGCAGGAGAGATGGGCGGCCGCCGCGAGGTCGGCATAGGTCAGGTTGTCGCCGGCGATCCAGCGCCGCCGCGCGATCAGGTAGCCGATGTATTTGAGGTGGTAGCGCACGTTGGAGCGCGCCGCGCGGATCGCGTTCATGTCGGGCGGGCCGCCGCCCTCGCTCGCCGACATGAAGCGCTTCGAGATCTTCTCGTTGACGAGGTAGGCGGTCACCTCGGACTCGAACTTGACCAGGAACCAGTCGAGCAGGCGCCGGACCTCGACGCGCTCGACCGTGTCCTCCGGCAGCATCCGCCGCCCGGAGAGACCGAGCCCGCGGGTCTCGTCGAGATACTCGGCGATGACGCCGGCACCGGGCACGACGAGGCCGTTCTGCTCCAGCAGCACGGGTGTGACGCCCGCCGGGTTGATCAGCAGGAAGTCGTCGCGCCGCTCCCAGGGCCGTTCCTCGAACAGCGTCGGCTCCATGCCCATCTCGGCGAGCACGAGACGGATGAACCGGGAATTCGCGCAGAAGGGGAAATGGTAGAGGGTTGCCATCGAGGCCGTGCGGGACGTTCGGTCTGCCAGCGCGGCCGGTCCCGCGCTCGTCGTGGGTCCCGGAGCGCCGGTCTTCAGCGCGCAGGACTTCGGACCGAGCGTTATTGCCCGACCGTTGCCGAGCCCTTAACACGCGCGGCCCGGCCCGGTAACTGCCCGTCAACCCTGATCGGCGAAGCCTCGGGTACAACCATTTCGCGTGGCAGGCGGCGGCCCGACGGGGGCCGCCGCGCCCGCGGCACAAGGCGTCGCGATGGATCCGGCAAGCATCGGCAAGGCAGTGCTGCTCGCCCTCGTGGAGGGGGCGACCGAGTTCATCCCAGTCTCGTCCACCGGCCACCAGCTGCTGGTGGGGCACTTCATCGGCTTCCACTCGCCCAACAACACCTTCGAGGTGCTGATCCAGCTCGGCGCGATCCTGGCGATCCTGCTCGTGTATTTCCGCCGCCTCCTGGGGATCGCCACCGCGGTGCCGTCCGACCCGAAGGCACGCCGCTTCGTGCTCGGCATCCTGGTGGCGTTCCTGCCGGCGGCGATCATCGGCGGCCTCTTCTCGAAGATGATCAAGGCCTACCTGTTCAACCCGTGGATCGTCTGCGCGACCCTGGTGGCCGGCGGCCTCGTGCTGCTCGTCATCGACGACACCGACCTCCAGGTGAAGAAGACCGACGTCTACGACTTCTCACTGCCGATGGACCTGAAGATCGGCATCTTCCAGTGCCTGGCGATGATCCCGGGCGTCTCGCGGTCCGGCGCCACGATCGTGGGCGCGATGCTGATGGGCGCCGACAAGCGCTCGGCCACCGAGTTCTCGTTCTACCTGGCGATGCCGACCATGGCGGGCGCCTTCGCCAAGGACCTGCTCGACAACTACAAGTACCTCTCGAGCAACGATGTCGGGCTGATCGTGATCGGCTTCATCGTGTCGTTCATCTCGGCGCTGTTCGTGGTGCGGGTTCTCCTCGACTACGTTTCCCGCCACGGCTTCTGGCTGTTCGCGTGGTGGCGGATCATCGTCGGCGCCCTCGGCTTCGCCGGCCTGATCATCCTCGGCTGACGGGGGGCGCCCTTCGCGTCGCCATGGTCGCGTCGCTCAAAATTCGGTGATCCGCGGCTTGAGGTTTCCTGAACCATCGGGCGATTGCCAGCGGCGGAGCGGCGTGCGAGGCAAACGCGTGAAAGCGGTGCAGCAGACGCCGCGCCCTGGGACGCACCGATGGAAGACAGACCGCTCGCCGACCTCTTCGAGCCCGCAGACCGCGCACGCTGGCTCGGCCTCGTCGAGGGCGTCCTGAAGGGGGCCGATTTCGAGAAGCGGCTGGTGTCGCGCACGGCCGACGGCCTCCGGATCGAGCCGCTCTACGGACCGGCCGAGCCGGTAGCGCAGCCGGTGCGCGAGCCCGGACCCTGGCGGATCGCCCAGCGTGTCGACCATCCCGACCTCGCCTTGGCCAACACGCAGGCGCTGACCGACCTGGAAGGCGGCGCCGACGCCCTCGTGCTCGCCTTCGCGGGCGCGCCGGGCGCCCGCGGCTTCGGCCTGACGGCGGCGAGCGTCGAGGCGTTCGACGCCGCGCTGAAGGGTGTGATGCTGCCGCTGATCGGCCTGCGGATCGACGCCGGGGGCCGCGGCCTGGAGGTGGCCCGGCTGGTCAGGGCGCTGGCGGAGCGCCGCGGCGAGGATCTCTCGACGTACGACGTTGATCTGGGGCTTGACCCGGTCGGCATCCTGGCGGCCACCGGCGGCCTCGGGGCCGTCTGGACCGACATCGCCCCCCGCCTCGCCGAGGCCGTGGCCGAGCTCGAGGCCGCGGGTTTCCGCGGTCGGGCCTTCCTGGCCGACGGCCGGCCCTACCACGAGGGCGGCGCCGGCGAGGCGGCTGAACTCGGCGCGGTGCTCGCCACCGCCGTCGCCTACCTGCGCGCCCTGGAAGCGGCCGGTCACGATCTCGCGAGCGCCCGCGACCGCGTCGCCGTGCTGCTGGCGGCCGATGCCGACGAGTTCGTGACCGTGGCGAAATTCCGCGCGATGCGGCGCCTCTGGGCGCGGGTCGAGCAGGCCTGCGGCCTCGATCCGAAGCCGCTGCGGCTCCACGCCGAGACCGCGTGGCGGATGATGACCAAGCGGGACCCGTTCGTGAACATCCTCCGGACCGGCATGGCGGCGGCCTCGGCCGGCATGGGCGGCGCCGACAGCGTCGCGGTCCTGCCCTACACGCAGGCCCTCGGCCTGCCCGACGCCTTCGCCCGGCGCGTGGCGCGCAACAGCCAGATCGTGCTCATCGAGGAATCGCACCTCGCGCGGGTCAGCGACCCCGCCGCCGGTGCCGGCGGCTTCGAGGTCCTGACGGCCGAGCTCGCCGAGGCGGGCTGGGCGGCGTTCCAGGCGATCGAGGCCGAGGGCGGCATCGTCGCCTCGCTCAGCGTCGGCAAGCTGCAGCGGCGGATCGAGGTGACCCGCGAGGCCCGCGCGAAGGCGGTGGCGACCCGCCGCGAGCCGCTCACCGGTGCGAGCGAGTTCCCGAACCTTCCCGAGAAGCCGGTCACGGTGCTCGACGTGCCGCCCGTCGCGGCGGTGCCCGGATCCAATTTCGGCGCGGGCGCGGCGGTCGCCTGCGACGCGCTGCCGTCCCAGCGCCTCGCCGAGCCCTACGAGGCCCTGCGCGACGCCTCGGACGCCTTCCTCGCCAAGACAGGGCGCAGGCCGGTCGTGTTCCTGGCCAATCTCGGCCCGGTGGCGGCCTTCAATGCCCGGGCGACCTTCGCGGCCAACGCCTTCGCGGCCGGCGGTCTCGAGGCGCTGTCGAACGAGGGCTTCCCCGACGCCGAGGCGGCCGCGCGGGCGTTCCGGGAATCCGGCGCCAGCCTCGCCTGCATCTGCTCCACCGACGGGATCTACGCCGAGCGCGCGGTCGCGACCGCCGAGGCGCTCACGAGGGCCGGCGCCGGACCGGTCTACCTCGCCGGGAAACCGACGGAGCTGGCCGAGCCCCTCAAGCAGGCGGGCGTGGCCGCCTTCCTGCATGTCGGCTGCGACCTGCTCGACCTCCTCAACGCGGCGCTCCGTGCGGCCATGCGGGCGCCGCCGCCGCGCTGACGGGGCGCAGGACGCTCCGAAGCCCTCCGCATCCCGGATCCGCATGACGCCCCGCCCCGCCGTCGCCCTGCTCCTCGCCGCCACGCTTCCCGCCACCGCGCTTCCCGCCGCGGCCGCGTCGCGCCCGGCCACCCCGCCCAACCGGTTCGACGGCACCTGGAGCGTCGAGATCATCACCGAGACGGGGACCTGCGACCGCGCCTATCGCTACCCGGTGCGGATCGAGCGCGGACGGGCGCGCTTCATCGGGACCGCCTTCACGGTCGAGGGCGGCGTCGCCAGGAACGGCGCGATCCGCGGCACGATCTCGAACGGCGCTGCCACCGCCGACGTGCGCGGACGCCTGGGCCCGGACGGGTTCGGGACCGGAACCTGGGTCGCGTCCGGGGCCCTCGCCTGCCGGGGACACTGGAACGCGGAGCGGCGCGGCTGAGCCGGGCTGTGGCCGTCGTGAAACGGTCGGGATCTTGCCCTCAATCGGGCAGCCGGACCGGGCCGCCAGCCCCGATCCCGACGCAATCATGAGCGAGAGCTGAACGCGGTTCGGACACCCGACGAGGCCGCCCGTATGAAGACTTCGATCCTCGCCACCTGCGCCGTCCTCGCGCTCGTCTCGGCCGCCGAGGCGCGTCCTCACCGGCACCCGGTCGCCCCGAAGGTGAACGCGGCGGAGGCCGAGAAGGTGCTGGCGCCGCTGCGGCAGGCCGCCACCGCGTGCTTCGCCGACACGGTGCTGTCGAATCCGAAGGCGACCGCCGAGGCGCGCGCCGGGCGGTGGTACGAGGCCGTCGGCATCACGGGCTTCCTGTGCCGCCCGGAGGTCGCCGCGATGATCCAGGCCCACGACAGTCTCTACGGTGCGAAGACCGGCGAGCGCTACTTCAAGGGCGCCTACGTCAAGCACCTGGACCAGCAGCTCGCCGAGCGCCTCCAGCCGATGTTCGCCCGCAAGGCCGTCGCCAGCGCCGAGCCGCCGGTCGAGAAGGCCTCGGCCGAGGAGCCCGCCGAGAGCAACTGAGCGGGAACCGACCGGGCTCGCCGCGCCTTCCCCGACCCGGAGGCGTCGATGCCCTACGAGCTCCATTACTGGCCGATGATCCAGGGGCGCGGCGAGTTCGTCCGCCTCGCTCTCGAGGAAGCCGGCGCCGACTACGTCGACGTCGCCCGCCGGGACGACGAGGCCGGCGGCATCGGACCGATGCTCGACCGCCTGTCAGACCCGGGCGAGCCGAGGCCTCCCCTGGCCCCGCCCTTCCTGCGCGACGGCGACGTCGTCGTCGGGCAGAGCGCCGCGATCCTGCTCTATCTCGGGCCGCGCCTCGGCCTCGTCGGCGCGTCGGAACGCGACCGGATCTGGACCCACCAGCTCCAGCTCACCGTCGCGGACGCGGTCGACGAGGCCCACGACACGCACCATCCCGTCGGTGTCGGCCTGTACTACGCGGATCAGAAGCCCGAGGCGCTGCGGCGGGCGGCCGAGTGCCGCAGCGAGCGCATCCCCAGATATCTCGGCTACTTCGAGCGCGTGCTGACGGCCAACGGCGGCGGCCGGCTCGTCGGTGCCGACCTCTGCTACGCCGACCTGTCGCTGTTCCAGCTCGTCGACGGCCTGCTCTACGCCTTTCCCAGAGCCACCGCCGCGGCCCTCCGGAGAAGCCCGCAGGTGGCGCGGCTCCATGACAGGGTCGCGCAGCGCCCGCGGCTCTCCGCCTACCTCGCCAGCCCGCGCCGGGTCCCGTTCAACGAGGACGGCATCTTCCGCCGCTATCCCGAACTGGATCCCTGAGACCGCCGCCGGAGCTCACCGCCGCGGGCCGGCGATCAGGATCGCCGCCAGCACCAGTGCGACGAGGCCGAGCAAAAGCGACAGCAGGCGCCAGAACAGCAGCGGGTCGCGCTCCAGCAGCGACGCCCGCCGGCCCTCCGTGAAGGCCGGGTTGGGGTGGCGCAGGTCGTGGACGAAGGCCGAGACCGCCGCGTAGCGCCGCTGCGGATCGGGATGGACGGCCCTGCACAGCGCCCCGTCGACCCAGACCGGCAGCAGCGGGCGCACCGTTCGCGCCGAGGCGTAGCGCAACCGCCGCTGCGCCGCACGCGTCCGCGCCCGGGGCACTGCGTCGCCGTAGGGCAAGCGCCCCGTGAGCATCTGGTAGGTCATCACGCCGACCGCGAAGACGTCCGACTGGGCGGTCCCCGGGGCGCCGAGGAAGCACTCCGGCGCCGTGTACTGAACCGTGCCGAGGATCTCCGTCGGGTCGATCCGCGGGTCGCCCTCGACGACCCCGGCGACCTGGGTCGCGCCGAAATCGATGATCTGGACAGTCCCGGTCGCGTCGATCAGGACGTTGTCGGGCCGCATGTCCTGGTGGACCATCTCCCGCCGGTGGAAGGCCTGCACGCCCCGCGCGATCTGCTCGACCAGCCCCCGCACAACCTCCAGTTCGGGCGCCGCGTTGTCGCGCATCCACTGGCTCAGGGTCTGGCCCTCGACGTAGCGCATCACCGTGTAGAGGTGGCTGCGGGGGCCGGCTTGGGGATGGGCCTTGAGCACGTGGGGATTGTCGATCCGCCGCGCGATCCACTCCTCCATGACGAAGCGCTTCCGCTGCGCCGGGTCGTCCCGGAGGTCGAGGGACAGCACCTTCAAGGCGACCTGGGCACCGGTCTCCGCCTCCACCGCCAGGTAGACGCGGCTGCGGGGACCGGAATGCAGGATCCGCAGCAGTCGGAATCCGTCGAGTTCCGCGGGCGGGTCGAGGAGCGGCGCCGGGTCCAGCCCCTCGGCCTCGCCGAGCAGGTCGGCCGGCTCACCCTCCGGCACCGCCTCGACCCGCACGATCTGGATCGTCAGGTTGTCCGGGCTGCCGGCCGCCAGGGCCGTCTCCACGATCGCCCGCGCGGCGCCGTCCAGGGTCTCGGCCGCCGCGATCGCCGCGACCATGTCGCGGGGCCGGACATGCTCGTGCACGCCATCGGTCGTCAGCACGAAGGTGTCGCCCGCCGCGATGCCGACGGCGTGGTAGTCGATCTCCAGGCGGGCCTGCGCCCCGAGGGCCCGGCCGAGATAGGATTCCGCAGCGGAGACCACGACGCGGTGGTCCTCGGTGAGCTGCTCCAGGGACTTTCCGGAGACGCGCCAGATCCGGGCATCGCCGACGTGGAAGAGATGGGCCGCGCGCGCTTTCAGCACGAGGGCGTCGAAGGTCGTGACGTGGCCCCGGTCGAGGTCGTTCGGGTCGATGCCGCGCCGCGTCTCGGCGAACAGCCAGGAATTGGTCGCCGCGATCACGCGCTGCGCCGAGGTCTTCACCGACCACGTGTCGGGCGTGGCGTAGTAGTCGCTGAGGAAGCTCTTGACCGCGGTCTCGCTCGCCGCGGCCCCGGCCGCGCTGCTGCTGATCCCGTCGGCCAGCGCGACCGCGATGCCCTTCAGGCCGAGGGCCGGCTGAACCGGGACCAGCGCGCCGTTGAAATCCTGGTTGGCCGCCTTGCGGCCGGCGCTGCTGTGCTGGCCGATCGAGACCGTCAGGTCGGCCGGGCCGCGCGGGCCGCTACTCACGCGGCCGCCGCCGCGCCGTCGCCGCGGCCCCGGTACGAGAGCGCCTCCGCGAGATGGAGCCGTCGAACCTGCGCCTCGCCGTCGAGATCGGCCAGGGTTCGGGCGACGCGCAGCGTCCGGTGAAAGCCGCGGGCGGAGAGGCGCATGCTCTCGGCCGCCTGGCGGATCAGCGCCGTCCCGTCGGCGTCGGGGCTCGCGACGTCCGAGATCAGCGTCGCCGGACAGGTCGCGTTGGTGGTGGAATCCGGCAGGCCGCGCGCGGCGTAGCGCGCGCCCTGGAGCGCGCGGGCCGCCGACACCCGCGCGGCGGCCTCGGCGGAGCCCTCGGCGGGTGCCGGCAGGATCAGGTCGACGGCGGTCACGGCCGGCACCTCGACGCGCAGGTCGATGCGGTCGAGCATCGGGCCGGAGATCCGCCCCTGGTACTGCGCCATGCAGCGCGCGTTCGGCCCGCGCCGGCAGGCGTAGCCCGGCTCGAGACCCTGGCCGCAGCGGCAGGGGTTCATCGCGGCGACCAGCTGGAAGCGCGCCGGGTAGGTGACGCGGTGGTTGGCCCGGGCGATCATCACGACCCCGGATTCCATCGGCTGGCGCAAGGAGTCGAGCACCTGCGGGGCGAACTCGGGCAGCTCGTCCAGGAACAGCACCCCGCCATGGGCGAGGGAGACCTCGCCCGGTCGCGCCCCGAGACCGCCACCGACGAGCGCCGCCATCGAGGCGGAATGGTGCGGCTGCCGGAACGGCCGCCGGTCGGAGAGGGCCCCGTCCTTCAGCGCGCCCGCAACCGACTGGATCATGGAGATGTCGAGGAGCTCGCGCGGCGTCAGCGGCGGGAGGATCGACGGAAGACGGGCCGCGAGCATGGATTTGCCCGAGCCCGGCGGACCGTTCATCAGGAGGTTGTGGCCGCCGGCCGCGGCGATCTCCAGGGCGCGCTTGGCGCCCTCCTGACCCCGGATGTCGGCGAGGTCGGGCAGGGGTCCGGCCGGCACGGCGACGGCGGGCTCCGGCCGCGCCATGACCTGGCTGCCCTTGAAGTGGTTGGCGAGCTGGATCAGCGAGCGCGGCGCGAGCACGTCGAGATCGCCCCCGGCCCAGGCCGCCTCCGGTCCGGTGGCGGCCGGGCAGATGAGCCCGAGCCCCCGGGCACCGGCCGCCATGGCTGCCGGCAGCACGCCGCTGACCGCGGTGATGCTGCCGTCGAGGGCGAGTTCGCCGAGCACGCAGTAGCCGGCGAGCGCGTCGGCCGGGATCGCGCCGATCGCCGCCATGACACCGAGCGCGATCGGCAGGTCGAAGTGCGAACCCTCCTTGGGAAGATCCGCCGGTGCGAGATTCACCGTGATGCGCTTGGCCGGCAGCGCCAGCCCGGAGGCGATCAGCGCGCCGCGGACACGCTCGCGCGATTCCGCCACCGCCTTGTCGGGCAGACCCACGACGGTGAACACCACCGAGCCCGGGACGATCTGGACCTGCACGTCCACCGCCCGCGCCTCGATGCCCTCGAAGGCCACGGTGGCGACGCGCGTGACCATCGGTGCCAAATCCTCGCCGCCGCGTTCCGTAGGGCCAAGATGTGCGGCAGATCCGGGGGCGGCTCAAGGGCATGGCCGCGATGGAACTCCGCTGCCGCCGGCCTGTTCACAGCCGGACACAATGGCCGGAGCGGAGACAGCCATGCGCCTGACCACCACCCTTCTCGCCCTGACCCTGCTCGCCGGCACCAGCCTCTCCGCCCGCGCCGACGAGAAGCTCCCGCCCGACCAGCAGGCGAAGGTCGAAGCCATGCTGAAACAGGAGGGCTTCACCAAGTGGAAGGAGATCGAGCTCGACGACGGCATGATCGAGGTCGACGACGCGATCGACGCGAGCGGCAAGCAGTTCGACCTCAAGCTCGATCCGAAGACCCTGGCGATCGTCAAGCGCGAGGCCGAGTAGGCGACGCAGAGGGGCAGTGCCGAGTCGCAGTGCCGAGTCGCAGCGCGAGATCGCGGCGCTTGCGTTCGGAGCGAGGCCCGGCCATATAGCCGGCGGGGGGTTGGCGAGGGACGTTTCACTCGCCAACCGGGTCAGGTCCGGAAGGAAGCAGCCCTAACGAGACCGAGCGGGTCTTCGTCCAGCCTCCCACCTTATCTCACGGCGCGCGGCAGCCAGACCCAGACACGGCATGGACGCTACGACCGGCACGCCTGACGACGAGCCGGGCCTGCCCGGGTTTCCAGCGCCCCCCGCCGCGGCGACGCCGTACCGGGTGCTCGCGCGCAAGTACCGCCCCACCAATTTCGGCGACCTGATCGGCCAGGACGCGATGGTGCGGACCCTCGCGAACGGGTTCGCGGCCAACCGCATCCCGCAGGCCTGGATGCTCACCGGCGTCCGCGGGGTCGGCAAGACCACCACGGCCCGGATCCTGGCCCGCGGCCTCAACTACGCCCGCGCCGGCCAGCCGGACACCGGCCCGACCGTGTCGATGCCGGAACTCGGCCTCCACTGCGCGGCGATCATGGAATCCCGGCACATGGACGTGCTGGAGATGGACGCCGCCTCGCATACCGGCATCGACGACGTCCGGGCGATCATCGACGGCATCCGCTACGGGCCGGTCTCGGCGCGCTACAAGGTCTACATCGTCGACGAGGTCCACATGCTCTCCGAGAAGGCGTTCAACGCCTTCCTGAAAACGCTGGAGGAGCCGCCGCCGCACGCGAAGTTCGTGTTCGCCACCACGGAGATCCGCAAGGTCCCGGTGACGATCCTGTCGCGCTGCCAGCGGTTCGACCTGCGCCGTGTCGAGGCGCCGACCCTGCACGCCCATCTCGCGAAGGTCTGCGCCGCCGAGGGCGTCACCGTCGAGGACGAGGCACTCGGCGCGATCGTGCGAGCCGCGGAGGGGTCGGTGCGCGACGCGCTCTCGCTGCTCGACCAGGCGATCGCCCACGGCGCCGGGACGATCACCGCGCAGAGCGTGCGCGACATGCTGGGCCTGGCCGATCGCGCCCGCATCCTCGATCTGTTCGAGGCGGTGATGCGCGGGTCGGTCCCGGCCGCCTTCGCGGAATTGCGGGCCCAGTACGATTCCGGCGCGGACCCGTCTGTGGTGCTCTCGGATCTCGCGGCCTTCACGCATCTCGTCACCCGGCTCAAGGTGGTGCCGGAGGCGGCCGCGGACCCGACGCTCAGCGAGACCGAGCGCGTCCGCGGGGCCGCGTTCGCCGAGAAGCTCACGATCCGCGCCCTGTCGCGGGCGTGGCAGATCCTGCTCAAGGCGATTCCCGAGGTTCAGGCGGCGCCCCGGCCGCTGGCGGCGGCCGAGATGGCGATCGTGCGTCTCGCCTACGCGGCCGATCTGCCGACACCCGACGAGGCCCTGCGCCAGTTGCGGGCGGAGGCGGCCGCCGCGCCCGCGGACGAACCGCCGTCCCTGTCGGCCCGGCCGCCGCTGCCGCCGATCCCCGACCTGCGCGGCGGCGGCTCCGCGGCCCTCGCCGCTGCACCCCGTACGGCCGCCCCGGAGGCCGCCCCGGGCGCCCCCGCGCCCGTCGCCGTGAACGCGCCCGTCGGTGCGCCGGCGCCGAGACCGGCGCCGGTGGCACCACCGACACCCCGCCTCGGACGGTACGAGGACCTGATCGCGCTAGCCGACGCCAACCGGGACATCCTGCTGCGGACCGCTCTGGAGCGCGACGTCCACCTGGTGCGCTTCGAGGAAGGCCGGATCGAGTTCCGCCTCGCCTCCGGCGGCCGGGCGAGCCTCGCCAACGACATCGCCGCCGCCATCGAGCGCTGGACCGGGCGGCGCTGGGTGGTGGCCCTGTCGAAGGACGAGGGCGCCCCGACCCTCGACGCGGCCGCCCGCGCCGCCACCGAGACCCGCCGGGAGAACGCCGCCGCGGATCCCTTCGTGCGGGAGGTGCTGACGCGCTTCCCCGGGGCCGAGATCGTCGACGTGCGCGAGACCGTCTCCGAGGCCCTGCCCTCCGCCGAGCAGGAGATCCTCGGGGAAGGCGATGCCGCGCGGGTCGGCGAGGTCGAGGACGACGACGCCTGACGCGCGGTGGCGCACGGGCCGCGCGATACCCAGATCAGACGAGGAAACGGAAAGAGAGCCGCATGCGCGACCTGATGGGCATCATGAAGCAGGCTCAGGCCATGCAGGAGAAGATGGCCAACCTGCAGTCCGAGATGGACGCGATCGAGGTGACCGGCGCGTCCGGCGGCGGCTCGGTCCGGGTCACCATGTCCGCCAAGGGTCAGATGAAGGGCGTCAGCATCGACCCGTCCCTGATGGTGGCGGACGAGCGCGAGATCCTGGAGGACCTGATCGTGGCGGCCTGCAACGACGCCCGCGGCAAGGCGGAAGCGACCATGCAGGAGCGCATGGCCGAGCTGACCAAGGGCCTGCCCCTGCCGCCGGGCATGAAGCTGCCGTTCTAGGAATCCGCTCGGACGAGACGTCCGAACCGTCCTCGCGAGCGGTGCGAAGCAACCCAGGGCAGCGCGACGCTCGCAAGCGTGGCGCAACTGGATTGCTTCGCTCCGCTCGCAAAGACGACTGGGGCGGCCCCGCGGGCCGCCCGCTCTCGGTTTACGCCGCGATCGCCTGAGCGGTCGGCCCGGCGGCGCGCACGTCGGCGTCGACATGGTCCTCGAACCGCTTGAAGTTGTCGTCGAACATCTTCACCAGCCGCGCCGCCGTCTCGACGAAGGCACCCTTGTTGGCCCAGGTCTTGACCGGGGTCAGGATGTGCGGCTCGACGCCCGGAACCGAGACCGGCACGGCGAAGCCGAAATACGGGTCGCGGCGGAATTCGGCCTGCGCCAGCGAGCCGTCGAGGGCGGCGCTCAGCAGGCGGCGCGTCACGCGGATCGGCATGCGCCGGCCGGTGCCGACACCGCCGCCGGTCCAGCCCGTGTTGACCAGCCAGCAATCCACGCTGTGCTTGGCGATGAGGTCGCGCAGCAGGTTGCCATAGGTGCTCGGATGCCGCGGCATGAACGGCGCGCCGAAACAGGTCGAGAAGGTTGCCTCCGGTCCGGTCAGGCCGCGCTCCGTTCCGGCCACCTTGGCGGTGTAGCCCGAGAGGAAGTGGTACATCGCCTCGGCGCCGGTGAGCTTGGCGATCGGCGGCATCACCCCGAAGGCGTCGCAGGTCAGCATCACGATGTTCTTGGGATGCCCGGCCCGGCCGGTGGCGCTCGCGTTGGCGATGAAGTCCAGCGGGTAGGCGCAGCGGGTGTTCTCGGTGAGCGACGCGTCGTCGAAGTCCGGCGCGCGGGTGACCGGATCGATGATCACGTTCTCCATCACCGTGCCGAAGCGCTCGGTGGTGGCGTAGATCTCCGGCTCGGCGTTGCGCGAGAGGCGGATGGTCTTGGCGTAGCAGCCCCCCTCGAAGTTGAAGATCCCGGAATTCGACCAGCCGTGCTCGTCGTCGCCGAGCAGCTGGCGGGAGCTGTCGTTCGACAGTGTCGTCTTGCCGGTGCCCGAGAGGCCGAAGAAGATCGCCGAGCCGCCCTCGGCGTCCAGCGCCGCGTTGGCCGAGCAGTGCATCGGCATCACGCCCTGTCCGGGCAGGATGTAGTTCAGGTAGGTGAAGACCGACTTCTTCATCTCGCCCGCGTAGGCGGAGCCGCCGATCAGCACGAGCTTCTTCGAGAAGTCGATGGCGATCACGGTCTTCGACCGGCAGCCGTGCCGGGCGGGGTCCGCCTGGAAGCTCGGCAGGTCGATGATCGTCATGTCCGGCACGTAGGACGCGATCTCGGATCGGTCCGGCCGGATCAGCAGGTTGCGGATGAACAGCGAATGCCACGCGAACTCGGTGAACACCCGCGCCTTGACCCGGTAGGCCGGATCGGCGCCGCCGTAGAGGTCCTGGGCGAACAGCTCCTTGCCCTCAGCGTGCTTCAAGAAGTCCTGGCGCAGGGTCTCGAACTGCTCTGGCGTGATGGCGCCGTTGTTGTCCCACCAGACCTCGTTCTCGGTGCCGGCATCGCGGACCACGAACTTGTCCTTGGGCGAGCGACCGGTATGGCTGCCGGTGGTGGCGACGAGGGCGCCGCCGCGGGCGAGCTGGGCCTCCTTGCGGGACAGAGCCTCCTCGTAGAGGCGCGGCGCCTCGAAATTCCAGTGGACGGCCTTGAGGTCGCGGAAGCCTGCCGCCTCGGCGCCGTGGGCCGCGTTGTGATCACCGATATTGGTCAAGATCGTATCTCCCGGGCCCCTGTTCGACCGTCGACGCGACTGAGCCGGACGGCAACGCCGTCCGGGTTTGCCCGGGAGACGTCCGTGCGGTCGTACAGGACCGCCGCACGCAGGATCTCCGTTCCCGGCAGCTTTCCGTCCCACTCGCGAGTAGGCGGCGAAGCTTCGCTGTCATAATGGGCCCCGCCAGGAGCCCGCAACATGTACAAACAGGTTAGACCACAGTCGTGGACTCAGGAACCGGGGTCTGTAAGCAGTTGCATCCGCCGCGCAGCATAATGCCACCGGTGAAGCGGCTTCAGAATACCCATATACCACATACGCGGGTGCTCGCCCGCGCACGGACCCTTGCGCGGCGCCCGGCGCCGTCTATGCCCGTCCGGGTCCGCAATCCCTTCCTCGTCCCAGAGGTACGATGCCCCAAGCCGTCGCCGGCCCCGAGATCGAGCGCCTGATCCAGCTCCTCGCCCGCATGCCGGGCCTCGGACCGCGCTCGGCGCGGCGCGCCGCCCTGCAGCTCATCAAGAAGCGCGACACGCTGCTCGGGCCCCTGGCCGACGCGATGCGCGTGGCGGCCGACCGCATCATCGTGTGCACGAGCTGCGGAAACGTCGACACCTCGGACCCGTGCACGATCTGCCGCGACGCCGAGCGCGACCCGACGACGCTCGTGGTGGTGGAAGACGTGTCCGACCTCTGGGCCCTGGAACGCTCCGGAGCCGTCAAGGCGCGCTACCACGTGCTCGGCGGCGTCCTGTCGGCGCTCGACGGCGTGCGCCCGGAGCACCTGAACCTCGCGAGCTTGGTGGAGCGCGTGGCACGGCCCGAGGTCAGCGAGGTCATCCTGGCGCTCAACGCCACCGTCGACGGCCAGACCACCGCCCACTACGTCACCGAGTCGATCCGGCACTGCGACGTGAAGGTCACGCGCCTCGCCCACGGCGTGCCGGTCGGCGGCGAGCTCGACTACCTCGACGAAGGCACGCTCTCGGCGGCGATCCGCAGCCGGACGGCATTCTGAGGGTCGGCGACAGGCAGCGAACCGGTATTTGACCGGTCCTCGGCCGCATCCTATGCGACAGTGAGCCCGGACCCGTCCCGGCGCCTTCCCTGCCGGTTCCCGCCATGACCATCCGCCCGCTCGTCATCCTCCCCGATCCCGTCCTGCGCCTGGGCTCCGAGCCGGTCGGGCCGATCACCGCCGAGATCCGGACCCTCGTCGCCGACATGTTCGAGACGATGTACGACGCACCCGGCGTCGGGCTGGCGGCGATCCAGATCGGCGTCGCCAAGCGCGTCGTGACGATCGACACATCCAAGGAGGAAGGCGTCCGCGACGCGCGGGTCTTCATCAATCCCGAGATCGTCTGGTCGTCGGAGGAGAAGCGCGTCTACGACGAGGGCTGCCTGTCGATCCCGGACTACTATGCCGAGGTCGAGCGGCCGGACCGGGTGCGCGTGAAGTTCCGCGACCTCGACGGCACGGAGCGGGAGATCGAGGCCGACGGCCTGCTCTCGACCTGCATCCAGCACGAGATCGACCATCTCAACGGCGTGCTGTTCATCGACCACCTGTCGAAGCTGAAGCGCGACCGGGTGATCAAGAAGTTCACCAAGGCGGCCAAGCGCGACGCGGCCTGATCCGGCCATGCGCGTCGTCTTCATGGGCACGCCCGACTTCGCGGTGCCGACGCTGGCGCGGCTCGCGCGGGACGGGCACGAGATCGCGGCGGTCTACACCCGCGCTCCCGCGAAGGCCGGCCGCGGCATGAGCCTGCGCCCCTCCCCGGTCCACGCGCTCGCCGACGCGCTCGGCGTGCCGGTCCTGACGCCGTCGACGCTCCGCACACCCGAGGCCGCCGAAACTTTCGCGGCGCACCGGGCCGACGTCGCCGTGGTGGTCGCCTACGGGATGCTGCTGCCGCAGGCGATCCTCGACGCGCCGAAGCACGGTTGCCTCAACCTGCACGGATCCCTGCTGCCGCGCTGGCGCGGCGCGGCGCCGATCCAGCGCGCCGTGATGGCGGGCGACGCCGAGAGCGGCGTCGGCGTCATGCGGATGGAGGCGGGCCTCGACACCGGTCCCGTGGCGCTCGAGGCCCGGCTGCCGATCGCCCCGGGCATGACCGCGGGCGCCCTTCACGACGCGCTCATGCCGCTCGGCGCCGACCTGATGGCGCGCGCCCTCGCGGCGCTCGCGGCGGGCACGCTGACCTTCGCGCCGCAGCCGGAGGACGGCGTCGTCTACGCCCACAAGATCACCAACGACGAGGCCCGGATCGACTGGTCGCGGCCGGCGGCTGAGGTCGCCAACCGGATCAACGGGCTGTCGCCGTTCCCCGGCGCCTTCTTCGAGGTCGATCTCGGCAAGGGGCCCGAGCGCGTGAAGGTGCTCCGCGCCGCTCCGGCAGAGGGTTCGGGCGCGCCGGGGACGCTGCGCGATTCCGACGGTACGGTCGCCTGCGGCAGCGGTGCCGTACGCCTCTTGGAGCTGCGCCGCGCCGGGAAGGGCGGAAGCGCGAGCGGGGCCGAGTTCGTCCGCGGCGCGCGGCTGGCGCCCGGCGCCAGCCTCGGCTGATGCCCCGCTACAAGCTCGTCATCGAGTACGACGGCGGTCCGTTCTGCGGCTGGCAGCGGCAGGCGGACGATCCCACGGTCCAGGGCGCGATCGAGGCGGCGGTCACGCGCTTCTCCGGCGAGGACGCCCGGCTCACCTGCGCGGGCCGGACCGATGCCGGCGTGCACGCGATCCATCAGGTCGCCCATCTCGACCTCGCCAAGGACTGGCGGACCGACACGGTGCGGGACGCCCTGAACGCCCATCTGCGGCCGCAGCCGGTGGCGATCCTGTCCGCCGAGATCGTGCCGGAGAGCTTCGACGCCCGCCACTCGGCGATCCGCCGGCACTACCGCTACCGCATCCTCAACCGGCGCAGCCCCGCCGCGCTGACGCGGGCCCATGTCTGGCAGGTGCCGTGGCTCCTCGACGCAGACCTGATGCACGAAGCCGCCCAGCGCCTCGTCGGCCGCCACGACTTCTCGGCCTTCCGGGCCGCCGAGTGCCAGGCGAACAGCCCGATCCGCACGCTGGAGCAGCTCGACGTGGCCCGCGCGCCGATGGCGCTCCACGACGAGATCGTGGTCGCGACGTCGGCGCGCTCGTTCCTGCACCATCAGGTCCGGGCGATGGTCGGCACGCTGATGCTCGCCGGCAGCCGCCGCCTCTCGGCAGATGACGTCGCCGAGATCCTCGCCTCGGGCGACAAGCGCCGGTGCGGGCCGCTGGCCCCGGCCGCCGGGCTGACCTTCGTGGGCGTCGACTACGATCTGGGGAAGTAGGCGTCGAGCACGCGCCCGTAGATCGCCGTCAGCCGCTCCAGATCGGCGACCGCCACGCACTCGTCGGTCTGGTGCATGGTCTCGCCGACGAGGCCGAACTCGATCACCGGGCAGGCATCCTTGATGAAGCGGGCATCCGACGTGCCGCCCGTCGTGGAGAGCGTCGGGGTGAGGCCGGTCTCGGCCCGGATCGCCTCCGCGACGAGCGTCACGAAGGCGTCCGGCCGCGTCAGGAAAGCCGGCGCGTTCGAGGGCTGCAGGTCGAGGCTGAAGCGCACCGCGTTCCCGGCCGCCTGCTCCAGGCGCCGGCGGATCTCGGCGCCGAGGCTCTCGGCCGTCCAGTCGTCGTTGAAGCGGATGTTGAAGGTCGCCCGCGCGGTCGCGGGGATCACGTTGGTGGCGGGGTTGCCGACGTCGATCGTGGTGAATTCGAGGTTCGAGGCGTCGAAATGCGCCGTCCCGCGATCCAGCGGCTCGGCGACCAGCGCCGAGGCGAGGCGCAGCAGGCCCGGGATCGGATTCTCGGCCTTGTGCGGGTAGGCGACGTGGCCCTGGCGGCCGAGCACGGTGAGTTTGCCGGTCAGCGACCCGCGCCGGCCGATCTTGATCATCTCGCCGAGCCGGCCTGGATTGGTCGGCTCCCCGAGGACGCAGTGGTCGAACCGCTCACCCCGGCGCCGCGCCCAGTCGAGGAGTTTCACGGTGCCGTTGACCGCCGGACCCTCCTCGTCGCCGGTGATCAGGAACGCGATGGAGCCGCCGAATTCGGCCCCGCGCCGGTCGAGGAAGGCGAGCGTCGCCGCCAGCATGCAGGCGACGCCACCCTTCATGTCGGCGGCGCCGCGGCCGTACAGCATGCCGTCGGCCACGGTGCCCGCGAAGGGATCGTGCCGCCACGCACCCTCGCCTTCCGGCACCACGTCGGTGTGGCCGGCGAAGACGAGGCACGGACCGCCCTGCCCGACGCGGGCGTAGAGGTTCGGCGTGTCGGGGTAGCCGGGCTCGGAGAAGACCGGCCGCTCGACCGCGAAGCCGGCCGGCCGGAGCGTGTCGGCGACCACGTCGAGGGCGCCCCGATCCTCCGGCGTCACGGACGGGCACCGGATCAGGTCCTGCGCGAGGCGCAGGGCCGCGTCGGGGGCGTGGTGGTCAGCCGGCATGGATCCGTCCTCGGCGGCGCGACGGGCCGCGCGGCCCGCTTAACCCGAAGCGGGCCGCCCCGGAACTCCCTTCCCGGGTCCTACTTGGTGACGACCACCTGCACGTCGCCGTGGCGGCGCTGCACCGAGACGGTGACGTCGTCGTCGTAGCGCTGGAACCGGATGTCCAGGCGCGAGCCGCCGAGCTTGACGTTGTAGAGGGTCACCCCGTCGAGGAAGCCCGGCAGGATCGGGTTCTTGAGCCGGACGCGGTTGCGCTCGTGGTCGAGTTCGAGGCCGAGGCAAGCCGCCAGGAACGCGAACGGCGCCGCCGCCGCCCAGGCCTGCGGGCTGCAGGCGACCGGGTACGAGACCGGGCCGCGCTGCTTGCGGCGCATGAAGCCGCAGAACAGCTCCGGCAGCCGCTTCTGGTCCTGGTAGAGCGAGGTGTCGAACATCCCCTGGAAGATGCGCGCGGCCTCGTGCTTGCGGTCGTAGCGCGCCAGACCCATCGCGATCAGCGCGTTGTCGTGCGGCCAGATCGAGCCGTTATGGTAGGACATCGGGTTGTAGCGCGCCTCGCCCTTGGCGATCGTGCGCACACCCCAGCCGTTGAAGCCGTCCTTGCACAGAAGCGTCTCGGCGACCCGCGCCGCCCGCTCCGGCTTGGCGATGCCGGTGAACAGGGCGTGCCCGGCATTGGAGGAGCGCACCGCGCACTGCTTCTTCGCGCCGTCGAGGGCCAGCGCGTAAGTGCCGATCTCCTCGTTCCAGAACGCCGCGTCGAACCGCTCGCGCAGGCTCGCTGCCTCCTGGGTGAGGCGCTCGGCCATGGGATCGTGCCCGAGGAGCGCCGCGAGCTTCGCCATGCCGTTCTTGGCCGCGTAGACGTAGCCCTGCACCTCGCAGAGGGCGATCGGACCCTTGGCCAGGTGGCCGTCGGCGTGGAAGATCGAGTCGTGGCTGTCCTTCCAGCCCTGGTTCTCGAGACCCTTGTCGGTGTCGCGGGCGTACTCGACGAAGCCGTCGCCGTCGCGATCGCCGTAGCGGTCCATCCACTCGAGGGCGAGTTCGAGGGCCGGCCAGATCGCGCGCACGGTCTCGAGATCGCCCGTGACCGCGTAGTACTCCCAGGCCAGCATCACGAAGAGCGGCGTGCCGTCGATGGTGCCGTAATAGTGCCGGAACGGCACCTCGCCGAGCATCGCCATCTCGCCGCGGCGGGTCTCGTGCAGGACCTTGCCGGGCTGCGCGTCGGCGGCCGGGTCGACCGCCTTGGCCTGGGTCGAGGCGAGGTAGCGCAGCACGCCGCGGGCGAATTTCGGGTCGATCCAGAGCGCCATCATCGCCGTGATGATGCCGTCGCGCCCGAATACCGTGGAGTACCAGGGAATGCCGGCGAAGGGGTAGATGCCCTCCGGGGTGCGGCTTGCGAGCATGTAGAGGTCGGCCGTAGCCCGGCACAGGCCCTCGTTGAACTGATCGTTCGACGAGATGATCGTGGTGATGCCCGCCGTCAGCGCCCGCAGGTCGCGCCGCGAATCGCGGTAGGCACGGGCGAAGATCGTGCCCTCGCCGAGGTCTTTCGGCTCGCGCCGCGCGCCGCCGGCATTGGCCGCGAGCGTGAGCCGGGCGGCGGCGTCCTCGCCGACCATCGTGTCCGTCGGGGGCTTGGTGAAGGCCCGATGCGCCTCGAAGGTCACGCGGATGAACAGCGAGGTCCGGCCACCAGGGGGGAGCGACACGTCGAACACCACCTTGCCGGGCTCGATCGAATCGGGCTTCGGACCGAAATGCAGCGACGTCGTCCGGACGATCTCGTCCAGGCCGACGTAGCGGAACTGCACCTCGCGGTCGCTCGCCACCAGGACGCCGCGTTTGCCGCGCTCCTTCCGGTCGGTCCCGCGCACCTCGAAAAGGTCGCGGAAATCCGCGTCGAAGGTGACGGCGATGCGCAGGCGGCGGTGCTTCGAGTCGAAGGAGCGCAGGCCGATCCGGTCGTAGCAGGCGCCGCGGAACAGGAACTTGGTGCGCTCGATCGCGACCGTCTCGCGCGGGATCGAGGTCTCATCGTGGGCGTCGATGCGGATGTCCGGCGTCGTCATGTCGACGCTGAGCGCGCCGTTGTCGTCCTGCATCACCGAGGAGAGCATCAGCGGGCGCTGGCCCTCCACCGTCACCTCCAGGCGGGAGAGGTAGCGCGTGTCCTGGAAGTAGAGCCCCTCCGGGCCGGGCTGGACGCCAATATCGCCGTAGGAATCGAGGACGCCGAAGGCCTCGCCGAACTTCAGTGAGCGCAGCGGCCGCTCGACGAGGGAGGTCTGCGCCTCGATGTGGTAGGGCGGAAGGACGTCGTCCGCGTCCTGGAAACCGTGCGCCACGCTTCCGACGCTCGCCGCGGTCCGGGCCTTCGCATCGTGGGCCGCTGCCGTGTTGTCCGCCGCCATGCAGGGCATCTCCGGGTGCAAGTGAGAGGTGCGAATCGAGAGGGCTGCCGCATCCGTTCGATGCAGCAGCCCTTGTTCACCCTACGGATGAGTCGCCTTTAAGACGCTAGGCCGAGCCGGACCCGCCTCGCAAGCCCGGTGCCGGATTTCAGGCCGGCATGGCAGCGACGGGGATCGCCGGACGCGCCGAGCCGTTGACCTCGCCGTACTGCGGCTTGAACCCGGACTTCGGCAGCTTGATCACGTCGGCGCCGCGGGCGAGCAGGTCCTCGTAGGCGGCGACGTACTTCTTCACCATGCACTCGGCGGTGAAGGCGCTCTCGAAGTGACGGCGCACGCCGGCGCGGCTCATGGTCTTGACCTTGGCGACCGCCGCCACGGCGTCGTCCATGTTCTCGCACAGCACGCCGCCGACGCCGTCCTTGATCACCTCCGGGACGGAGCCGTTGCGGAACGCGATCACCGGGGTTCCGGCCGACATCGCCTCGATCATCACGAGGCCGAAGGGCTCCGGCCAGTCGATCGGGAAGGCGAGCGCCAGGGCGTTGCCGAGGAAGTCCTTCTTCTGCTCCTCGTTGATCTCGCCGATGTACTCGATCAGCGGGTGATGGATCATCGGCTCGATGACCTCGTCCCAGTAATCCTGGTCGGCCTTGTCGACCTTCGCGGCGATCTTGAGGGGCGTGCCGGAGCGGATCGCCATCTCGATCGCGCGGTCGGGCCGCTTCTCGGGCGAGATGCGGCCGAGAAAGGCGAGGTAGCCGCCCTTGGCGTCCGGGTAGTACGGGCAGTTCTCGGCAGGAAGGCCGTGATGGATCGTCGCCAGCCAGTTGGAGGTCGGCGGCATGGGCAGGCGCTGGTTGTCGGAGATCGAGACCAGCGGCATGCCCGTGAAGGTGCGGTAGACCGGCATGAAGTCCGGCACGTCGAGGCGACCGTGCATCGTGGTGATGCACTTGTGGTTCAGGTCCTCGAACATCGGGTACTGCAGCAGGTCGATGTGGAAGTGCAGGATGTCGAACTCGTGCGCGCGGCGGTGCACCTGATGCAGCATCGCCAGGTGGCTGGCCGTGTGATCCCGATACCCGAGCAGGCGCAGGCCCTCGGGCGTGCAGGCCGCGAGCTTGGCAGTCGTCTCGGAGTCGCCGCTCGCGAACAGCGTGACTTCGTGGCCCTGGCGGACCAGTTCCTCTGTAATCCAGCTGACGACGCGCTCGGTGCCGCCGTAGAACTTCGGAGGGACGGCCTCCGACAACGGAGCGATCTGGGCAATGCGCACGGAGTGTCTCCTGGTTGGCCGAATTTGACGGGGGGTCTAACCCTGCCGGCCTGAGCGGGACATGAATGAAACCGACGGCCAAGGTTATGGTTCCTGGCGCTCCCGCTGTCCCGCACCGTTTTGTGCGGCGCGGCAGCCGTCCCCGAATTCCTCCGAATCAGCACGGGGAAGACGGCCGTTGCGGCGCCGTTTCCGGCTCGCCCGCACCGACGTCGCGCGCGGAAGCCCCGTCCTCGGGCTCGATACGCCGAAGCCCGCCGGGGCGTTCCGTCGGATCTCGATCTCGTGCTCAGGCCGGCGGACGTTGCCGCCGCGTCAGCTTTCTGTCATAAGCCGCCCCGCGTCGAACCGCCCGGCCGATAGGGCTGCCGTGGCGGCTCGTGCTGCTCCACCAGAAGCATCAGCGCGCGAACCTCATCCGATCCCCCGGGTCGGGCAGAGATCCTTTCGCGCAACGGAGAGCCAAATGCCCAAGTTGAAGACGAAATCGGGCGCGAAGAAGCGCTTCAAGATCACCGGCACCGGCAAGGTGATGTACGCCCAGGCCGGCAAGCGCCACGGGATGATCAAGCGGACGACCAAGCAGATCCGCAACCTGCGCGGCACCACGACCCTGTTCGAGGGCGATGCCGCCAACGTGAAGAAGTACTTCCTGCCGAACGCGCGGTAAGTCCTTCGACACCCGTTGCCACTGTCTTTCGTCGAATCCAGGAGATAACCGATGGCCCGCGTCAAGCGCGGCGTGACCAGTCACGCGAAGCACAAGAAGGTTCTGAAGGCCGCCAAGGGCTATTACGGCCGGCGCAAGAACACGATCCGCATCGCCAAGCAGGCGGTGGAGAAGGGTCTGCAGTACGCCTACCGCGACCGCAAGAACAAGAAGCGCACGTTCCGCGCCCTCTGGATCCAGCGCCTCAACGCGGCCGTCCGCGAGCACGGCCTGACCTACTCGCGCTTCATCGACGGCCTGGCGAAGTCCGGCATCGTGGTTGACCGCAAGGCGCTGTCCGAGCTCGCGATCCACGAGCCGGCGAGCTTCGCCGCCGTCGTCGAGAAGGCGAAGGCCGCGCTGCCGCAGAACACCGCCAAGGCCGCCTGATCCAGGCCTGAGGCGAGACGGACGGAAGGCGCGGTTCCCCAGGGAGCCGCGCCTTCGTCGTTTACGAGGTCCCGCGCCCCGCGCTTGCGCCCGGGCGCACAACGCGCGAGAGCACGGCCCGACGGCCGACTCCGCCAACCCTGCTCGAAGACAGCGATGACCGATCTCGACACCCTGGAACGCGACCTCCTGGCCCAGGTGGGCGCGGCCGCCGACGAGGCGGCCCTCGACGCGGTCCGCGTCGCCGCGCTCGGCAAGAAGGGCAGCGTCTCGGACCTCCTGAAGACCCTCGGCGCGATGACGCCGGACGAGCGCAAGGAGCGCGGGCCCCTGATCAACGGCCTGCGCGACCGGGTCCAGGGCGCCGTCACCGCGCGCAAGACCGAACTCGCCGAGGCCGCCCTGGAGGCCCGCCTCGCCTCCGAGCGGGTCGACGTGACCCTGCCGGTCCGCGAGGCCCCCGAGGTGCGCGGCCGGATCCACCCGATCTCCCAGGTCATCGACGAGATCACCGCGATCTTCGCCGACATGGGCTTCGCGGTCGCCGAGGGTCCGGACATCGAGACGGACGAGCTGAACTTCACGGCGCTCAACTTCCCGCCCGGCCACCCGGCCCGCGAGATGCACGACACCTTCTTCCTGGCCCCGGACCGCGACGGGCAGCGCAAGGTGCTGCGCACCCACACCTCGCCGGTGCAGGTGCGGACCATGCGGGCGCAGACGCCGCCGATCCGCGTGATCATCCCGGGCCGGACCTACCGGCACGATTCCGACCAGACCCACACGCCGATGTTCCACCAGGTCGAGGGGCTGGTGATCGACACCAGCGCCAACATCGCCAACCTGAAATGGGTGCTGGAGGAGTTCTGCAAGGCATTCTTCGAGGTGGAGGGCGTGAAGATGCGCTTCCGCCCGTCCTTCTTCCCGTTCACCGAGCCCTCCGCGGAGGTCGACATCCAGTGCTCGCGCAAGGGCGGCGAGATCCGCTTCGGCGAGGGCGACGACTGGCTGGAGATCCTGGGCTGCGGGATGGTGCACCCGAACGTGCTGCGCAATTGCGGGCTCGACCCGGACGCCGTGCAGGGCTTCGCCTTCGGCGTCGGCATCGACCGCATCGCCATGCTGAAATACGGCATGCCGGACCTGCGCCCGTTCTTCGAGGCCGACGTCCGCTGGCTCGACCATTACGGCTTCCGCCCGCTCGACGTGCCGAGCCTCGTGGGCGGCCTCACCGGCTGAGCCGCCCCGGCCCCGCCGCGGCCCTCCGGCCCCGGTGAGGGCGCCGCGATCCTGTTCCTCCGACGGTCGAGCCGATACCGGGCTCTCGAAGGTCCATCATGAAATTCACCCTCTCCTGGCTCAAGGACCACCTCGAGACCGAGGCCTCCCTCGACACCGTCGCCGAGACGCTCACGCGGATCGGCCTGGAGGTGGAGGGCGTCGAGGACAAGGCCGCCGCGCTCAAGCCCTACGTGATCGCCCGGATCCTGACGGCCGAGCAGCATCCGAACGCCGACCGGCTCCGGGTCTGCACCGTCGACACCGGCGCGGGCGCCCCCGTGCAGGTGGTCTGCGGCGCTCCGAACGCCCGGGCCGACCTCGTCTCGGTCTTCGCGCCGCCCGGCACCTACGTCCCCGGCAAGAACATCACCCTGTCGGTGGGCACGATCCGCGGCGTCGAGAGCCACGGCATGCTGTGCTCGGGCGCCGAGCTCGGCCTCGGCGACGACCATGACGGCATCCTGGAACTCCCGACCGACGCGCCGGTCGGCCAGGCCTACGCCCTCTATGCCGGACTCGACGATCCGGTCATCGAGATCAACCTGACGCCGAACCGGCCGGACTGCACCTCGGTCCACGGCATCGCCCGCGACCTCGCGGCCGCCGGCCTCGGCACGCTCAAGGGCGAGGCGCTGCCGAACGTGCGCGGCGAGGGTCCCTGCCCGGTCGAGGTCGCGTTGGACCTCGCGCCGGCCGACCGGCACCTGGCCCCGCTCTTCGCTCTGCGGTTGGTGCGCGGCGTCAGGAACGGCCCGTCGCCGGCCTGGATGCAGGCCCGACTGCGCGCCATCGGCCTGCGCCCGATTAACAGCCTCGTCGACATCACCAACTACGTCACGTTCGACCGCGGGCGGCCATTGCACGTCTTCGACGCCGCCAAAATCGCCGGCACGCTGACCGTGCGGCGGGCGCGGGCGGGCGAGAGCCTGCGCGCCCTCGACGGCCGGACCCACACGCTGGCCGACGACACCGTGGTGATCGCCGACGCGAACGGCGTCGAATCGATCGCCGGCATCATGGGCGGCGAGGCGTCTGGCTGCGACGCGGGCACGACGGACGTGCTGATCGAGTCGGCCCTGTGGGACCCGGCCAACATCGCCCAGTCGGGCCGCCGCCTCGGCCTCATCACCGACGCGCGCTACCGCTTCGAGCGGGGCGTCGATCCGGCCTTCACGCTCCCGGGCCTCGACCTCGCGACGCGGCTCGTGGTCGACCTCTGCGGCGGTACGCCGACCGAGGCGCGGATCGCCGGCGAAGCGCCCGAAACCGCGCGCAGCATCGACTTCCCCTGGACCGAGGTCCGCCGCCTCGCCGGCCTGGACGTGCCGCGCGCCGAGATGCAGCAGATCCTGGAGACGCTGGGCTTCCACGTCACCGGCTCCGGGGACCGGGTGACGGTGCTGCCGCCGTCCTGGCGGCCCGACGTCGAGGGCAAGGCCGACCTCGTGGAGGAAGTCGTCCGCATCGCCGGTCTCGACCGGATCGTGGCCGAGCCGCTGCCGCCGCTCGCCGGGATCGGCCGCCCGCTGCTCACCGTGATGCAGAAGCGGACCCGCATGGCCAAGCGCGCCCTCGCGAGCCGCGGCCTCATGGAGGCGGTCACGTGGTCGTTCGTGCCGCACGACGACGCCGTCCTGTTCGGCGGCGGCGGGGCCGACCTCGTGCTGGCCAACCCGATCGCCTCGGAGCTGTCCGACATGCGGCCGAGCCTCGTGCCGGGCCTCCTGCGCGCGGCGCAGCGCAACGCCGACCGCGGCCATCCGGACTCCGCCCTGTTCGAGGTCGGCCAGTGCTTCGCCTCCGACGTGCCGGAGGGCCAGACCGTCCGCGCGGCGGCGGTCCGCCGCGGCGGCGCGACCCTGGCCGGCGCCGGGCGGCACTGGAACGGCAAAACCGCGACCGTCGACGCGTTCGACGCCAAGGCCGACGCCATCGCGTTGCTCGGCAGCCTCGGCGTGCCGACGGGTGGCCTCCAGATCGCGGCGGGCGGCCCGTCCTGGCTCCATCCCGGCCGCTCGGGCACGCTGCGCTTCGGCCCGAAGACGGAGATCGGCTGGTTCGGGGAGGTGCATCCGCGGACGCTGCAGGCCCTCGACCTGAAGGGAACGCTCGTGGCGTTCGAGATCGTCCTCGACGCCCTGCCCCTGCCCAAGCTCAAGCCGACCAAGGCCAAGCCCGCCCTGGCGCTGTCGGAATTCCAGCCGCTGTCGCGGGACTTCGCCTTCGTGGTCGGCCGCGACGTGCCGGCGGGCGACATCGTCAAGGCCGCCCAGAACGCCGAGCGCAAACTGGTGACGGGCGTCGACGTGTTCGACCTCTACGAGGGGCCGGGCGTGCCGGACGGCGCGAAGTCGGTGGCGATCGCGGTGCGTCTCCAGCCCGTCGAGCGGACCCTGACCGACGCGGAGATCGAGGCGGTGAGCGCCAGGATCGTCGCCGAGGTCACCCGCAAGACGGGCGCGACCCTCCGGGCCTGAGGAACGCATGGACCGGATCGCCCTGCTCATCGACGACCTCGCGGCGGCCGAGTACCGGCCGAAGGCGGCGTTGCGGGAGGCCCTCAACCACCCGGCCGCCGTCGCGGAGGCGACGCTGCCGCTGCTCGAGGCGGCCGCCGACGGGCGCGAGTTGGCGCCGGAGGAGACGAACCTCCTGTTCTGGGGCCTGCACGTCATGGCCCATGCCCGGGACACACGCGCCCTCGCGCCGCTCCTCAGGCTGCTCCGGCACGACGGGGAGACCCTCGACGCGGTGCTGGGCGACGCCGTCACGGCGACGCTGGCCAAGGTCGTGGCGAGCCTGTTCGACGGCGATCCGCAGCCGCTGTTCCGGCTGATCCTGGACAGCACGGTCGACGATCACGCGCGCATGGCGCTGATGTGCGCCTGCACCTTCGTGACCCTGGAGGGACGGATCGACCGGGCCGCGATGCACGACCTGCTGGTCCGGTTCGACGACGCGCAGGCTGCCGTGGAGGACGGGCCGGCCTGGGTCGGCTGGGAAGAGACGATCGCGCATCTCGGCTTCCGGGACCTCGCGCCCCGCGCGGCCGCGGCCCGCGCCGACGGACGGCTGACCGACGAGATCAGCGACGCCGGGTGGTTCAAGGAGGCCCTGCGCAAGGCGGAGACCAAGCCGGACGACCGGGACCGGCTGGGGCCCTACCAGTACGGCTACCTCGACGATCCGGTCGAGGCCCTCGACTGGGCCGAGGAGGGCGCGGGCGAGCCGCAGCGCAACCCGTTCAAGGATGTCGGCCGCAACGATCCCTGCCCCTGCGGCTCGGGAAAGAAATTCAAGAAATGCTGCCTCGGCAAGGCCGAGGCGGAGGGGCCGTGGATGCCGCCGGGATCCTCAGGCGGCTGAGGCGCCGCTGCCGCTGAGCGGGTTCTCGGGATCCCAGCCGTAGCTCAGGGTCTCGAACCGCATGGCGCGGGCGTCGACCATGAGCAGGCGCCCGACGAGGGGCTCGCCGAAGCCCGCCACGGCCCGGATCACCTCCATGGCCATCAGCGAGCCCATGACGCCGGCGAGCGCGCCGAGGACGCCGGCCTCCGCGCAGGCGGGCACGCTGCCCGGCGGCGGCGGGTTCGGGAAGAGGCAGCGATAGGTCGGGTTCGGCGTCCCGTCTGGCCCCGTCTCGTGGGCCCGGATCGTGGTCAGCGTGCCGTCGAAGCGGCCCAGAGCCGCCGTGACCAGCGGCCGACGCGCGCGGAAGCAGGCGTCGGACACCGCGTAGCGCGTGGCGAAATTGTCGGACCCGTCGGCGACGAGGTCGTAGCCGCCGATCAGGTCGACCGCGTTGCCCGCGTCGATCCGGAACGGGTGCGACACCACCGTCACGTGCGGGTTGAGCCGCGCGACCGCGTCGGCCGCACTCTCCACCTTCGGCCGGCCGAGATCAGGGGTCCCGTGGATCACCTGCCGCTGCAGGTTCGACAGGGAGACCGTGTCGTCGTCGACGAGGCCGATCGTGCCGATCCCCGCGGCGGCGAGGTACTGGATCAGCGGCGCGCCGAGGCCGCCCGCCCCGACGACGAGGATCCGGGCGGCCTTGAGCCGGGCCTGGCCGGGACCGCCGACCTCCGCGAGGACGAGGTGGCGGGCGTAGCGTTCGATCTCATCGGGAGCGAGGGCCATGGGCTGCCCATAGACTGCCGTGGCCGCGCATGGAAGGATCGGGCGCGTCTCGAAGGCGCGTCGGAGTCTCGGCCGCTGCTTCGACCTCGTCATCGCGGGCGCATCTCGCCGATTCAGGTCAGCGAGGCGTCTCTCGGCGCGGCGCGACACCGGGTTGCTTCGCTCCGCTCACGAAGACGGCGGTGCCGTGATCGACAGGAAGCGTATAGCCCTGCACGCTCCGCTGTTCGAGGGCTCGGAACGCGAAACGCCGCCCCGGTGAGGAGGCGGCGCGGGTCTCGCGTCTCTCGATCCGCGCCGCTCAGCGCGGCGCGAGGATCATGATCATCTGCCGGCCTTCGAGCATCGGCTCGCTCTCGACCTTGGCGATCTCCGCGGTCTCGCTCTTCACGCGCTCCAGCAGGCGCAGACCGATGTCCTGGTGAGCCATCTCACGACCGCGGAAGCGCAGGGTCACCTTGACCTTGTCGCCCTCCTCGAAGAAGCGGTGCACCGACTTCATCTTGGTGTCGTAGTCGTGCTTGTCGATGCCGGGCCGGAGCTTGATCTCCTTCACCTCGACGGTCTTCTGCCGCTTGCGGGCCTCGTTCTGCTTCTTCTGCTCGTTGAAGCGGAAGCGCCCGTAATCGAGCAGCTTGCAGACGGGCGGCACGGAGTTCGGCGCGATCTCCACGAGATCGAGACCGGCCTCCTCGGCCAGATTGAGGGCGTCGAAGAAGGGAACGACGCCGCGGTTCTGCCCGGTGTCGTCGATCAGCTGCACTTCCCGCACTCCGCGAATGTCGCGGTTGGCGCGCGGCCCGTCCTTCTGCGGGGCCGGCATGGCTCTCATCGGTCTACGAATGGCTTAGGTCTCCTGCTGCAACGGCGAAACGGCGGATCTTCAGGAGGATCTCCTGACCGCCAGCCGCTCCGGTCTCATCCGGACATACAACGTTGGTGGAACCGCGGCCAGAGTCAACCGGCTACCGTCGCGGTGCCGGAAATATTCGGCCGCCGCGTCGCGATTCGAGGCCCGTCCCGGTGCCGCCTTCAGGCCGACCGGCCGAGCAGCCCGGCATAGACGGCCAGCGTGTCGCCGACCATCCGCTCCAGGGAGAAGTGCGCCTCGACATGCGCGCGGCTCCGCCGGCCGAGGGCGTCGCGGGCGCTCGCGCCGAGGGAGAGCGCTTCGCTGAGGGCGGCGGCGAGCGCGGCCGGGTCGCCGGGCGGCACGCGCCATCCGGTGCGCTGGCCCGCGGGGGTCTCGGGCGGTGCCAGCACCGTCTCCGGCACGGCGCCGAGGTCCGAGACCACCACCGGGGCGCCGAGCGCCTGCGCCTCCACGGCCGAGCGCCCGAAGGCCTCGGGCTCCACGGACGGCACCGCCACCACCGAGGCCGCGCGGAAGGCCGCCGGCATGTCGGTGCAGTGCCCGACCCGGCGGACGACGCCGCCGAGCCCGCGCGCCGCGATGAGCGCGTCGAGCTCGCGCTCGTAGGCGGCGCGGCCCTGCGGGTCCCCCGCCAGGACCACGGCGAGATCGGGAACGCCGCGGTCGCGCATCTGCGCGGCGGCCTCGATCAGCACGCGATGGCCCTTCCAGGCAGTGAGGCGGGCGGCCAGCAGGATCACACGCTCGTGCGGCGCCACGTTCCAGCTCCGGCGCAGCGCCTCGACCCGGGCAGCTCCCACGGCCACCGGGTTGAACACGGCGAGGTCGGTGCCCCTGTGAATGACCCGGACACGGTCGCCGGCCTGCTCGGCATGCAGTCGGTGGATCAGGTCCGCGGTGTAGTGCGAGTTGGCGATGACCACGTCACCGCGAGCCATCACCGAGTTGTAGAGAACCTTCACGCCGGTCCGGCCGGAATAGCTGCCGTGATAGGTGGTCACGAACGGCAATCCCAGGCGGCGCGCCGCCCCGAGGGCGACCCAGGCCGGCGCGCGGGAGCGGGCGTGAATGATCTGCACCTTCTCGCGGCGGCAGAGCGCCATCAGGCGCAGGACGTTCACCGCCATCAGCGCCGGGTTCTTCGACGCGGCCGGGAACCGGAGCCAGTGACCGCCCTTGGCCTGCAACTCGCCGACGAGACGTCCGCCCTCCGTCGCCACGAGGGCACGGGCACCGACGGCGGCGAGCCCGCCCGCCACATCCACCGCGGTGCGCTCGGCGCCGCCGGCGTCGAGCTCGGGGATGATCTGCAGGATGCGGGCGCCGGCCAGCGCCCCGACCTCCGCCGGGAAGCCCGACAGAGCGTGGGTTCCCTCGCCCGTCCGCGGGCCCTCGGCGAGGACGCGCAGGCCCCCGGCCGGTATCTGCCAAATGCTCGCTGCCATTGATCCAGCATCGCCGCCGGGCTTTACGGTCCGGTAAACGAGAGTTGAAGCCGAACCGTTCAGGACCGGACTTCTTCCGTCTCGAGACAGGGATACCGGAGAGAACGATGACGGATACGGCCCCCGAGTTCCTCACCGTCGGCACCGGCGACGCGGCCCGCCGCATCGCCGTGCGGGTGCGCCCGGGCGGCGGGCCGCCGGTGGTCTGGCTCGGCGGCTTTCGCTCCGACATGACCGCGACCAAGGCGACGGCGCTCGATGCCTGGGCCGAACGGACGGGCCGGAGGCTCGTGCGGTTCGACTACGCCGCGCACGGTGCCTCGGGCGGCACCTTCACGGATTGCACCATCTCGTCCTGGCTCCAGGACGCGCAGGCCGTCCTGGCAGCCTACGTAACGGAGGCGCCGGTGCTCGTCGGCTCGTCGATGGGCGGCTGGATCGCCTGCCTCGCGGCCCGCGACCGGGTTGCCCGCGGGCAGGCGACGGCGGGGCTGGTGCTCATCGCGCCCGCGCTGGACTTCACGGAGGAGCTGATCTGGAACCGCCTCACCGAGGCGGCCCGCGAGATGCTGATCCGGGACGGGGTCCTCAGGAAACCCAGCGACTACGCGCCGGAGCCGGACCCGATCACGCGGACCCTCATCGACGACGGCCGCCGGCATTGCATGCTGGGCGGGCCGGTGGATCCGGCCTGCCCGGTGCACATCCTGCAGGGCATGCGGGACACCGACGTCCCCTACACCCACGCCTTGCGGACGATCGAACGTCTGCCGGCCGAGGGGACCGTGCTGACGCTGATTGCCGACGGCGACCACCGGCTGTCGCGGCCGCAGGACATCGCGCGGCTCGTGGCAGCGGTGGCCGACATCGCCTGACCGATCCCCCGATCAGGCATGTCAGCGCAGATGATCAGTGCAGGCTGACGGGCTGCAGGTCGTGCGCGGCGGCGTTGGCCAGCACCACGTCCCGCGAATCGGCGAGCATGATCGGGGCGCCGCTCGCCGAGAGCAGAGCGAACAGGTCGAGCCCGGGCGTCAGCTCGGGAGCCTGCGGGAAGAAGCGGCGAACCTCGTCGGACCGGATCGGCCGGACGTAGGCGATGTGCCCCTCGCCCAGCGCCGCGAGATCGGCGGGCTGGAAATCAGCCGGATCGAGATCGGCCGGGGTCAGGGGAGACGGGTTCAGATCGGTCATCAAGCCCTCCTGGGGTGGCAGAGCGTCTACCGCCGATCCTGAAGGCACCGGCGGCTCCGCCCTGAGATGGGGATGCGCGCCGGCCAATCAATCGGTGGGCCCTAGCCCCGGGCGCCGATATCGATCTTGCGCACGATCCGGTCCGGCTCTGGCCGGACCAGGTCGATCGACAGCAGCCCGTTGGCGAGGTCGGCGCCGAGGACCTCCATGCCGTCCGCCAGCAGGAAGGTCCGCTGGAACTGCCGCGCCGCAATGCCGCGGTGGAGGAAGTGGCGCTCGCGCTCGTCGACCTGCCGGCCGCGCACCACAAGCTGGCTCTCCTCCAACATCACGTCCAATTGGTCGCGGGTGAAACCGGCCACCGCCAGGGTGATCCGCAGGCGCTCGGGCTCGCTCTCGGTCCGCGGCAGACGCTCGATGTTGTAGGGCGGGTAGCCGTCGTTGGCGGCTTTGGAGACCCGATCGAGCGCCTGCTCGATCTCGTCGAAGCCGAGCAGGAACGGGTGCCCGAAGGGCGAGGATCGAGTCATCGCGGCCATCATCCACAAAGCGAGGCCTCCGACCCAGGGATCTGCCGCAATCCCGGGATGCCTGAGCACCTCGTCGACAGGAGCCCGCCCGGGGCAGCGCTCCGCCGGACGCGACGACGCCGGCAACACGGAGATATGGCCAAGGCCCATTGAGCCATCAAGGGAGGCGATCCGTACGACCGCCGGCGTGCCGCAGACGCTGACCCAGGATATTTCGGCAAAAATTGACGGGATGCATAGGCAAAGCCAGGAACAGCCACGCTTTCTTCTAACAGTTTGGAACTGCTCTGATTTTCTCCCCGGCCCTTGATCCGGGCCGCGGGCCTGGATACTGCCGCGGCAGGCGATAATCCGGCTTCCGAGATTGGTCGCCGCGATCTTCTCGCGCGACGTGAGGCACCGGAGCCGTGAGCACGCCCATGACCCCGTCGAACCATGCGGCGATGCGGCGGGTCGCCGACGTGTGCGGCGACGAGGCCGACATCCTGGCCCTGTCGGTGGCCCGCTTCGTGGCGGCCGGCTACATGACCAGCGACGTCGCCTGCTGGAACGCGGCCTTCGACGGCGCCGAGCAGCTGCTCGGGCCGACGGAGGGCTGCCGCTTCGTCGCCTGCGTGGTCGCGATCATCCGGGCGCTCCGTGCGGAGCGCGACGGCGACTGGTCGTTCATGCCGGCGAGCTGCTGCCGCGTCACCGGCCACGAATGCGCGCTGGTGACGCTGATCAACCGGGGTCGACAGCGCCTCTGGGCGGATCTCGAGGCGGCCGCGGCCGAGATCACCGGCCGGGATGCGGCACCGCGCCTCGTGGCGGCGGTCCGCGCGGCGGTCGGGCCGCTGGACGCGGCGGCCGAGCGCCTCGCCCCTGCCTCCTGCCCGGCCGGGACGGTGCTGCACTGATCCGGCGCCCCGCAACCCCGGCCCGCGCGGCGCGACCCGCCGGCCGGCGCGAACTCGAAGAGGACTTTGATACGGTGCTTGCCCTGCGCGCTCCCCTGTACCGCCGTCGGATCGGGCGCATCGCCCTCGACACGGCGGCCTGCTTCGCGCTCTCGGCGCTCCTCGTCGTGTCGGCCCTGGCGCAGGACGCGTCCGAGAAGGCGCCGATCAAGCTGCAGCTCAACAAGGTCGAGACCGCGGGCGAGGCCTGCCGGATCACGATGGTGATCGACAACAAGGGGTCCGGCCTCAAGACCTACAAGGTGGATCTCTTCGCCTTCGACCCGGAGGGCGTCGCGCAGAAGCGCGTGGCCGTCGAGCTCGGGCCGCTGCCGCCGAAGAAGACCACCGTGAAGATCTTCGATTTTCCCGGCATCGCCTGCAACAAGGTCGGACGCGTCCTCCTGAACGACGTTCTGACCTGCGACGGCGGCGACGCGGGACGTGAGGCCTGCCTCGAGCGGACCGAGACCGACAGCAAGGCCGGCCTCCCGTTCGACCGCTGATGCGGGTGGTGTGACGGTCGACGAGACCAAACCGCCCGGCGGCGAGGCCCGCCGGGCGGCGCGCGGCTTTCGCCGCACCCCGTGACGATGGCGGCGCAAGGCCGCGTGAGACCAGGACGCCAGGAGCCCGCGATGGACCCGACACAAGCCCCGATCGAGGCGGCCCACGACTTCTCGTTCCTCGGACTGTTCCTGCAGGCCGACCCGATCGTGAAGGGCGTGATGATCCTGCTGGTGATCGCCTCGATCGCCTGCTGGACGGTGGTGTTCGAGAAGGTCATCCGGCTCGCCGCCGCGCGGCGGCAGGCCAAGGCCTTCGCGAACCTGGTCCGCTCTGGCGGCAGCCTCGACGGCGAGCACCGCGGCATCGCCGGCCACGTTGTTAAGGCGGCGATCGACGCGTGGCGCGATCAGGATTCCTCCGAGACAAGAGCCGAGCGCCGCGACCGCATCGAGCGGGCGATGAAGGGCGCTCTGACCATCGAGGTGAAGCGCCTGCGCACCGGTCTGTCGCTGCTCGCGACCTCCGGGTCCACGGCCCCGTTCGTCGGCCTGTTCGGCACCGTCTGGGGCATCATGAACTCGTTCTCGTCCATCGCCCGGAGCCAGGACACCTCCCTCGCCGTGGTGGCGCCGGGCATCGCCGAAGCGCTGTTCGCGACCGCGATCGGTCTCGTCGTCGCGATCCCGGCGGTGATGGCGTACAACAAGCTGTCGAGCGACGTGAGCGGCATCCAGAGCACCTTCTCGTCCTACATCTCGGTTCTGGGCAACCGCCTCGCGCGCGACCGCGCCGGCGCCCACCGCGCGGCCGCCGAGTAGAGCCGACCGGCGCCCGCCCCCAGAGAGCCGAACGTCAAGGTACCGGAGACGCCCCATGGCGATGGGATCCATTCGCGCGAACGACGACGACGACCTCGACGACGTGCCGATGTCCGAGATCAACGTCACCCCGATGGTCGACGTGATGCTCGTGCTGCTGATCATCTTCATGGTCGCCGCGCCGCTGATGACCACCGGCGTGCCGGTCCAGCTGCCGAAGACCGCGGCCCCCAAGGTCGCGCAGTCGAAGAAGCCCGCCGAGGTGACGGTCGACAAGGACGGCAACCCGTCCATCGCCAAGGAGGTGTTCACGATGGAGAGCATCGTGCCGCGCCTGCGCGAGATGGCGGCGACCGACAAGGACCAGGTCATCCTGGTGCGCGGCGACCGCGACGTGCCCTACGGCAAGGTCATGGAGGTCATGGGCCTCGTCGGGCAGGCCGGCTTCACCAAGGTGTCGCTGATCGCGCAGTCGCCCGGCGGCGCCGCTCCTGCCGCGCCCGCCGCCGCGCCCGCCGCACCCGCAGGGACCGCGCGCTGAACCGATGAGCACCTTCACGCCGACGGATATGCCGGCCGGCCTCGGTGAGCGCCGACCGTCCGGACTGCTCGCCGCCTTCCTGGTCGCCCTGGGCCTGCACGCCTGCGTGCTCGCCGCGGTCATGTTCCTGCGGCTCTCGCCGCCCGCACCGCCCGGCGAGCAGCAGATCACCGTCGACCTCGCGCCGCTCATGACCGACGCGACCACCGAGGCCCCGGCGGAGCAGCAGATGAGCCAGGAGGCGCCGCCGGAGACGAAGCCGGTGGACGCGCCGCCGGACGAAGCCGTCCAGCCGCCGCCGCCGACCGAGATGACCGAGGTGAAGCCGGAGGACACCCAGGCAGTCGAGACGCCGCCGGAGGCTCAGCCCGTGGAGGCGCAGAGCCAGGTGATCACCTCCGCGTCCGAGGCCGCCGAGCCGCTGGCACCGCCGCCCACCGAGGTGGCGAAGACCGAGGAGCCGCCCAAGCCGACGCCCGACCCGGCGAAGCTCAAGGCGGAGCGGGAAGCCAAGCTGCGCAAGATCCGTGAGGAGAAGCTCCGCGAGCAGAAGCGCGAGGAGGCACGGCAGGAACGGCTGGAGGAGATCCGCGAGGCGAAGGCCAAGGCCGCGCGCGAGGCGAAGGCCCGCGAGGCCAAGGCGCGGGCGGGCGCCGAGCGCAGTTCGGCCTCGGCCTCGCGCGCGAACGCTGCTGGCCGCGCCGCCGCCGGCAACGATCCGAGCGCCATGCGGCAGTGGCAGGGCGCCATCAGCGCGGCGATCCACAGCCGGATGAACGTGAACGCGGCGGTCGGCACCGGCGGCGGGACCGCGGTGGTGCGCTTCACCGTGATGCGCTCGGGTCAGGTGACGGGTGCGGGCGTGGCCCGCTCCAGCGGGATCGGCCAGATCGACAGCGCCGCCCTCGCGGCGGTGCGCGGCTCCATGCCGGCGGCGCCCCCCGGCGTGACCCAGTCGAGCCTCTCGGTCTCCATTCCGCTCAACTTCCGCGTGCGTTGATCGGGGGTCGATCGCGCCCGGATCCTCTCGGCTGAACTCGGGCCGGATCCGGATTGTCCAGTGGACGCGTACGAATAGTGTGCGCCGTCAGTCCCTGCCCGCGATCCGGATTCGCCATCGGCCGCGCGGGCATGCTAAAGCCTTCGTGAACCTGCCCTCCCCGCGCGCCTGACGGCGATGCGGGAGGGCGCCGATCCGGCCTTGCCCTCCGCCCCTCGAACAGGCCGGACCCGCTCTGACCCCGTCCCGCGCAGGCTGCGCCGGGTCGGACCCGTCGAGTCGGGGTGAAAGGGACAGGATGAGCGACGACACTGAGTACGACCTCGACGAGGTGAACGCCACCCGCGACGCGGAGGCGGAAGCCAAGACGCGCGCCGAGAACCGCGCCGAGCGCGCGGAACGGGCGGAGCGCATGGCTCGCGAGGGCGCCCAGGCGATGGCGGAGCATCACGCGGCCATCAAGGCGATGGATGAACGGACCGTGCGACTGCGCTCGCTCCGGCTCGCCAAGGAGGCCGCGGACGCGCAGGCCAAGGCGGCCGAGAAGGAAGCCAAGGCGGCCGCCAAGGGCAGCGCCAAGAAGGCCGCGCCGAAGAAGACGACCGCGAAGGGCTAGAGGTCGATGGCCGAAGACCGCAACCGCCGCCGCTTCACCGACCCCCGCGCGGCAGCCGAGGCGGCGTTCCGGGCCGCCACGAGCCCGAAGCCCGCCGCCCCGCCGCCGCAGGCCATGCCCCGGCCGGCGGCGATCCCGGGCTCCCGAGAGGTGGTGAGCCTGCGCCTCGACAGCGCCGTGCTCGCGCATTTCCAGAAGGACGGGCCTGGCTGGCAGGACCGCATCAATGAGGCTCTGAAGGGGCTCGTCCCAGCGGCCGAGGCCTGAGACCGCCCGCGTCCGAGACACGTCCGGTCCCGGACCCTTGCTCAGACCGACTTCGGCCGCTCGCGCAGGATCCGGTTCACCGCCCGGTCGAGGGCGGACAGGAAGGCCGACCGGTCGGCGCGCGAGAAGGGCTTCGGCCCGCCCGTGACGGTGCCAGCCTCGCGCAATGAGTGCATCAGGTCGCGGGTGGCGAGAGCGAGACCGATCCCGGCCTCGCTGAACGGCTTGCCGGTGAACGCCAGGACCGTGGCGCCGGCCTTCACGCAGCGCGCGGCCAGCGGGACGTCGGCGGTGAGCACGATGCTCCCCGGGCCGGCCCGCGCGGCGATCCAGTCGTCGGCGGCGTCCAGTGCTGAGCCCACGACCACTCGCTCGATCCAGGGCTCGCGCGGCAGGTTCAGAACACTGTTGGCGACGACGTGGACGGTCAGGCCGTAGCGTGCGGCCACCCGGTAGGTCTCGTCCTTGACCGGGCAGGCATCGGCGTCGAGGTAGATCGGCGGGCGCACCGGCGCGTCGCTCATGGCCGGGGCACCAGCTTCGAGGTGAAGCCCGCCAGGATCAGGAGCACGCCCAGGGCGAACTGCCCGTGCTCGATATCGCCGCCCACCGATAGAACGATGGCGCGGCCGAACACCACGAGGCCGATGAGCGGAAGGCCGAAGCGCAGCGCCATCTTCGCGGCGATCAGTGTGTTCGCCCGCGCGGTACCGGTCTCGGCCATCAGCGGGCGACCGCGGCGCGGCGCGGCGCCAGATCCGCCACGGGCGCGATCTCTGCGGCGCCGCGCTCCAGCGTGGCCACCGACAGCGGCGCACCGCGGCCGCGGAGCGCGTGGGCGCCGAGGGACCGCGCCCGCACGCCGGCCGGGAGGCGCGGCAGGCGGTTGAGAAGGTCCTGCGAGATCAGGATGCCGACGCCGAGGGGGCGGCACAGGGCCTCGATGCGCGACGTCACGTTCACGGCGTCGCCGAAATACGCGATCTTGTGGCGGTCGACCCCGACCTCGGCCGTGACCACCGAGCCGCCGTGCAGCGCCGCCCGCAGCCGCGGGACCGTGCCGAACCGGGCTTGCCAGGCCGCAGCGTCAGCCTCGATCCGGTCGAGCACCTCGAACACGCAGGTCACGCAGCGCGCGTCCTTCAGGCCGCGGGCCATCGGCCACGTCACCATGGCGAGGTCGCCGACGTAGTCGTCCACCGAACCGCCGTTGCGCCGCACGGGCTCGGCCAGCGTGGCGAACACCGCGCTCAGGTACTCCTGGGCGCGCAGGTCGCCGTGGGTCTCCGCGAAGGCCGTGGAGCCGACCACGTCGAGGAACAGGAAGACCCGCTCCTCCGCCACCGGCTTGTGGTAGCGGCCGATCATGAAGTTCACGAACACCTCGCCGCCGATCAGGTCGCGCATCCGGATGACGAAGACCAGCAGGCCCGAGACGGCCAGGGCGTAGGCAAGGACCCGTGCGGTCATGCGGGTCGCGGTCGTGAGGTCGTCCGGTGTCAGCGCGAAGGCCCAGACCAGGAGGCCGCCCAGCGCGTTGCCCGCCATGATCATCAGCACGTAGGCGAGTTCCGCGGCCAGCACGTAGAGCCAGGCCGGCAGCCGCCGGATCCGCGCCTGGAGACCGGCCAGGATCAGCCCGCGGTCGAAGGCCAGCACCGTGGCGCCCATGCAGAGGCCGTAGGTGAAGCCGGCGAGGGGCGAGGCGCCGGCGGCGAAGATGATGTTGTAGAGCAAGCCCGCGCCGGCCGCTGCCAGCAGGATCAGACCCCAGAATATCCGGTGGGCCGGCAGCATCGAGGCATCTCCAGCATGGCCAGCCGACGGACCGTGCGCGGGTCCGGGTGACGCGTGGCCCTGCGCGGCGGTGCTGCGCGGGCTCGGCAGGCCCGCGCCGCCGGACTCGAGGCATGGGCCTAAAGTTTAGCGCCGCGGAAGGCCGCGTGCCATTGCTCAACGCCCCAACATGGCGCGAGTAAGGCGTGCCGGGTTGTTGCGCGGCCGAGCCGTGATACGTCGGCGGCCGGGGACACGACCGGACCGCCGCCTGCAACCCCCTGCGACAGCGAAGAGGGAGCGCTGCCATGTACGCCAGGAGCTTCGGCGCGACGCGCGTCTCTGTGCCGGTCATCGGCCAGGGCACGTGGCACATCGACAGTTCGGACCGGACGGACGCGATCCGGGCGCTGCGGGCCGGGATCGACGCCGGCATGACCCATGTCGACACCGCGGAGATGTACGGCGACGCGGAGGCGATCGTCGCCGCCGCCGTTGCGGATTGCCGCGAGGAAGTGTTCCTCGTCTCGAAGGTGGTGCCGGGCAACGCGACGCGCCGGGGCGTCGCGCGGGCCTGCGAGGCCTCGCTCCGGCGGCTGCGGACGGACCGGCTGGATTGCTACCTGCTGCACTGGCCGGGCCAGCACCCGCTGGAGGAGACGGTCGCGGGGTTCGAGGACCTGCGCCGGGCGGGCAAGATCCTGTCCTGGGGCGTCAGCAACTTCGACGTCGAGGACCTCGACCGCCTCCTCGGCATCGCGGGGCCGGACCGGATCGCCTGCAATCAGGTCCTCTACCACCTGAATGAGCGGGCCATCGAGCACGCGGTGCTGCCCTGGTGCGAGAAGCACGGTGTCGCGATGGTCGGCTACTCGCCCTTCGGCAGCGGCGACTTCCCCGATCCGGCCAGCGCCGGCGGCCGCGTCCTGGCGGGCATCGCGCAGAACCACGGCACGACGCCCTACGCGGTCGCCCTCGCCTACCTGACCCGGCTGCCGGGGACGTTCACGATCCCCAAGACCGGGCGCCCGGGCCGGGCCGTCGAGAATGCCGGCGCGGCGGACCTGCACCTGGGCGCGGCCGAGCTCGCCCTGATCGACGCGCATTTCCCGCGCGGGCCGCGCCCCCGGATGCTGCCGATGCTCTGAGCGGCGTGCCGGCTCAAGCCGGCAGCGCCAGAGGCACCGGATCGACCGGCGCGGCGGCGCGGACCCGGTTGCGGCCGGCCTTCTTGGCCGCGTAGAGGGCCGCGTCCGCCGCCGTGAACAGGCCTTCGGGCGGATCGCCGCCGCCCGGATCGGCGCTGGCGATGCCGATGCTGACGGTGGCGCTGCCCCCGACCTCCGGAGCGTGGGGGATGCGGAGGTTCACCACGGCGCGGCGGATGCGCTCCGCCGCCACGCTGGCGGCCGTCGCGTCGAGGCCGGGAAGAAGGGCGACGAATTCCTCGCCGCCGATCCGGAAGCTGAGCCCGGTGGTGTCGAGGGTCCGCTGCAGGCAGCCCGCGACCGCCCTGAGCACCTCGTCGCCGCGCTGGTGGCCGAAGCGATCGTTGAACTGCTTGAAGTGGTCGGCATCGACGATCATCAGCGCCAGGGGCGTCCGGAGCTGGGCGGCCCGCTTCCACTCCACGGCGAAGTGCTCGTCGTAGCTGCGCCGGTTCGGCAGGCCTGTCAGGCCGTCGGTCCGGGCGAGAACCGCGAGCGCGGCGTTGGCCTCGCGGGTAGAGGCCTCCGCGGCCACGTGGCGCCCGACCTCCCGGTGCAGCAGGACCGTCAGGCCGAAGGAGAGGCCGCAGAGGCACAGGATCAGGACGCCGACGATCGCCGCCTTGTAGATCCAGACGCCGCGGATGCTGTCGACATCCGTCGCCACCGTCACGATCAGCGGCAGGTCCTCGAGGTCGGCGAAGCTGTAGACACGCTCCACGCCGTCGAGGAACGAGCGACCCTGGAACTCGCCGCGCGGCTTGGACCGGTACATCTGGTAGCCGGGGCTCGTGCTGATGCTGTGACCGAGCGCCTGCGGCCGCGCGGGCGCCCGGATCAGGAGCGTCCCGTCCCGATGGAAGACGTTCAGAGCGATGCCGTCGTCGAAGTGCAGGCGCTCGAACAGGGCCTGGAAATGGGCGAGCTTGATCGACCCGGAAACGATCCCGCCGAACGCGCCGTCGGGCGTCTGGATTCGCCGGGTCATGCGGATGATCGGCTCCCCGGTCAGGAGGGATTCGGTCGGTCCGGACAGGATCAGGCCCGCATCCGGGTCCGCACGGTGGATCTGGAAGTCCGGCAGGGCGCTCAGGTTGGGCCGGGTCCGCACGCCGGGATCGCTCGTCAGCCGGACGTCGCCGGCCGCGTCCGTGACGGCGATCGGGCCGAGGCCGGATCCCGCCGCGGCGGTGTCGAACAGGGCCAGGCGCCGCAGATCCGGGCCCAGGGCCGCGATGTCGGCGCGGCTCGCGAGCCGTGCGGAGCTCTGCAGGGAGAGGTCGTAGATCCTCAGGCTGTGACCGACGCCCTCCTCGATCACCGCCAGGAGGTTCCCGGCGTTGCGGCGCGCGTTGTGCCAGGCGATGTCGCGCAGGTCGAGGCAGAGATAGGCGCCGAGCAGTGCCAGGCAGGCCAGCAGGCATGTGCCGCCCGCCGCGATCAGGCGCGAGGCGCGATCGTCGAGATGGGCTCGGATCGCTGTGGCGGTCGCGCGCAGGAGCATCGGCTCGATCGGGCTGTCGCCGACCGCGCCATTGCGGTCGACGGACTCAGTGTCGACCCGATCTTACGGCGGCGAAGATTGAAAAAGGGGTTATTAACAGCATTAAGAAGCGCCGAATTGCCATCAATACAAATGCAGCCCGGCACGCCTGTCAGTGCAGACGCGCCTCGGACCGGAACGCGACCGTCGTCGGGCTGAGAAAGGACGGCGCGCGCCGCGGGCGGACTCATACCCGTGACGCGCGCCGTCGCGTGACCCCGTCGCAGGCGGACCGTCAGTCCCCGATGCCGAACAGCTTCTCGATGAAGTTGCGGTCATCCTTCTGGCCGCGCCGCGCCGGTGCGGCCTGGCGCGGCGCGGGCGCATCAGGCTCACCGAGGATCTGACCCAGGAGACCACCCGGGCCGGCCGGGGCGGCGCTCGCGACCGAGGCGGTCGTCTCCGGCTGCCGGCGCCAGCGATTGAGGCCCGGGAGCGGGACCGGTGTCTGTCCCTTCAGCGCCTGGGTCATGTAGGTCTTCCAGATCTCCGCCGGCAGGTTGCCGCCAGTGACCTTCTTGGTGAGTTCGCCGTCGTCGTTGCCGAGCCAGACCCCGGTCACGAGGCTGCCCGAGAAGCCCATGAACCACGCGTCGCGGTAATCCTGGGTGGTGCCGCTCTTGCCGGCGAGATCCCATCCCGGGATGTCGGCCTTCTTGCCGGTGCCGCTCACGAAGGTCTCGTGCATCATGGCGTTCATCATGCCATCGGCATTGGCGTCGATGACCCGACCCAGACCGTTGTCGGAGCGCTTGTAGAGCACCTTCCCGTCCTGGCTCTTCACGGCGGTGACCACGTAGGGGATCACGCCGATGCCGCCGTTGGCGAAGGCCCCGTAGGCGCCGACCATCTCCAGGAGCGTGACCTCGGACGTGCCGAGGGCGATGGAGCCGTTGGCCTGAAGCGGCGAGGTGATGCCGAGCCGCTGTGCGGTCTGGACCACGGTCTTAGGCCCGACCTCCTGGCCGAGGCGCACCGCGACGGTGTTGAGCGACTGGGCGAGCGCCGTCCGCAGGGTGACGGGCCCCTCGTAGCGGTGGGAGTAGTTCTCCGGCGCCCAGTTGCCGATCCGGATCGGCGCGTCCTCCCGGACCGTGTCGGGCGTGGCGCCGTGCTCGACGGCCGCGAGGTACACGAAGGGCTTGAACGAGGAGCCGGGCTGGCGCTTGGCGGTCGTGGCCCGGTTGAACTGGCTCTGCGCGTAGTCGCGGCCGCCGATCAGGGCGCGGATGGCGCCGTCGGGCCGCATCGAGACCAGCGCCCCCTGGCTGACGTTGTAGCGCGTGCCCTTGGCGTTGAGCTCGTCGGTGAGCGCCTTCTCGGCGGCGGCCTGGAGGCCGGGATCGACCGTGGTCTGGACCGTGATGTCGGTGTCGAACTTGCCGACGTAGTCGTCGAGCACGTCCATGACGAGGTCGGCGACGTAGTTGGCCGACCCGCCGCCGCGGGCGTTGGCGGGCTTGGCCGGCTGGGCGAGCGCCACCTTGACGTCCTGTGCCGACGCGAAGCCCAGCTCCTGCATGGCGGCGAGCACCTGCGCGGCGCGGGCCTGGGCGGCCGGGAGATTGCGGTTCGGGGCGAGGCGCGAGGGCGCCTGCACGAGGCCGCCGAGCATCGCGGCCTGCGCGAGGCTCACCTCCTTGGCGGGCTTGCCGAAGTAGCGCTGCGCCGCCGCCTCGACCCCGTAGGCGCCGGCGCCGAAGTAGACGCGGTTCAGGTAGAGTTCGAGGATCTCGTCCTTGGTGTACTTGTGCTCGAGCCAGAGCGCGAGGATCGCCTCCTGGATCTTGCGCGACGCGGAGCGCTCCGGAGTCAGGAACAGATTCTTGGCGAGCTGCTGGGTGAGGGTCGAGCCGCCCTGCGCAACGCCGCGCCGGGTCAGGTTCTGGCCGATGGCGCGCAGGATGCCGACCGGATCGACGCCGAAATGCTGGTAGAAGCGCCGATCCTCGATCGCCACGAAAGCGCGCGGCAGGTAAGGCGGCAGCTCCTTGATCGACACGACCCGACCGCCGGTCTCGCCGCGGTTGGCGAGCAGGGAGCCGTCGCTGGCCAGGATGGCGATGTTGGGCGGCCGCTTCGGCACCGCCAGCTGGTCGATCGGCGGCAATTGCGACGCGTGGTAGGCGATGAGGCCGGCGAGGCCGATCACCCCCCAGAGGCCGAGGACGACGGTCCCGTAGACGATGCGGCCGAGCCAGGAGCGGCGGCGTCGGCCGCGCCCCGAGGCCTTCGCCCGCCCCGTAGTCCGCGCCGGCGCCTTGCCCGGCTGCCGCGCCCCGCCGCCCGCTCGCTTCGCCACGCCGTCTCCTGCCCCGGGACGGTCCTCGCGGGTCAGGCGCAGGTCGAGTTCGCCGCGGTCCCGCGCGCGCCCCTCGGGCACGTCGAAATTCGGCTCAATCCTGCCCCGACCCTTGGCCATGCATCCCGTCTTCGACTGTTCCGCCACGACGCGCGTCCGTCAGGCACGCCGCGGAACGGTTTCCGCACGCCAAATGCGGCGGTTTCGCGCCCCGTCCGGAAACGACGCGGGGGCCGGCGGCACCGGCCATCCTTGTCGAAACCGTCTGTGACCGCTTCGCGGTACGGTGCGGAAAAAGGCTGGCCAATCCGTTAAGGAACGCGCCGATCCGTCCGGAGAGTGGCCGGACCCCGAGCTTCGGGACGGCGCGCGACTAGCGCGCGCCGCCCTGCAATTCGCGCGTGCTCGCCAGGATCGCCTCCTGCAGCGCGGTGGCCGCCGCGTGGTGGCGCCCCGGACCGAGCACGACGAACTCGACCGCGCCGAGCGGGGGCAGAGCGGCCGCCTCGGGGAGCGCGGCGAGGCCCGGCGGCATGACCTTGGCCGAGTGCGGCGCGACGCCGAGCCCCGCTTCGACGGCGGCCCGCAACCCCATCAGGCTGCTACTGGTGCAGGCGACCCGCCAGGATCGGCCTACCGCCGCGAGGGCGTCGAGCGCCAGGGTGCGGGTCATCGAGGGCGGCGGGTAGAGCACCAGGGGCAAGGGTTTGTCGGGATCCGGAACGGCGCCGGGGCGGCCTGCCCAGATCAGGTCCTCCGCCCAGGCCAGGGTCCCACGCGGATCGCCGCGACGGCGCTTGCAGAAGATCACGTCGAGCTCGCCCGCGTCGTAGCCCTGGTAGAGAGTCCGGCTCAGCCCGACCGTGATCTGGAGATCGACCGCGTCGTGCCGATCGGCGAAGCCGGCCAGGACCTTCGCCAGGGTCGACAGGGTGTAGTCCTCGGAAACGCCGAGGCGGATGCGTCCGCGCAGGCCGCCCGGCGAGAAGAAGGCGCGCAGCCGGTCCTGCGCCTCCACCACGTCGCGGGCGAAGCCGATCAGGACCTGACCGTCCGGCGTCGGGGCGACCCGGTGCGTGTCGCGCGTCAGGAGCGCGCGCCCGAGAGCCCGCTCCAGACGCGCGATGTGCCCGCTGACCGTCGATTGCCGCAGACCGAGCGTCTGGGCCGCTGCCGTGAAGCTGCTGCTCTCGACGACGGCCAGGAACGAGCGCAGCAGCTCGATGTTCGGATTGCCTATCATGGTTCACGATAACCGATATCGGTAACCCTGGGACGCCGCGCGGCGTTAGGGTCCCGGACAGACCCGTCCCAGAGCCGCGCCGCGAAGCCCCGTCCGATGTCCGCACCCGTGATCATGACCACGCTGTTCGTCGGCGGCCTCGTGGCGATACCGACGCTCGGGAGATGGGCGACGCAGGTCACCGAGGTGCTCGCCTCGCTGCTGGCGACCGCCACCGTCCTGGTCGTGATCCTGTACCTCTGCGATCGCTGGCCGGGCTACTTCGCGAACCCGCAGGTGCCGGTCGGCCTGACGGCGACACCGTTCGGCGACTGAGCCGATGACCCGTCCCGCGCGATCGCAGACCGTGGGGCGCGACCGCACCGCGGGCGCCGCCCTGGCCTTCGTCGCCGGATTCATCGACGCGGCGGCCTTCATCGCCCTGACCGGTCTCTTCACCGCCCACGTGACCGGCAACTTCGTCCTGATCGGCGCCGAGCTGGTCGCGAGCTCCGGCGGCGTGGTGGCCAAGCTCCTGGCGCTGCCCGTCTTCGTCGGGGCGGTGGCGGGCGCGCGGGTTCTGGCCCTGGCGCTGGAACGGCGGGCGCTCGACCCGCTGCCCTGGCTGCTCGCGGTCGAGGTGGCCCTGCTCGCAGGGTTCGGGCTGTGCGGCACCGCGTGGTCGCCCCTCGGCGCGGCGGACAGTGCCGCGTCCATCGCGGTCGGCATGCTGGCGGTCGCGGCCATGGGCCTGCAGAACGCTATCGGCCGCCTGTCCCTCGGCCATCTCGCACCCACGACGGTCATGACGGTGAGCGTCAGCCAAGCCGTCATCGACGCGACCGACCTCCTTCTGGGCAGCGGCGAGCAGCGCGATCAGACCCGGAAGCGATTCCTGCGCGTGCTCCCGGCGATCGCGGCCTTCGCCGTCGGTGCGCTCGTCGGCGCCTTCGGGATCGCGCACCTCGCCTTCGGCAGCCTCGTCCTGCCGCTCGGCGTCCTGACGGCCCTGATCGTCCAGGCCGGAGCGCCCGGCGGCGCCGGCGCCGCGCCGTGAGGCGCCGCGCCGGGCGGCGGTCAGGGAGCGGACGGCCTCACCGCTCGGCCGGCGGTTTGGCGGACGGCTCGCCGAGCACCCGTCGGGCCTCGGTGAGCAGCACCGCGTGGCGCGCCGCCGGCGGACCGGAATCCGGCGTCTCGCGGCCGAGCCGGGCGATGCGCGCCCGGAACAGGCGCCGGCGCAGGCCGAACCGGCGAAGGCTCATCACCAGCGCCTGAAGCACGAGGCGGACGGCCTCCGTCCGTTCGCGCTCCTCGACGATCGCCGCCGCGAGCGCGGCCTCGCGGCGGAGCGCGGCCTCGAGCTCATCCCGGACGGCGGCGCGGGACCCCTCGTCCCTGCGCGCCGCGTCGAGCTGGATCCGGCATTCCTGCAGCGCGCTGAGCAGCAGAAGCTCCTGCGCGGACGCATCCCTCATCAAGGCCTCCAGGGGCGCCGTCACCCGTCCGACGACGGGGCGTTCCGCCCGATCACCGTCGCGCCGGCCGCGGACCGGCCCGCGCGCATCCTCGTGCGACGCCATAGCGAGCGCGGCCGCTGGCCGGAAGCCGCCGACCGGATTATTCGGCACCCGCACCGCAAACCACGGGGGAATCGGGGACGTGCAGATTCGGATCGCTCTGGCCTTCGGGGCCATCACGCTGGGAGGGGGCGCGCTCGCACCCGCCCCGGCCCAGGCCTACCAGCTCGACACGGTGAACTTGGTCGGCTGCGCGCAAGAGGGCGGCGTCTGCCGGATGCCCTACCCCACCAACGTCTATTACGGCGTGCCCGGCCGGACGAACGGTCGGCCGTTCCCGCAGGGCGGCGTCGTGCCCTGCAACACCCAGACCTTCGGCGATCCGGCACCGGGCCAGGCGAAGAGTTGCTGGTACGCGCCGCGCGTCAACGTCGGCGGCGGGGGCGGTGGCTACGGTGGTGGAGGCGGGAATTCCGGCGGCAACGGTTACGGCGGCGGGGGCGGCTACCGGAACGACGGGTACGACGACCGGCGCGAATCCTACCGCGACCGGCGCGACTACGATCGCCCGCCGGTGCGCCGCCCCTACGACGACGATTATGGTCCGGGACCGCGGCGCTACCGGGGCGATCCGGACGAGTACTGATCTCGGCCAAGCAGGGCAGGCACGGGAACGTATTTGCCCTGTTAACCGCCATCCGGCATCGTCCGGCTCCGCGAGGCCCGTGTCCGCGGAGCCGCTCGACCGGATGGAGGAGTTGATGACGGAGAATCGCCGCGGCGCTTTCCGCAAGAACGCCTTCACCTTCGGCGCGGTGCTGCTCGACGGCGGCGAGGTGAGCTGCCTGGTCTGGGACGCCACCGACGTGGGCGCGCAGATCGAGGTCGAGGACGATCAGGCCGTGCCGGACCGCTTCCCGCTGCGCGTCAGCGCCGGCACAGAACCGCGCTTGGCCACCGTGGCGTGGCGGCGCAGCCGGCGGATCGGCATCGCCTTCGAGGGCTGAGCCCCTTCAGGTCGCCTGCAGGGCCGGGCGTGGCCGGGAGCCCGACCCGACGAGCCGGAACCAGCGCGGCCGCACGAACAGGCAGTCGAGCACCGTTCCGCGGACCAGCCGCTCCAGCGCCAGGGGCAGCATCACCGCCACTGCTATGACCGTCAGGCTCGCGAGGCCGATATCGGCGATCGCGCCGGTGCGCACGAGGACCTCGCGGGTCGCCGCCATCGGCAGGGAGAAGGCGAGGTAGATCACGATCGAGCGCTGGCCGCAGATCCGGACCGCCTCGGCGACCGGGCCGCCGGCGCGGCCGATCAGGGAAGCCGCCACCACGATCGCTTGGGCACCGGCGGCGCCGAGGGCGAGGCTCGCCAGCGGCAGGCTGGCAAGCGTCGGGTGCTCCGGCAGGCCCGATGGAGTGAGCGCGAGCCAGCCCTCCAGGATCGCCCAGGCGGCGAGGCCGAGCAGGGCGAGCGGGACGCGGCGGCGCGCCGCGTCCGCGAGCGCGAAGATCCGCCCGGCGAACAGGTAGCCCGCGACGAAGTACACGTAGCGGGCGCAGAACTCCTCGATCAGCGTCGAGTCGCTGCGGATGTCGGCAATCTGCAGCAGGGCGGCGCCGGCGAGGAGCACGCCGCCGGGCACGCGGCGCAGGGCCTTCGTGACCACCGAGAACACCGCCAGCAGGTAGATGAACCAGAGGCTGGAATAGGGCTCGATCAGCGCGTGCGCGAGGTGCGCCGCGAAGGCCGCCGGGCCGGCATCGCCGACGATCTTGCCGTACTTGGCGACGGACTGAATCACCAGCCAGAGCAGGTAGAAATAGGCGAAGTGGACGACCCGGCGGTCGGAGAACAGGCGCCAGTCGCGGTCGATGACCCGTCCCACGAAGAGGCCGGAGAGCAGGAAGAAGTCCGGGATCCGGAACGGCTTCGCGAATGCGACGACCGGGTGGAGGAAGCCCTCGCCGCCCATGGCCTCGCCGGTGCCGATGACCGAATGCATCATGACGACCAGGAGGATGCAGATCCCCTTGGCGATATCGACCCAGGCGAGCCGATCTCCCGTATCCCCGACCCCGGCCATCGTCCCAACCCTCGCGATCGGGGCGATCCTGGACCGGCTCGGGTTGACGGCAAGGAACGGGGCGGCGGCCACCTGCGGATGTGACGAACGCCCGGTAAACGCCGGCCGGGCAGGTGTCAGATCTTGCGGCGCGCCGACTTCCGCTCGCGGGTCATGCGCGTGGCGGCGTGGAAATCGTCGGGCTTGCCGCGGACCCAGACGAGGAAGCGCGCGATCTCCGGATCGGCACGCAGGGCCTCGACGTCGGCGAGGCGCTTGGCGATCTCCGCCTCGCTGTAGCGGGCGTGGATCGCCGAGTGGCAGATCTGGTGCAGCCGGACCGTGCCGCGGTGGGTCCCGCCCTTCAGCTTCGGCGTGAGGTGATGGAGGCTGGAGCGGGCGCGGCGCGGGATCGGGCGCTCGCAGAGGGGGCAGACCGGGTCCGGCGGGCCCGGGACGCCCGGCGCGTCCGGATCCTCGGCGCTCCAGCGCTGCGAGCGCCGTCCGACCACGCGAGCCTCCCTCTCCTACCCCTCCTGGTCCATCGGCTGCGGACAGGCCGCACCGACGCGCGGCCCGAACAGCGCCTCGGCCTCGCGATCCCGGCTCCCCAGGATGGAGACGTGGTCCCCCGGGATCACGTCGATCCGGGCCCGCGGGCCGGCCGCCGCGGCGAGGTTCCGCGCCAGCTCGGCCGGCACCACCGGATCGTCGGAACCCTGCACGATCAGCACCGGCGCGGTCCCGTCGCGGATGCGCAGGTCCGAGCGGTACGTGTCGCGCAGGAGCCAGATCGGGGCTAGCGGGACATGCAGCCGCACGGTGTGGGTCATCGAGTCGAAGGGCGCCTCCAGGTACAGTCCGATCGCCGGAACCCGTTCGGCGACCGCGACGGCCACGGCGGCCCCGAGGGAATGGCCGTGCAGCAGGATCGGCGCGCCGGGCGCCCGCGCCCGCGCGGCCTCGGCGGCCGCCAGCCCGTCGCGGATCAGCCCGTCCTCGCTGGGGCTGCCGGTGGATCCGGGATAGCCGCGATAGGCCACGGTGAGCACGCCCCAGCCGCGGGCCCGCCAGGGCTCCGCGGCGAAGCGGGCCGCGTGCGGCTCGGGGCGGGACCCGTTGCCGTGGAAGCTCACGACGACACCACAGCCCGGCCGCGGCGGCCGCCACAGCCCGTGCAGGGTCTCGCCGTCGGGGGTCGCGACCGTGATGGTCGCGAGGCCCGACGGGATCGTCCACGGGTTCTGCGGGCCGAAGGCGCCCGGATAGAGGAAACGGCGCTGCCCGAGCGCGAGCGCGGCGCAGGCCAGACCGCAGAGGAGGAGCGCGGCGAGCAGGAGGCCGGCGATGAGGCGCATGCGCGGGGCAGGAGAACGTGTGCGTTCGGACGAACGGTTTCCGGGATGTGTTCTCTAGGGCGGCCGGGCAGCATTGACAAAGCCGTCCGCGCGCCCGAGTCTGGAACAGTTCCGAGGGGGGCCCTGCAGAGGGCTGAGATTGGGCACGCGGCCCTGACCCTTGAACCTGATCCGGCTCATACCGGCGGAGGGACGGGAACCTGCGGTCGCCGCTCGCGCGACCACATCTCATCTCGGCCATCGCGTGGACCGGACCGCTCCAGCACGAGGAGAGGCCCACGATGAACGCACCCGTTCTCCCGAAGGACGTGAAAGGCAGCCCCGAGACCGTGACCACGGGTCCGGTGACCGGATCGCGCAAGGCCTACGCGAACCCGGCCGGGCGGCCGGACATCCGCGTCCCCTACCGCGAGATCGTCCTCTCCGATCCGAAGGAGGAGCCGGTGCGGGTCTACGACCCGTCGGGCCCCTACACCGAGACCGATGCCCGCATCGACCTCAATGCCGGCCTCCCCGGCGTGCGCGAGCCCTGGATCGCGGCGCGCGGCTACGCGGCCGTCGCGCCGCGGGCGGTGAAGCCCGAGGATAACGGCTTCGCGGGCGACAAGCTCGTGGCCCCCTGCCCCGCCGAGCGGACCGTCCGCAAGGCGGCCCCGGGCCAGATGGTGACCCAGTACGAGTTCGCCCGCGCCGGGATCATCACCGAGGAGATGATCTATGTCGCCCATCGCGAGAACGTCTGCCGCGAGGCGATGCTCGCGGGCGCCGAGGCCGCGCTCGCCGACGGACAGAGCTTCGGGGCCTCGGTCCCGCCCTTCATCACCCCGGAATTCGTGCGCGACGAGATCGCCCGCGGCCGGGCGATCATCCCGGCCAACATCAACCACACCGAGCTGGAGCCGATGGCGATCGGCCGGAACTTCCTGGTCAAGATCAACGCCAACATCGGCAACTCGGCCGTGACCTCCTCGGCCGCCGACGAGGTCGAGAAGCTCGTCTGGTCGATCCGCTGGGGCGCCGACACGGTCATGGACCTGTCCACCGGCCGCAACATCCACAACATCCGCTCGTGGATCATCCGCAACAGCCCGGTCCCGATCGGCACGGTGCCGATCTACCAGGCGCTGGAGAAGGTCGGCGGCGACCCGCTCAAGCTCGACTGGGAGGTCTTCAAGGACACCCTGATCGAGCAGGCCGAGCAGGGCATCGACTACTTCACCATCCATGCCGGCGTGCGCCTCGCCCACGTGCCGCTGACCGCGCGGCGCGTCACCGGCATCGTCTCGCGCGGCGGCTCGATCATGGCCCGCTGGTGCCTCGCCGGGCACCGGGAATCGTTCCTCTACGAGCGGTTCGACGAGATTTGCGACATCATGCGGGCCTACGACGTGTCGTTCTCCCTGGGCGACGGCCTGCGCCCGGGCTCGATCGCCGACGCCAACGACGCCGCCCAGTTCGGCGAGCTGGAGACGCTGGGCGAATTGACCAAGGTCGCCTGGGACAAGGGCTGCCAGGTGATGATCGAGGGCCCCGGCCACGTGCCGATGCACAAGATCAAGGTCAACATGGAGAAGCAGCTGAAGGAGTGCGGCGAAGCGCCGTTCTACACCCTCGGCCCGCTGACGACCGACATCGCCCCCGGCTACGACCACATCACCTCGGGCATCGGCGCCGCCATGATCGGCTGGTTCGGGACCGCGATGCTCTGCTACGTCACGCCGAAGGAGCATCTCGGCCTGCCGGACCGGGACGACGTGAAGACCGGCGTCATCACCTACAAGATCGCCGCCCACGCCGCCGACCTCGCCAAGGGGCATCCCGCCGCGCAGCTCCGGGACGACGCGCTCAGCCGCGCCCGGTTCGACTTCCGCTGGGAGGACCAGTTCAACCTGGGCCTCGATCCGGATACGGCCCGGCGCTTCCACGACGAGACCCTGCCGAAGGACGCCCACAAGGTCGCGCATTTCTGCTCGATGTGCGGGCCGAAATTCTGCTCGATGAAGATCACGCAGGACCTGCGCGCCGAGGTCCTGGCGATGGAGGAGGCCGGCGAGGTCGTGGGCGCGGCGCCCGCGATGTCCAAGGCCGAAGCCGAGGCCGGCATGCGGGCGAAGTCGCAGGAGTTCCTGGCCGAGGGCGGCAAGCTCTACGTCGACGCCGCCGAGTGAGACGGCGGCGCGCCCGGTCCGCTCAGGATTCGGGCGCGCCGCAGCCCCGCCCCGGCGTTCCGCCGCGCGGGGCCTCGATATCGAGAATGTCGCCCGGGCGGGCGCCGTAGGCATCGTGCAGCGCCGCCAGCATCAGATCCGCGGCGATGCCCATGTCGGGCGGCGTTCCCAGCTCCACGAGGCGCGCGAAATTCTCCGCCAGGTCCGCCTGGACGTATCCGAGCGCCGCCAGCGCCTGCCGGGCCGTCGCATCCAGCCGCAGGCGCCTTCGGCCGGGTGGTCCGTAGGTGCCCGACGCGGCCTCGCAGAACATCCGCGAATCCCGATCCTGGAAGATGCACTGGACGTAGCGCCGCGCCTGTCCGTGCGGCGCGACGACGATGAAGCGGTCGCGCGAGACGTCGACCGGCCCGCGCCTGTGGATGGCGTCGAGCCGCTCCGCGACGGCGCAGCGGTGCTCGCGGATGAACGGCGCGCGCGTACCCGGATCGCCAGCCGCGGCCGGCGCGGCGAGCGCCGGACTCGTCGCCAGGACGAGCATCGCCGAGATCCTGTGCATCGCGTGCTCCACGCTGCGCGGGGCGGGCCGCGGCCCCGTCGCGGGAAGACGAACCGGCTGGGCGCCGGGTCGATCCAGGAGAAAATTCAGCACGGATTTGTGTCGCACCGGTAACGCGATGTTCATCGCATCTCCGATGCCGCCGCATCATCCGGTGGACCGGCGGTCGCCATTAAGGAACGATTAGGCAGGCCCGCGCCTCAATCCTTCGATCACAGGATCGCAGGAGACCGGCGATGGAGATCCGAACGCTGACATCCACGACGCCGGGGCCGCAGGGCCTCGACGCGCTCGGAGCGACGGCCGCCGCCGCCGTGACCCAGCAGGCGCCCGAGCCCGAGACCCCTGCCAAGCCGCTCGAGCCGGCGGTGAAGCTCGACATCGGCACGAACGGCGGCAAGGCGCGGTACATCCAGGACCCGGACACCAGCTCGATCGTGTTCCAGGTGGTCGATCCGTCGTCCGGGAACGTGATCGACCAGCTCCCGAGCGAGACCGCGCTGCGCAACCGCGCCTACGATTCCGCCCGCAGCGCGCAGGGCTCCCAGAGCGGCAGCCTCTCCCGCGTCGCCTGAAGGGCGTCGCTCAGGCGCGCAGCCGGCGAACCGAGTCGTCGACCGGCGGCGCGGCCAGGCCGAACTGCGCGAGCGACAGGATCTCCACCGGCGCATCGCGCCGCGCGACGAGCACGCTGTTCTCGGCGACCGTCGTCCAGGTGCCGTGATCCCGGTCGAGCGGCTCCGAGGCGACGACCACGCCGCCCTCCGAGGCGCGGAAGTAGAGCGAGTTGGCCTTGTCGTTCGCGGCGTACCGGAACGCGTAGAGATCGCGGCCGTCCGCCAGCGCCGCCGTGAAGCGGAACGGGTGCGGGCCGGCGAGGTCCGTGAGCCGCGCGAGCGCGCGCGCCGTCGCCTCGACCGGAGTGCTGCGCGGGCCCGGTCCCATCAGGCCGCAGCCCAGCAACCCCAGGAAGATCGCCTCGGAATCGGTGGTGCCCGCTCGGGACGGGTAGAGCTCGTCGGGGATCAGCGCCTCGACCGGCCGCCGCAGACGGCTCCAGTCGCCGATATAGCCGTTGTGCATGAACAGCCACGGGCCGCAGGCGAAGGGATGACAGTTCGGACGGGTAATCGGTGTCCCGGTCGCGGCGCGCACGTGGGCGAAGAACAGGTGCGAGTGCAGGTGCCGGCACAGGTAGCGCAGATTGTCGTCCGACCAGGCGGGCTGAACCTCGCGGTAGCGGCCGGGCTCCGGATGATCGCCGTACCAGCCGAGCCCGAACCCGTCGCCGTTCGTCGCCGCGGTCGATTCGAGTGCCGCGATGCTCTGCGAGACGAGGCTGTGGGACGGCTCGGTGACGTAGTGCTCCAGCGGGATGGTGCGTCCCGCATAGGCGATCCAGCGGCACATCGACGGGCTTCTCCGGGTGTCTGTCGACCGGCTGATCCGGGACGATCGTGGACAAAGCGCGGCACCTTGAGCGCGCAGTCGATCACGATCCGTCGCGAAAGGCGTGCCGCGACCCGTCTCAGACGCCGTGCGTCTGGAGCCAGCTCTCCAGGAGGGCCACCTGCCAGAGCTTCGAGTTGCCCTTGGGCGTCAGCGTGCCGTCGGGATCGGCGAGCAGGTGATCGACGTAGGCGCGGTTGAAGATGCCGCGCGCGCGCGCCTCGGGCCGGTCGAGGATATCGCGGACGTAGTCGAGGAACGGGCCGCGGATGTGCTTCAGCGCCGGAACCGGGAAGTACCCCTTCTTGCGGTCGATCACCTCGGCCGGGACGACCGCCCGCGCGGCCTCCTTCAGGATGTACTTGCCGCCGTCCCGGACCTTGAGCTCCGCCGGGATGCGGGCCGCCAGCTCGACGAGTTCGTGGTCGAGGAACGGCACCCGCGCCTCGAGGCCGCAGGCCATCGTCATGTTGTCGACCCGCTTGACCGGGTCGTCGACCATCATGACTTCCTGATCGAGCTGCAGGGTCTTGTCGATGGCGCTGTCGCTCAGCGATCTCGCGAAGAAGTCCGCGATGTAGTCGGTGCTGTGATCGCCGCCCAGCATGTCGGGCATCAGGGCTTCCCGCATCTCGGCGTGGTCGCGGTCGAAATACGCCTTCGCGTAATCGGCGACCGGATCGGTCGAGCCCATCAGCTTCGGGTACCAGTGATAGCCGCCGAACACCTCATCGGCGCCCTGCCCGCTCTGGATCACCGTCACGTGCTTGGCGACCTCCTGGGACAGCAGGAGGAAGGCCACGGCGTCGTGGCTCATCTGCGGTTCCGACATCGCCGCGATGGCCGCGGGCAGCGCCTCCAGCGTCCGCGAGCCATCGACGGCCAGCTTCGTGTGATCGGTGGCGAAGGTTTCGGCGATGATGTCCGAGTACTTGAACTCGTCGCCCTCGACGCCGTTCACCGCGTCGAAGCCCACCGAGAAGGTCTTCAGGCCGCGCTGTCCGCCGCGCGCCAGCAGGGCCACGAGCAGCGAGCTGTCCAGGCCGCCCGAGAGCAGTACCCCCGTCGGGACGTCGGCGACCTGCCGGCGCTCGACGGCTGTGCCGAGGGCCTCGAGGACGGCTTCGCGCCAATCCGCCTCGGTCCGGCCGCGATCGGCCTCGCGCGGGCCGATCGCCAGCGTCCAGTAGGTTGACCTGTGCTGAGTCCCGTCCGACTCGATCGTCAGGATCGTGGCCGGTGCCAGCTTGCGGACGCCCTTGAAAATGGTGAGCGGAGCCGGGACGCCCGCGTGCCAGCTCATGTAGTGGTGGAGCGCGACGGGATCGATCGCGGTATCGACGTCTCCGGCGGCGAGCAGGGCCGGAAGCGACGAGGCGAAGCGGAACCGGCCCTTCGTCTCGCTGTAGTAGAGCGGCTTCACGCCGAGCCTGTCGCGCGCCAGCACGACCCGCCCGGAATCCCGCTCCAGGATGGCGAAGGCGAACATGCCGGCGAAGCGCTCGACGCAGGCATGTCCCCAGGCGTGATAGGCCTTGAGCACCACCTCGGTGTCGCTCGTCGAGAAGAAGCCGTAGCCCATCTCCGCGAGCTCAGCGCGCAGGGCGCTGAAATTGTAGATGCAGCCGTTGAACACGATCGCGAGTCCGAGGGCCGGATCGACCATGGGCTGCTGGCCGGCCTCGGACAGGTCGATGATCTTCAGCCTGCGATGGCCGAAGACGACCCGGCCGGAACCGAAGAGCCCCGCGGCGTCGGGGCCGCGCGGCCGCAGGCACCCCATCATCGCGTCGACGGCGGCGGGGTCAGCCGGCCGGTCGAAGCAGATCTCGCCGCAGATTCCACACATGATGCCAGCAGGGTCTCGGTCCGGCGCGTTGCGCGCGCCGCCGAGCGAAACGGCCCGCGCGCCGCGGCGTTCCGCCGATCCCGCCCGGACGGCGCGCCGGTCATCCACACGTCGGACCCCGCTTGCCGCGGCGCGAAGGTGCGCTTGGCGTTTGACGCCGTCGTCGTCGAACTGCTAAACCACGACCGTACATGGGCGGACGGCGCCACTCGGAGTTCGAGTTCCGCGCCAGTTCGTGCCGGCCATGTCGGCGGGCGTAGTTCAGTGGTAGAACGTCAGCTTCCCAAGCTGAATGTCGTCGGTTCGATCCCGATCGCCCGCTCCAGTCAAAACCCTGACCCGGCTGCTCTTCTTCGAGACCTGATCGGACGCGGTGTTCCCCGCCGCTCCCCGAAACCACTCGGAATCCCATCCGAGTCGGACGAAGCCTCGGACTCTGACACCCCTTCCTCAACATCGGCTCTGATCTCGGACCGAATGACGAGATCGGCTGCGGACTCAGGTTGGATCGACCGAGACGCCGCCCTGAGTCGACCGCCCCGTTCGGGGCCAGCCTATATCGGCTGACAGCAGCCGTTATCCGGGAAACAGACAGGCTGCTCGGTACCCCTCGCGGTCGAGAATCATCGGAAACGTCCGTCGCCGAGAGCGGACGTGATCAGTCCATAGTTCGAACCGCCGCCCTCTTCAGCGGCAACTGAACGGACGTCGGCGATGTCGGATGCTTTCGCAGACCAGATTCCGACGCGTTACGGCCGCGGAGAAGCGCCGACGACCGTCGTGAGGTAGCTCTCGATACCGTGCGCGAGGCCGTCAATGAACGCATTGGCCAGCCGCGACGGCTCGCGGTGGTTGGGTACGACCAGGGTCACCCCGACATCGATCGGCGGCACGAAGGGCCGGGCGACGATTCCGTTGGCCAGAAGATTGATCGCCGAGAAAGGGTCCGTGATCGTCAGGCCAAGTCCTTCGAGCACGAACGAGCACGCGATCGCCGAGAGGGGAGTCTCGATCCTCTGGTAGCTGGCCGCTGGACCCAACGCGCTCTCGACCTTGTGCCGGAAAAGGCTGCCCTTCCCGAGAAGGATGATTCGCTCGTTGACGAGATCGTCGGCAGAGATCCGGTCTCGATCGGCCAGACGATGGTCGCGCCGCAGGATCACGACAGCCGAAGCCGGGATCGGGGTGAGGCTGAGGGACGGCCTCTCCACCGGATGCGCCGCGAAGCCCAGGTCGAACTGTCCGCCGGCCACACGCTCCAGCACCAGATGGGAGGGAATTCCGTCGAGCAGGATCGACAAATCCGGGTGCTGCCGTACGAAGGCGGCAATGTAATGGGGCAGAAATCCGAGCGCCATCGCGGGATGCGCGGCGATCCGCAACGACCCTCTCTCGAGATTGCGCAGGTCGTTGGCCCGTTTCTCAATGAATTCGAGGCCGAGATAGGTGCGCTCGACTTCTGAAAAGAGTTCGACCGCCTCAGCCGTCGGGGTGATTTGATTGCCGCGCCGATGGAACAGGACGAGGTCCAGCGTCGCCTCGAGATCCTTGATCAAGCGACTGACCGCGGGCTGAGTGATGTGCAGGGTTTCGGCGGCAGCCGTCATGCCGCCTGTCAGCATCACGGCGCGGAACGCTTCGATCTGGCGGGCCTGCATGCGCATCGTTCGATAATATTTGCGCATGCAAGAGCGTCAATTATGAATTTGCGCTGATCGACGGGCTGCGGGACAGTCGGCACTCATCGAGGTCGGGGGATGCAGGTCATGAGCAGGCGGTTGCGCATCACGGCGGGGCTCGCCCTCGCCCTTCTCTCGCTCCCAGGCCCGCTCCAGGCGCAGGAATCCCTCGTCGTCGCCGGCTATGGCGGCTCGACGGAGACGGCGATCCGCGAGAAGATCCTTCCGAAGTTCGAGAAGGAGAACGGCGTCAAGGTCACCTATGTCGGCGGAAATTCGACCGACACCCTGGCCAAGCTCCTCGCCCAGCGCGACAACCAGGAATACGATGTCGCCCTGATCGACGACGGCCCGATGAGCCGGGCCGTGTCGCTCGGGCTCTGCGCTTCCACCCCGGACATCGATCGGAGCAAGCTGCAGCCGGTCGCCAACATCTTCGGCGACAAGGCGTCGGGCCTGGGCATCATCGCTACGGGGCTGATGTACAACACCAAGGTCTTCAAGGAGAACGGCTGGGCGCCGCCGACGTCTTGGAACGACCTGAAGGATCCCAAGTACAAGGGCAAGATCGTCATGCCCCCGCTCAACAACGGCTACGGCCTGCTGACGGTGGTGATGCTGGCGCGGATGAATGGCGGCAGCGAGGCCAAGATCGATCCGGGCTTCGCCGCGATGAAGGACGTGGCGCCCAACATCCTGGCGTTCGAGCCGTCGCCGGCCAAGATTACAGAACTGTTCCAGACGGGACAGGCGATCCTGGCGGTCTGGGGCTCCTCGCGGGTGCAGGCTTTTGCCGAGACCGGCTTCCCGGTCGACTTCGCCTACCCGAAGGAAGGCGCGCCTGTGGTGATGACCGCCATCTGCACGGTGGCGAAGAAGGCCCCTTCGCCCAAGGCCGAGGCCTTCATGAAGATGATGCTGTCGCCGGCGGTGCAGTCGATCCTGGCCGATGCGGGCGGCACCGCCCCGGTGAACAAGGACGCCGTGATCCAGCGCCCCGGGATGATGCCGGTCGGCGACAAGGCCGCCAAGCTCGTGGCCGCCGACTGGCAGGTGATCAACCCCGTCCGGGACGCCTGGAACAAGCGCTGGACACGGGAAATCGAGCGCTAGGCCGCGCGCCCCGCGACGGATGACGGGGGCGGCTCGGCAGCGCGCCGCATCCCCCTATGCCCCATCAGACCCGCACCATCGCGGGCGGGAGGATGCATGTCGTATCTTGTCTTGAGTGGCCTGCGAAAATCCTATGGCACCGTGCAGGTCCTGCAATCCCTCGATATCGCCGTCGAGAAGGGCGAGTTCATCTCGCTGCTCGGGCCCTCGGGCTGCGGCAAGACCACGACGCTGCAGATGATCGCGGGCTTCCTCGAGCCCAGCGGCGGAACGGTGACGCTGGATGGCGCCGACCTGCTCAAGCTCGCCCCCAATCGGCGGGGCCTCGGGATCGTGTTCCAGAGCTACGCCCTGTTTCCGCACATGAGCGCGGCCCAGAACGTGGCCTTCGGTCTCGAGATGCGCGGCGTCGCCCGGGGGGAGGTACGCCGGCGGGTCGCAGAGGCGCTCGCCCTCGTCGGCCTCGCGGACAAGGGCGAGCGGTTCCCCCGGCAGATGTCGGGGGGGCAGCAGCAGCGCGTCGCGCTGGCGCGGGCCCTGGTGATCCGGCCCTCCATCCTGCTCCTCGACGAGCCGCTCTCGAACCTCGACGCCAAGATGCGCGAGGAGATGCAGATCGAGCTGCGCCAGATCCAGCGCACGCTGGGGACCACCACGATCCTCGTAACCCACGACCAGCAGGAGGCGCTGGCCCTCTCCGACAGGATCGTGGTGATGAACGCCGGTCGGATCGAGCAGGTCGGCGCCCCCCTCGACGTGTACGAGCGCCCGGCGACGCCCTTCGTCGCCTCCTTCCTCGGCACCACCAACGTCTTCCGGGGGACCGGTCGCGGTTCGGCGATCGAGATCGCGGGCCACCTCGTCCCCGTCGGACGGGCGGTGTCCGGGCCGACGGAGCTGACGGTCCGTCCCGAGAAGATCCACTTCGCTGGACCAGGGGCTCCGGGACTGCCCGGCACCGTCAAGGCCCGGGTCTTCCAGGGCGGGCACTGGCTGTTCGAGATCGAGACCGCCGCCGGCCGCACAGTGGTGATCCGCCAGAACGATGGCAGCCCCGCCCCCGCCGAGGGTGACCTCGTGGTGCTCGGCTTCGAGGGGGCCCATGCCCAGCTGCGCGATCAGGAGAGGGCGGCATGAGCGCGTCGAGATCTCCCTCGCCCTACGCCGCCGTCGGCCCCGCCGCGCTGCTCTTCCTCGGGGTTCTCGCGGTGCCCCTCGCGATGACCGTGCTGCTGTCGTTCAACGCCTTCGATTCGGCGCGAGGCATCGTCGCCACGCGCGACTTCCAGAACTACGCCGAGGTCCTCGGCGACGCCTATTTCGCCGAGATCTTCCTGCGAACCCTGCGGATCTCGCTCACCGTCACGGCGATCAGCGTCCTCCTGGGGGTTCCGGAAGCGTATATCCTGAAACGGATGCGCGAGCCCTGGCGCTCGATCTTCATCCTGGTGGTCATCGGCCCGTTGCTGGTCTCGGTCGTGGCACGGACGCTCGGCTGGGCGATCCTGCTCAACGGCAACGGGCTGCTCTCGCAGGCCCTCCAGGCGACGCATCTCAGCGCCGGGCCGGTCTCGCTGATGTTCACCGAGACCGGGGTGGTGATCGGCCTCGTCCACGTCCTCGTGCCGTTCATGGTCCTGTCGGTCTGGGCCTCGCTCTCGCGGATGGATACGGCGAGCGAGCGGGCAGCCGAATCGCTCGGCGCCGCCAAGCTGACGATCCTGCGCCGAATCGTGCTGCCGCAGGCCGTGCCCGGAATCCTCTCCGGCAGCATCGTGGTGTTCTCGCTGTCGGCCAGCGCCTTCGCCACGCCGGCGATCATCGGCGGGCGCCGCCTCAAGGTCGCGGCGACGCTCGCCTACGACGAGTTCCTGAACACCCTCAACTGGCCCCTCGGCGCCGCCGTCGCGGTGCTTCTCCTCGTCGGGATCGTCGCCATCGTGGTCGGCTGGAACCGGTTCGTCGAGCGACGCTACCAGCAGGTGTTCGCATGAAGAACGGCCCCCTCGCCCTCCTCTTCCACGCGCTGTTCATGGCGTTCCTCGTGGCGCCCATGCTGGTGGTCTGCGTCGTCGCCTTCACGCCGGAGGGCTACCTCGCCCTGCCGACCCACGGCGTCTCCCTGCGCTGGTTCCGGCGGCTCGTGGAGTACCCGGAATTCCTCTCGGCCTTCCGCACCAGCCTGCTGATCGCGGCGGCCTCCTCGGTGACGGCGGTCGTCTTCGCCACGCCGGCGGCGCTCGCCATCGCCCGCCATCGCTTCCCCGGGCGGGACGCGCTGAGCGCCCTGTTCCTGGCGCCGCTGATGATCCCGCACGTGGTGCTCGGGATCGCCTTCCTGAGGTTCTTCTCGAGCGTCGGCCTGTCGGGGACCCTGCTCGGGCTGATCGTCAGCCACGTCGTCGTCATCTTTCCCTTCGCCCTGCGGATGGTGCTGGCCGGCGCCAACGGCATGGATCGGCGGATCGAGGATGCCGCCCTCTCCCTGGGCGCGTCCCGGGCGACGGTGGTGCGGCGGGTGATGCTGCCGCTCATACTCCCAGGCATCGCCAGCGGCTTCGCCCTGTCGTTCATCCAGAGCTTCGACGAGGTGACGATGACGGTGTTCATCGCCTCACCCTCGACGACGACCCTGCCGGTGCTGATGTTCAACTACATCCAGGATTCCATCGACCCGCTGATCTGCGCGGTCTCAACCTTGATGATCGTGCTGACGGTGCTCTTCATGATCGTCGTACATAAATTCTACGGTCTTGAGCGCCTGTTCGTCGGCGAGACCCGCGCATGAACCCGCTGATGCAGGACGGCCCCGACTCGCACGACGTCGTCGTGGTGGGCGGCGGCTTGGTCGGGATGGCGCTGGCCTACGGGCTGGCCCGCCAGGGCCGCGGCGTCACCGTCCTGGACGAGGGCGACGTCGCGCACCGGGCATCCCGGGGGAACTTCGCCCTCATCTGGGTGCAGGGGAAGGGCCTCGCGATGCCGGCCTACGCGGACTGGACCCTGCGGTCGGCGGATCTCTGGGGCGGCCTCGCCGCCGGGTTGAGCCGGGAGACGGGTATCGACCTCGGCTATTCCCGCCGGGGAGGGTTCAGCCTGAGCCTCAGTGCGGCCGACCTGGAGGACCGTGCCGGGCGCATGACGCGGCTCCACAACCAGCTCGCCGCGCCGGCAACCTTCGAGGTGCTCGACCGGTCGGCCCTCGGCGACCGGCTTCCGGCGATCGGGCCGGAGGTGGCCGGGGGGATCTACTGCCCGGCCGACGGCCACGTGAACGTGCTCCGGCTCTTCGGAGCGCTCCACCGTGCGGCGCAGACGCAGGGGATCCGGTACCGGCCGAACACTCCCGTGCAGGACATCGCCCGCCATCCGCGCGGCGTCGCCGTCCGGACGGGTGGCGGGGAGATCCGGGCGCGGACGCTCGTCCTCGCCGCCGGGCTCGACAATGCCCGCCTCGCGCCGATGGTCGGCCTGCGGGCGCCGGTGAGGCCGCAGCGGGGGCAGGTGATCGTCACCGAGAAGGTGGCGCCCTTCCTCGACCATCCCCTCGGCACGGTCCGCCAGACCGACGAGGGCAGCGTCATGATCGGCGATTCGAAGGAGGAGGTCGGCTTCGACGACGGCACGCAGAGCCACGTGCTCGGTGGGATCGCCGACCAGGCTGTGCGCATGTTTCCCCTGCTCGCCCGGGCGCAGGTGGTGCGCAGCTGGGGGGCGCTGCGAGTGATGAGCCCGGACGGGCACCCGATCTACGAGCGGTCGCGCACCCTGCCGGCCGCCTATCTCGTCACATGCCACAGCGGCGTGACCCTCGCCGCCGCCCACGCCCTCGTACTCGCACCGCGCATCGCGGCGGAGACGTGGTCCGAGGATCTGGCCCCGTTCGCAGCAGGAAGGTTCGCCGATGTTCCGCAGGCTGCATGAGGCCGCCGAGACCTGCCGGGTGGTCGTGGACGGGCGGCCCGTGGCCGCCGCCGCCGGCGACACCGTCGCCACGGCCCTCCTGCTCGCCGGCATCGGTCCATTCCGCCGGACCCTGAGGAGCGGGACGCCCCGGGCCGCCTATTGCGGCATGGGCGTGTGCTTCGAGTGCCTCGTCGCCATCGACGGCGTCGGCCACCGGCAGGCGTGCCTGGAACCCGTCCGCGACGGGATGGTGATCGTGACGGGCGGGCAGGGCCGCCACCTCAGCGACGAGGACAGGCCATGAGCGACCCAGCCCCACAGGACGCCCCCCAGGACCTGCTGATCGTGGGCTGCGGCCCCGCCGGCATGGCCGCCGCCATCGCCGGCCGGCGGGCCGGACTGGCGGTGACCGTCGCCGACGAATCCCAGGCGGCGGGCGGCCAGATCTACCGGTCGGTGCTGAAGCCGTTTCCGGGAAGCCCGGCGCTGGGCTCCGATTACCGGCTCGGCGCGGCCCTCGCCCGGCGCTTCTCGGATTCGGGCGCCGTGCTGATACCCGGCGCAACGGTCTTCCTCGTCGAGCCCGCCCCCGAGGGCGGGTTTGAGACCGGGCTGATGATCGGCGGGCGCGGGCGCCGGGTCCGCTCCCGGTGCGTGCTGATCGCCACGGGCGCCCACGAGCGGCCCTTCCCCGTACCGGGCTGGACCCTCCCCGGCGTGATGACGGCGGGCGCCGCGCAGACGATGCTGAAGGCGAGCGGCGTCGTGCCCGAGGGCCCCCTGCACCTCGTCGGCACCGGGCCGCTCCTCTATCTCCTCGCCGCCCAGTATGCCCGCCTCGGCGTGCCCGTCGCGGCCCTGCTCGACACCGCCCCCCGCCGGAACTGGCTGGCGGCTCTGCCGCACCTGCCAGCCTTCCTCGGCACCGCCTATGCCTGGAAGGGGATCGGGCTCCTGCGCGAGGTGCTCGCCTCGACGCGCATCGTCCGCGGCGTCGAGGATCTCTCCCTCGGGGGAGACGGGCGTGTCGCCGAGATCCTCTACCGGGCCGGCGGCCGACGGCACGTCCTGCCGACCCGCACGGTGCTGCTGCACCAGGGCGTCGTGCCTCAGGTCAACCTCGCCATGGCCTGCGGCGTCCCGCATCGCTGGAACTCGGACCGGCTCGCCTTCGAGCCGGAACTCGGCCCGGACGGCCGGACGCACCGGCCCGGCCTCTACGTCGCGGGCGATACGGGGGGAATCGCCGGCGCGCAGGTGGCCGAGCACCGGGGGACGCTGGCGGCCCTCGCCGTCCTGCGAGACCTGGGCCGGGACGCGCCGGACGCCGCCGGCCCGCGCGGCGCGGCACGAAAGGCCCTGCGCGGACGGCGCTTCCTCGATGCCCTCTACCGGCCGCCCGACCGGTGCCGCGTCCCGTCCGCGGACGAGACCATCGTCTGCCGCTGCGAGGAGGTGCGGGCCGGCGAGATCCGCGCCCTCGCCCGGCAAGGCGCACAGGGACCGAACCAAGCGAAGTTCTTTTCCCGTGCAGGGATGGGTCCCTGCCAGGGGCGCCTCTGTGGCCTCACGGTCTGCGAGACCATGGCCGCCGAGACGGGGCGCGACCCGGAGGCGATCGGCTACATGCGCGTCCGCATGCCGGTGAAGCCGGTGCCCCTCGCCGCCATGGCGGATCTCGCCCGCGAGCCCGTTTGACCCTTACGAACCGAGAGAGGACTTCGCGATGACCGCCGCCATCACACGGCTGCACACCAACGCCCGGATGAGCAAGATCGTGGAGGCCCAGGGGCTCGTCTATCTCTGCGGCCAGACCTCGGGCGGGACGGACATCGCCGACATCGTGGGCCAGACCCGCGAGGTCCTGTCGCGGATCGACCGCCTCCTCGGCGAGACCGGCTCCTCGCGCACCCATATTCTGACCGCGACGATCCATCTGCGCGACATGGCCGATTTCGACGCGATGAACGCCGTCTGGGAGGCCTGGATGCCGGAGGGAAGTGCCCCGGCCCGGACGACGGTTGAGGCGAGACTCGCCACGCCGAGTTTGCTCGTCGAGATGACGGTGACGGCGCTGCGGGCATCGCGGCCCTGATGCGACGGGCTGGATCGGGGTCAGGACCGGACCGGCGGATTTGACCATCCGACCGGGACGCCTCCGCCATCATCGGGCAAGGACCGCGAGCGTCTATGTTCCTGAGCATCTTCGATGTCTTCAGCATCGGAATCGGGCCCTCGAGTTCGAACACGATGGGGCCGATGCTCGCGGCCCACCACTTCGTCCAGGCGCTGCGCGACCGGGCTGGGCGCGCGCCCGCGACCGCCCCGACGAACGGCGCGTCCAGCGTCATCCCGGCTTTCATCCGCTACTACCGCGACCATTGCCACGGCTCCGACCATGCGGGCATCCGCGACCTCCTCCTGACGGCCGCGGCCATCGGCGGGATCATCAAGACGAACGCGTCGCTCTCCCGGGCCGAGGTCGGCTGCCAGGGCGAAGTCGGATCGGCCGCCGCCATGGCCGCCGCGGGCCTGTGCGCCGCGCTGGGGGGCACGAACGCCCAGGTCGAGAACGCGGCCGAGATCGCGCTGGAACACCATCTCGGCCTGACCTGCGACCCGATCCGGGGGCTGGTGCAGGTGCCCTGCATCGAGCGCAACGGCCTCGGGGCGATCTAGGCCGTCGCCGCCGCTTCGCTGGCGCTACGGGGAGACGGCACGCACATCATGCCCCTCGACAACTCCATCGAGGCCATGAGGCAGACCGGCCGCGATATGAGCACCCGCTACAAGGAAACCTAGACCGGTGGTCTCGCCGTCAACCTCCCCGAGTGCTGAGGCAAGAGCCTACCGCCTGTCCGGGCAGCTCGGAGGATGAGTTAGAACGGCGCTGCGCGCGGCCTTCGTCGCCCGAGCGCCATCCTCCCTCGGAGCTTCGCTCGGCCCTCTGGTTTCCAAGCCTGCGTGGCGCAACTGGCGGATGGTGCAGCCTTCCGGATCTGCTCTCTTCGACGCTGTAAGAGGACCTTCCGCGTTCGGCCAGATCCGGCCGATGCGCAGCGCCCATGTGCTCGTCTCAGATGGGTGGGAAGCAGCTTGGCTGCTTTCAGTCGCAAAACGTTCTAAAGCGGACCTAGGATGAACCGCCTTCTTCGGATGGACGGTCGAACCCATCTCAGGGTCGAAGTTCGTTAAAGCCGGATGCCGACTTCATCAGAGGCGATGCGACCGGCGCGGAAGTGCTATGTCTCGGAGACAGCGGGATTCACGATCGCAAAGCCCCAATCACGCGACGTCTCGTAATGGTCCGGCATGGCCAGAGCGTAGCCAACCAATTCGGTCTATTTACGGAATTGCTGGACTCGCCCTTGACCAAGCAGTGCCGGTTAGAGGCAGAGGCAGCCAGACGGCGTTTGGCCAAGCGCAGCTGGCGCTTTTCCGATGCCTTCACCTCGACGCTGACGCGGGCCGTCGTGAGCGGCTGGCTTATCCTCGATGCGCTCGGGCAACCCGGCCTAATCCCCAACGCTTCGCCGCGCTCGACGAGCGGGACTACGACGACCGACCAGACCGCCGCCGATGCGTGTTGGGGGGCGGAGCGGATCAAGACCTGGCGCTGCTCCTACGCCGAGACGCTGCCGAACGGTGAGATCCTATGCGATACCGTCGCCCGCATCGTGCCATGCTACCTCCGATCCATCCTACCCGCGATCATGGGCAGGGACGTGCTCGTCGTCGGCTATGGTAATTGCCTACGGGCCCTCGTTATGGCGCTCGAAGACCTCAGCCCGGCGGAGATCGAGCACCTCGAACTCGCGACGGGCTCCGTTAGGATCTACGAGTTTGCCGCGGACATGACGATCAAGGCAGGCTGCATCGACGGCTGAATGCGCCTGACGGCCCCCCAAAATGGATCTTCAAAGGCCGCGAAGGGAGTCTAACTCATCTATTTCATTGATGATAAGCATCTAATCATTCCGTTGGATTGAATGAAAGGGCAGTGGGATTCTCCGGCATCACATCGGAGCCATCCATGTCCGCCCCCAGACTTGTCTCCCACCCTCGATCGATGCGTGCTCTGGCCGGCACGAGAACTATCCTTCCGGGACTGAGCCTCTGCGTGGCGGTAACCGCCGCAGCGGTCGGCTTTGAGGCCGTCGAGACGCGCCTGTTCGGTCGCGCTTGGCTCGAAGCCCTGGTGCTGGCGATCCTACTCGGGAGCGCGGTCCGCACCGCCTGGACCCCGTCGCAGCGTTTCTTTCCCGGCATCGCCTTCGGGGCCAAGACCGTGCTGGAGATCGCGGTAGTACTGCTCGGCGCGTCGCTCAGCCTCGCGACGATCCTCGCCGCCGGCCCGGGCCTGCTCTTCGGCATCGCGGGCGTCGTCGTGGTCGCAATCCTGTCGAGCTACGGCATCGGCCGGGCACTCGGGCTGCATTCGCGCATGGCAATCCTCGTCGCCTGCGGCAACTCGATCTGCGGCAACTCGGCGATCGCCGCCACCGCTCCGGTGATCGGCGCCGACGGCGAGGACGTCGCCGCCTCCATCGCCTTCACCGCGGTCCTGGGCGTGCTGGTGGTGCTCGGCCTGCCGCTGCTGGTGCCGCTGCTCGGCCTGTCGCCAATGCAGTACGGCGTGCTTGCCGGCCTCACCGTCTACGCCGTGCCGCAGGTCCTCGCCGCCACCGCGCCGGTCGCGACGCTCAGCGTCCAGGTCGGAACCCTGGTGAAGCTCGTCCGGGTGCTGATGCTCGGGCCGGTCGTTCTGATGCTATCGCTCGGTGCGAGCCGGCTGCGCGAGGAGACCGACGAGGCCGCGCCTGCCGTCACCGCCGGCGACCGCCCGGCCCGCGGCGGCCTCGCGATCCAGCGCCTGGTGCCGTGGTTCATCCTCGCCTTCCTGGCGCTCGCGGGACTTCGCTCGGCCGGGCTGATCCCGCAAGTCGCGCTCGCGCCGATGTCGGAGACCGCCAACGTGCTGACCGTAATCTCGATGGCGGCGCTTGGCCTCGGGGTCGACGTGCGCAGCGTCGCCAAGGCCGGGGCGCGGGTGACCCTCGCTGTGGTCGCGTCGCTCCTTGCCCTCGGCGCCGTCAGCCTCGGCCTGATCCATGTGCTCGGCCTCGTCTGATCCGCGCTATGGCATCGATCCGAACCCTTGATGGAAGAATTGCCGTGACACGTTCGTCCCAATCTTCATCCGAGGCAGTCGCGCAGGCGACGGGATGGTTGATGGGGCCGGGTCGCGAAGCGGTGGACGCGGCAGCCCTTCTTGATGGGTTCAGTGCGTGCCTCTCGGGGCTCGGCCTGCCGCTGGCCCGCGCCACCACCCACGCGCCGACCCTGCATCCGTCGTTCCGGTGGGTGATGCGCGTCTGGCATCCAGGAACGTCGAGCCTAGCCCTGCGTCGCCGCCACGGCATCGAGACAACGCCGACCTTCCACGGCAACACCGTCGAACACGTGGTCGAGACGCGGACCCCATTCCGATGCCGTCTCGACGGGGATGGGCCGCTGCCGTTTCCCGTGCTCGGCGAGCTTCGCAACGAAGGTCTGACCGACTACCTCATCGCGCCGCTGCGCGCCGCGCGTGGACGAATGGGTGCCGCCTCCTGGGCGACAGTGAGACCGGGCGGATTCACGCCGATCGAGATCGACACGTTGCTGGCACTGGTCGAGCCGTTCTCGCTGCTGTTCGAGATCAAGGCGCTCGACGACATGCTCGGCGCAATCCTGAGTGCCTATGTCGGGCGCGACCCGGCTCGGCAAATCCTGGCCGGCACAGTTCGGCGCGGCGACGTACGCCTCATGCGGGCCGCGATGATGCTGACCGACCTGCGTGGGTTCGGCGAACTGTCCGACCGGCAAAGCCCCGACCGTGTCGTGGCCTCCCTCAACCGGATGTTCGACGCCATCGTGCCAGCCGTCGAGGAAGAAGGCGGCGAGGTGCTTAAGTATATCGGCGACGGGCTACTGGCCGTGTTCGATGCCGATCGCGACGAGGCCGAAGCGCGCCGTGCCGCCTTGCGTGCCGCCGAGGCCGCACTCGATGCGCTTGCGACTTTGCGCGACGGCCATAGACCCGCCTTCGAGGTCGGTGTCGCACTTCATGTCGGAGAAGTCGCCTACGGCAATATCGGCGGCGGCGACCGGGTCGATTTCACGGCGATCGGCCGCGATCTGAATGTGCTCGCCCGCGTCGAGCGCCTGTGCAAGACATATGATACGCCGCTCATCGCCACCGACACCTTCCTCGACGGCCTCGCGCATTCCCTCGAATCGCTCGGGACCGTCGCCCTGCGTGGTTTCGCCGAACGTCACGCCCTGTTCGGGCATCGCAGGACCACGGCAGTTGAAGCACCGGCGGCCCGACGTTGAAACGGCATCAAGCACGATCGGGGCGGAGATCGAAAATTTCCAAATCATCGCTTTGAGAGATCGTTCGCATCACGAAAGACCGTTAGTGGGAATAAATCGCATCCCGTAGCATCTCCCTGGTCGCGAGATACCGCGGCGGGCTTGGTGCCCTCGAACGCATCGATGCCGACATTCTTCAAGGGGGAGAGACCATGCACGGACTGGACAGACCAATGAACCGCCGCCTCGTGCTGGGTGGGCTCGGGCTCGGCAGCCTCGGCGCCGCGCTGCCGGCCTGGGCCAAGAGCACTGTGAGGCTTCCACTGCCAGGCGGCCCGGATGAGCGGGATCTGACCACCGCCTTTCCGGGCAAGGGTGAGATGATCCTGCAGCGTACTCATCCTCCGCTGCTGGAGACGCCGTTTTCGGTGTTCGACGAGGGCGTGTTCACCCCCAACGATCGCTTCTACGTGCGCTGGCACTGGGCCTCGATCCCGACCGAGGTCGATGCCGGCACCTTCCGTCTGAAGGTCCACGGTCATGTCGAAAAGGAGCTCTCGCTCTCCCTCGATGCCATCGCCGGCCTGCCGCGCTTCGAGATCGCCGCGGTCAACCAATGCTCGGGCAACTCCCGCGGGTTGTTCGAGCCGCGGGTGCCCGGCGCACAATGGGCGAACGGCTCGATGGGCAACGCCCGCTGGACCGGGGTGCGCCTCAAGGACGTGCTCGAAAAGGCCGGCGTGAAGGCCGGTGCCGTACAGGTGCGCTTCAGCGGTCTCGACGAGCCGGTCGTGGACGACGCGCCGGACTTCAAGAAGTCGCTCGATCTCGACCACGCTAACGATGGCGAGGTGATGATCGCCTACGCGATGAACGGCGAGCAATTGCCGCTTCTCAACGGCTTCCCCCTCCGCCTCGTGGTGCCGGGCTGGTACTCGACCTACTGGGTCAAGATGTTGTCGGACATCGAGGTGCTGGACAAGCCCGACGACCAGTACTGGATGAAGACCGCCTATCGTATCCCGGACGTCCCGGGCGCCAACATCAAGCCCGGCCAGACCGGCTTCAAGACGGTGCCGATCAACAAGATGGTACCGCGCTCGTTCGTCACCAATCTGCAGGACGGCGCCAAGGTCGCGGCCGGAACGCCGTTGGCCGTACGCGGCATCGCCTTCGGCGGCGATTGTGGGGTGAAGGCGGTCGAGTTCTCCGGAGACGGCGGGGCGACGTGGCGTCCAGCACAGCTCGGCGCGGACGAGGGCCCCTACAGCTTCCGCCGCTTCGAGGGCAGCCTGCCGGCGTTGGCCGCCGGCACCCACACGGTGAAGGTCCGCTGCACCAATACCAACGGCGTCGCGCAGCCCACGGACCGGGTCTGGAACGGGGCTGGCTTCATGCAGAACGGTATCGAGACCGTGTCCTTCCAGGCCGCTTGAGGAGAACAGCCATGACCCCGATCCGCTCTGCGGCACTCAGCGTCGCGCTTATACTGTTTCCCCTGGTGGCGGTCGCCGCCCCGGCTCCCGAGCCGATGCGCTTCACCTCGCAATCGATCGAGATGCCGATGTCCGGCCGGATCTTCCCCGACGGGCCGGGGGCGGAGGCGGTCAACAACAACTGCCTCGCCTGCCACTCGGCCGGGATGGTGTTGACCCAGCCCAAGCTCACGAAGACGCAGTGGACCGAGACCGTGAACAAAATGGTTCACGTCTACAAGGCTCCGGTCGATCAGGCCGACGTGCAGACCATCGTCGACTACCTCACGGCGTTGAAGCCGACCCCCTGAACTCCCGAATCCCGAGGCCGCCGCGTTTTTTCGCCGGCCTCGGGGAATAGACCGCCCTCGCTGGCATCTCCTTAAGGCGATGCATGGCCGGACCGGTCCCGCACGACGCAATCCGATTTCGAACCCGCCCGCGCGGCTGGCCCCGGCCGCCGAACGAGCGCGCATGCCCGAGAGACCCGCTTCATGACCCATATCCGCACCAGTCTCCGCGCCTTCCTCGCCGGAGCTGCTTTGCTTCTCGCCCAGGGCCAGCCCGGGTCCGCCGCTGGTTTCGACGGCGCGATTAAGAACAACGCCTTGGCGCTGAACGCTGCCGGGACCGTCGCCGCTGTATCGAACAGCGAAGAGAGCGCCGTCGTCGTCTACGACGTCGCCAAGGGCACGGTGCTGCGCCGTCTCGACGGCTTCGTCACGCCGCGCAACATCGTGTTCGCACCCGACGGCTCCCGCTTCTACGTCTCCGACAGCGGCACCGGCCGGATCACGGTTTACGAGACCGCCACCGGCAAGGAAGCCGGCGTTCTTGCCGCGGGCCCCGGTGCGTTCGGCACGGTGCTCTCGGCCGACGGGGGCAAACTCTACGTCAACAACGAGGCCACGAGCACGCTCACCGTGTTCGACACCAAGACTATGGTGGCAGACGCCGTGATTCCCGGCTTCGCGCAGCCACGCCAGGGCGTGAAGCTGTCGCCGGACGGCAAGACCGTGTTCGTGACGAACTTCCTCGGCGACAAGATCACGTTGGTCGACACCGCCACCAACAAGATCACAGGCGAGATCGCCGGGTTCGACAAGCTGCGCGCAATCTCGATCACCAAGGACGGCAAGACGCTGTTTGCCGCCAACAGCGGCCGCAACACCATCGGCGTGGTCGATGTCGCCGCCCGCAAGGTCACGTCAGAGGTCGCGGTGGGCAAGGACCCCTACGGTGCCGCGCTGACCCCGGACGGGCGCTTCGTCTATTCGGGCAATCTCAAGGACAACTCCTTGTCGGTGATCGACACCGGCAGCCTCAAGGTCGTCGCCACGGTGACCGGCCTGAACGAGCCGCGCCAGGCGATCGCGTTCTCGGCCGACAACGCCCACGCCTACGTCCTCAACCGCGATCTCAGCGTCGCCGTGGTGGATCGCGCGAAGAACGAGGTCGTCTCGACGATGAAGCCCTGAGGCGACTCGCGTCGGGGGCCTTATCGCCCCCGGCGCGTTCTCGTCGTCGACACGTCACGAACGCAGGACAAAGACCCCATGCTCGGCCTGTTCCAGCGCAAGGACCGCCTCATCGTCCACGGCAAGGCGCCCTACAATGCCGAGCCGCCGCTCGATCGCCTGCGCGCGGCCTTCCTCACCGACCAGGCCAACTTCTATGTCCGCAGCCACGGCGACATCCCGGACCTCGACGCCGACAGCTACCGCCTGACAGTGGATGGCATGGTCGCCATGCCGCTCGAACTCTCCCTCGCGGGACTCAAGGCGCGCTTCGCGCCCGTCACCGTCACGGCGGTGATGCAATGCGCCGGCAACCGCCGGGCCGACATGCTGGCCGTGGCGCCGGTCTCCGGCGACCCGTGGGCGCCCGGCGCCATCGGGAATGCGGAGTGGACCGGCGTGCGGCTCGGCGACGTGCTGCGCGCGGCCGGCATCGATGCGGATGATGAGCGCCACGTCGCCTTCGAAAGTCACGACCGGATCGCGGACACGGACACGCGCTTCGGCGCCTCGATCCCGCTCGCCAAGGCGCTGGCTCCCGAGACGCTGCTTGCCTTCGCGATGAACGGCGAGCCTCTCGCCCCCGAGCACGGCCATCCGTTGCGCGTGGTGGTGCCGGGATTTGCCGGTATCCGCAGCCCGAAATGGCTCGCCCGGATCACGGTGCAGGACTGGCCCTCCGACAACCCGATGCAGGCCGACGACTACAAGCTGTTTCCGCCCGACGTGACGGCCGAGACCGCCGACCCGGCCCGCGGCATCACCATCGAGGCGATGCCGCTCAACAGCGCGATCTGCGAGCCCGCCCGCGGCGCGGCATTGAAGGCCGGCCGGCACGCGATCCGCGGCTACGCCATCGCCAGCGACCGCGCGGTCGCCCGCGTCGACGTCTCGACGGATGGCGGCCGCAGCTGGGCGCAGGCCCGGATCGAGCGCGATGTCGACGCGCCCTACGCGTGGACGTTCTGGGAGATCGAGCGCGAGCTGACGGCCGGCGAGCACGAACTTGCGGTGCGGGCCTGGGATACGGCCGGCCAGACCCAGCCTGCGGCGCCGGACGACACCTGGAACTACAAGGGCTACCTCAGCGCCGCATGGCACCGGGTGCGGGTGACCGTCGCCTGACCCTCACGCCCAGAGCAAGACGGTGGCTGCGAGGCCCGAGATCGCGATCAGCAAGGCCGAGATCCCGATGGTGAGGATGCGCGGCATCATCGGGATCTCGGCATGGGCGAGACGCGCCCGGATCGCCCGGTCCCGCCATGCGGCGCCGGCGAACGAGGCAAGCGCGCAGGCGATCAACGTGAGCGACAGCACCTTCAGCGGCCAGACCGCCAGCACCTCCCGCAGGAAGCGCTGCGCGGCCAAGCCGACGCCCAGAAAGGCGAGCCCGGTTCGAAGCCACGCCACGAACGTACGCTCGGCTGCCAGCACCGTCCGGTCCTCGGCGAGCCTCACCCGCGGGTCGTCGGGGGGCACTGGTTTCGCGGGCTCGCTCATTTGATGTTCGCCGTCGCGATCAGGTCGAGAAGCGCGTCGGCGGCCCGGCTGCGGTAGCGCTCCTTGTGGCGCAGCACCCGGAACGGCCGGCTCGGTAAGTCGAACGCCGCCCGCACCAGGGTCCCGGTTCGAAGCGCTGCGGCGACCACGGTCTCGGACAGGACGGCGGCCCCGCCCCCGGCCTCGACGGCGGCGCGCACTGCCTCGTTCGAGGGCAGTTCGAGCATGACCCGGAGCTGGGCCGCGGCAAGGCCGGCCGCACCCAGGGTCGCCTCGAAGGCCGAGCGGGTTCCCGATCCCGCTTCGCGCAGCACCCAGTCGGCCCCGGCGAGGTCTTCGGGTGCGAGTGCAGCCGCCCCGGCGAAGGGATGGTTTGGGGCGACCACGAGGACGAGTTTGTCCTGGGCGATGGTCGTGCTTGCGAGCGTCGGGTCGTCCAGCGCCCCCTCGACGAAGCCGAGTTCGGCCTGCCCCGCGCGCACCGCGTCGGCGGCGTCGGTGGTGTTGCCCACCGCCAACCGGATAGCGATCTCAGGGTAGGCCCGGCGGAAGGCGACGAGGTGGCGCGGCAACCAATCGCTAGCGATGGTCTGGCTGGCGTAGAGCGCCAGCGTCCCGCGTCGCATGCCGCTGAGGTCGGCGAGCACAAGTTCGGCGGCCTCGGCCCGGGCGAGCACGGCGCGGGCCTCGACGAGGAACACGCGCCCTGCTTCGGTCAGCTCGATCCCGCGGCCAACCCGGTGAAACAGCTTCGTCGCGTGCCGCCCCTCGATGTTGGCGATCGCCGTGCTGACCGCCGACTGGACGAGGTTCAGCGCCTCGGCGGCCCGCGTCACGTGCTGTCGCTCGGCCACCGCCACGAAGATGCGAAGCTGATCGAGGGTCATGGCTGCTGACGATCCGGCGCGAGGCCGCGGACGTGCGCATCGACCGCCTGCGCGACGGAGAGCAGCCGGGCCTCGTCGGTGCGGCCGGTGACGACGTAGGACATGCCACCATCGACCCAGGAGAAGGCAGCGATGTCGCCCTCGCGGGCGAAGCGGAAGAGCGTGCGGCCGTCGCCGTCACCGACGCGGCTGTAGAGCGTCAGCCGGGTGCCGCGGTCGTCGTCGTACATCAACATCGCCGCGGGCTCGGTGCCGGCCGGCAACAGGCGCCCGCCCATCAGCCGGAAGCCCTGCGCCGAGAGGTCGGGGGCCGCGACCGCGTGACCGAGACGCTTCGAGAGCCACGTCACGAGGTGGGGCTTCTCGTCGGCGCGCACCTCCACCGGATGCACTGCCTCGACCACGAAGGTGCGGAAGGCTGCGACCGCGTCCTGCGTCGCCGGTGCCTCCGCCACCGCCGCGGGCACACCGTGCATGGCATGGCCGACCCAGCCGCCGGCACCGCCGAGCGCGAGGCAGAGCACGGCCGCAGCCGCCATGGGGAACCAGCGTGCGCCAGGGTACAGGTGTCGCGAGCGGATGTTAGCCACCCGCAGTCGCGCCGGGATCGCCTCCTCGGCGATCGGCGCGAGGCGGGCGCGCAGGCGCTCGCGCAGAACTCGGTCCGTCGAGACTTCAGCCCCACGCGCGGGGTTCCCCGCGAGCCACGCCTCGACCAGCGCCTGCCGCTCCGGTTCAAGGCGGCCGTCGATCAGGCCGTGCAGGTCGTCCTCGCCGACCGGGCGCGGATCCCCGCTCATTTAACCCTCCTCAGCAGGCCTGTCCGGCCCGTCTCCAGAAATCCGCGCATCCGCGTCCGCGCCCGGCTCAATCGCGACATCACCGTGCCGAGCGGCACCCCGAGCACCTGTGCCGCTTCGGCATAGGACAGGTCCTCCACCGCCACGAGGAGCAACACCGAGCGCTGCTCCTCGGGCAGGGTGTCGAGCCCGGAGAGTACGTCACGGGCTCCCAAAGCTGCCCCCGGGTCGGCGCTCGGATCGGGCACCTGCTCCAACGCTTCCGCGCCGAGATCGGCGCCGCGCCGGCCCCGGCGTCGGACGGCGGCGAGGAACAGGTTGCGCTCGATCGTGAACAACCACGCCCGCAGGTCGCCGTCGCGGCGACGCCCGGACCAGGCGGACAATGCCCGCTCCAGGGTGTCCTGGACGAGGTCGTCCGCCGCTTCGCGATCCCGAAGAAGCGCGACCGCGTAGCGCCGCAGGGCCGGGATCTGCGGTTCGATGAGGGAGGCGATGTCGTCCAACGACGTTTCTCGGTTAAAGAGAACCGATCCATGCATTCACCGATCAAGGCTTAGCGATGTGCCAAGCGCCGTTGAGGAAGCCGTCGCCGGTGATGTCACCCGGCTTGGTGTCCTTGGCGAAGGTGTAAAGCGGCTTGCCCTTGTAGGCCCACTGCATCGTGCCGTCGTCCCACGTCACTTTCGTCCAGTCACCGCTGACGGCCGAGCCGGAAGCGGCCATCAGGGCCGGCCAGTTGGCGGCGCACGGGCCGTTGCACATCGACTTGCCGCCCATGTCCTTGTCGAAGGTGTAGAGGGTCATGCTCTTGGCATCGACCAGGGCCGGCCCCTTGGCGGTCTGGGCCGTCATGGCTGGCGCGGCGGCCTGAGCGGCCACGGCGGAGAAGGCGATGGCCGCAAAGGCGGCGCGGATCAGCAGATTGCGCATGGGTGAAGTCTCCCGCGGTCGAGCATGACCGCATCGGGAGGGATGTCGAACGGGCCCTTCTATTCCGCTGACAGACGAAAAAATTGGTCACGCCAGCGTGACCGTCGACTCGTCTCAATCATGGCATACGGCCGTCACTTAGGATCAGTTAGAGGACTAATGCGGTGGGGTCACCGTTTTGAAAGGCGAGATCGTCTGCAACGGCTGCTTTCGAGAGATACGTTGGCTTGCTCTTACGGCGAGGTTGGGTCGGAGGCGGAATTGCAGCTTAGGTCGTTCAGAGACTGCCTGCTTCCGAGAGACGGGCGACGGAAGCGGACCGCACGGCCGGATCAAACGGAGCCTCGCGGCTCCGGCCGGGGGGACGCGGTCAACGGCACCCTCGCCGGGCAGGAACGTGAGCGCTCATGGACGGAACCGGTCGAGCCTGGTTGGCTTGGCTCCCCGGGATACACGATGTCGAGGCGAGACCTCGACCAATCGCGAGACGTGGGCTTTGGTTGGGTTCGACATCACGGCGTTGTCGCGGAACGAGCTTGAGGCGGAAGTCATACGCCTGCGGTCGCGGCTCTCGGAGGCGGAAGGAGAGGCGTTCCGGTGGACGGCGCTGAGGGAGAACGAGGCGAAGCTCCGCGAGAGCGAAGACCATTTGCGGCATACGGTCGAGTTGAACCCGCAGGTGCCGTGGACCTGCGACCCGGCCGGCAACATCACGTCGTACTCGAACCGCTGGCTCGAACTGACGGGACAGGCCCCGGGCGAACCCGACGGGTCCGGCTGGATCAAGGCCCTGCATCCGGACGACGTCCCGCACACGGTGGCCGTGTTCTCCCGTTGCCTAGCCTCCGGCGATCCGGTGGACGTGGACTACCGCATCAACATCGCGGCGACCGGCGAATACCGCTGGATGCGGGCCAGGGCGCAGCCCCGCCGCGACGCGGCCGGCGGGATCGTGGCTTGGTACGGGGTCGTCGAGGACATCCACGACCGCCGCCTGGCCGAGGCAGCGCTGCAGAAGAGCGAGGCCCGTTACCGGACGCTGTTCGAGACGGTCGAGGTCGGGTTCTGCATCCTCAGGATGCGGTTCGACGCGGACGGGAGGGCGGTCGACTACCTGATCGAAAGGCCAATCCGGCCTTCGCGCGGCAGACCGGCGCCGACGTCGCCGGCCAGTGGGTCAGCTCGTTCGCGCCCGACCTCGAACGGCATTGGTTCGACCGCTACGGCCGCGTCGCCCTGACCGGGGAGCGCGCCCATTTCGAGAACTACGCCGCCGTGTTCGGGCGCTGGTTCGACGTGCGCGCGTACCGGGTCGGGGATCCGCGCGATCACCGCGTCGCGGTCTTCTTCAACGACATCACCGCGCGCAGGAACGCCGAATTGCGGGCGGAGGACAGCGCGCGCGAGCTACGGCTGATCGCCGATGCGCTGCCCGTGCTGATCGCGTTCATCGACGCGGGCCACGTCTACCGTTTCGCCAACGATGCGTACCGGGACTGGTTTTTCATTTCACCTGCCGAGGTCGTTGGGCGCGATGTCCGCGAGCTCCTGGGGCCGGCGGGCTACGCCGTGCGGCGGCCCTACATTGACCGTGCGCTCGGGGGCGAGCCCGTCACGTTCGAGACGGACTGGCCGCATCGCGACGGGCGGCACCGCGTCGCCGAGATCCGCTACCTGCCCCGCCGGGACGACAAGGGCGCCGTCGACGGCTTTCACGTCTTCGTACAGGATGTGACCGCCCGGGCGCAGACGGAGGTCGACCTCGCCCGCCAGGTCGCAGCCCGCACCGCCGAGCGCGACCAGATCTGGCAGGCGTCATCCGACCTGCTCTGCGTGGCCAACCTCGACGGCTACTTCGTCGGTCTCAACCCGGCCTGGTCGCAGACCCTCGGGTGGACTGACGCCGAGATGAAGGCGCGACCGTTCCTCGACTTCGTCCACCCCGACGACGTCGCGACGACGGCGGCGGCCGCGGGGGGGCTATCGCGCGGGGAGGCCCAACTCACGTTCGAGAACCGCTATCGCCGCAAGGACGGCGATTACGTCTGGTTGTCCTGGAACGCCGTGCCGCGCGCCGGCCTGATCTACTCGTCCGTGCGCGACGTGACCGGCATCAAGCTGCAGGCCGAGGCCCTCGCGAAAACGGAGGAGGCCCTGCGGCAGTCGCAGAAGATGGAGGCGGTCGGCCAACTGACCGGCGGCCTGGCACATGATTTCAACAACCTGCTCGCGGGAATCTCGGGTTCGCTGGAACTGATGCAGACCCGCATGTCGCAGGGCCGCATGGGCGACCTCGACCGCTACATGAGCGTCGCCCAAGGGGCGGCCAAGCGCGCCGCCGCCCTGACCCACCGCCTGCTCGCCTTTTCCCGCCGCCAGACCCTCGACCCCAAGCCAACCAACGTGAACCGCCTGGTCCGGGACATGGAGGAGTTGGTCCGGCGTACAGTCGGCCCTGCCGTCCACCTGGAGGTCGTCGGCCTCGCGGGGCTGTGGCCGGCGCTGATCGACCCGGGCCAGCTTGAGAACGCGCTGCTCAACCTCTGCATCAACGCCCGGGACGCGATGCCGGACGGCGGCCGCATCACCATCGAAACCGCCAACAGGTGGATCGACGAGGCCGGCGGCCGCCAGCACGACCTCGCCCCCGGCCAGTACCTCGGCGTGTGCGTGACCGACACCGGCACCGGCATGGCCCCGGACCTAATCGGCAAGGTGTTCGAACCGTTCTTCACAACGAAGCCTACCGGTGAGGGCACGGGCCTCGGATTGTCCATGGTCTACGGCTTCGCCAAGCAGTCCGGCGGGCAGGTGCGGATCTATTCCGAGGTCGGCGAGGGCACGACCGTCTGCCTCTACCTGCCGCGCCACTACGGCGAGGCCGACGAGGATGAGGTCGCACGCAAGCTCGCCGAGGTGGGGCAGGCCGGTCAGGGCGAGACGGTGCTGATCGTCGACGACGAGCCATCGGTGCGCATGCTGGTCACCGAGGTGCTGGAGGATCTCGGCTACACCGCCATCGAGGCGGCCGACAGCGTCGCCGGCCTCAAAGTGCTTCAGTCGGACGTGCGCATCGACCTGCTTGTGACCGACGTCGGTCTGCCGGGCGGCATGAACGGGCGCCAGATGGCCGATGCCGGCCGCGAGCGGCGGCCGGACTTGAAGGTACTTTTCATCACCGGCTACGCCGAGAATGCTGTGCTCGGGAACGGCTATCTGCGACCCGGCATGCAGGTCCTGACCAAGCCATTCGTGCTGGAAACCCTCGCCACCCGCATCAAGGATCTCATCGCCGAAGCTTGAACCTGCCGGCTTCGGAGACGACAAGCGGGAGACTGTCATGAGCCGACCTCGTAGGCGTACCCGCTCTGATTGCTCGGCTCGAGGAAGCGATCACGGAGACCCGCACATCGAGCTTCTTCGCGTCCACGGCCGTGTCCGCTTATGGGAGGTCCATAGCCGCGCGTGAACGACCGTGTTGGGTCGCAAGCGGACAGGCGGTCTTGCGCCACCGAAGGTCCGCATCGACGATGCTCATCCCTCGGGTTCCGTCGTAACGTCCTTTTGCCGTTCGACGGGGGCGGCGCGAGCGTCACCGTCGCGCCGAGATGGTTGAACGTCGGGATGAAGCGATCATGACTGCGGATCGACCGTACGGTGTGGGGCCGCGCCGTGTCCTCCTTCTGGGGGCGACCGGCACGATCGGCCGGGCGACGGTTCGGGCGCTGCTGTCGCGCGGTCACGAGGTCATCTGCCTCGTCAGGCGCCCTGCCGAAAACGCCATCCCCGCCGGCGCTACCGCGCGGATCGTGGATCTGACCGATCCGATATCGCTGGCGCGCGACGGTGTCCGCGGCGAACGCTTCGACGTTCTGCTGTCGTGCCTCGCCGCGCGCACGGGGCTGCCCGACGATGCTTGGGCGATCGATTACGGTGCGCAGGTCAAGGCCTTGCAGGCGGCGCGGACGGCCGGCGTGACGCATGTCGTGCTTCTGTCGGCGATCTGCGTCCAGAAGCCGATCCTCGCCTTCCAGCACGCCAAGCGCGCCTTCGAGACCGAGCTGATCGCGTCGGGGCTCGACTACACGATCGTCCGGCCCACCGCCTTCTTCAAATCGCTCTCGGGGCAGATCGACCGCGTGAAACGCGGCAGGCCATTCCTGGTGTTCGGAGATGGCACCTTAACGGCCTGCAAGCCGATCAGCGACGACGACCTTGGCCGCTATCTGGCCGACTGCCTCGACGATGGGGACCGCCGCAATCGCGTTCTGCCGATCGGCGGCCCGGGCGAGGCGATCACGCCGCGCGCGCAGGGCGAGCGGCTCTTCGCCCTTCTGGGACGCGAACCGCGCTTCACGCACGTTCCGGTCGTGCTGCTGGACGTGATCGTCGCCGTTCTGGCGATGATGGGTCGATGGGTGCCGCCTCTCACCGCCAAGGCCGAACTCGCGCGGATCGGGCGCTACTACGCGACGGAGTCCATGCTCGTTCTGGACCCAGCGACCGGGCGATACGATGCGCAAGCCACTCCGTCGACGGGCACGGAGACGCTGTTCGACTACTACGCGCGCGTGGTCCGGGGTGAGGCAGTCGCCGAGCGTGGCGACCACGCCGTGTTCTGACGATGCGCGATGGCAGCATGTCCGCCTCTCCAGCGGCCACGCTCCGAAGCAGGCCGGCCGCTCGCGGCCAGACTGCGTCACGCCGGATCGTCAAGGTGCGCAGAACCGACCGCGTCATAACCAGCCGCCGTACGAAGATCGCTCAGAGACTGGACAGATTCCGGCCCCGGTCACACCCGTCAGAGGCTCTGGTGCAGTCCGCGGACCGGGCTCACGCCCTCCGGCACCGCGGTCGCGCGCAGGAGGGACGCCTCCGCCAGCCAGCGCTACCAGTTGCCCATCTTTTCGATGCCGTGCTTGTGCGCCGGGACGGGCAGGACCGGGGTCAGGAGAGCGGCGAACTCCCGGGGGTAGGCCGCGAAGCCGCTCCGCCGCCTGCTCCGCCGCGACGTAGTCCTTCGTCGAGGTGCCGGGCAGCGACAGCGTGGTCTTGGCCATCCTGGACATCTCGGCCTCGCGCCCGGACGTCGCCTCGCGGCAGGCCGGCCTCATGGCCGTGACGTGGAGCCTGTCGAACGCGTCGCGGGCGACGTCGCGCTCCAGCACCGGGATGCGCGCTTCCTCGACGTGGTGCCCGTCGCCCCGTATGGCCTCGGCCGCCACGACGTTCGCCACGACGTTCGCCACGACCTGCGCGTCGACGGCGCCGAAGCCCGGCCCGACCATCCAGCCGGCGTGGCGCTCGCGGCCGGGGGCGGCGCCGGGGCCGTATCGACGCTCTTGCCGTGTCGAGGCGTCCGGATAGAGTGCCGGCGCGCTTCGGCACTGACGCGACGGCGTCCGCCGCCAGCATCGCCCCCCGTCACGCACCGAGCGACCTCGGATGTCATCCGCACCGCCCCCCGATCTGTCCGCCTTTCGCGACCTGCTGGACGAGGGCGGGCTCGTCACCGACGCTGCCAGCTTGACCCGCTACACCCACGATCAGCGCTCGCTGATGCGGGGGGAGACGCCGGGCGTCCTGCGCCCGCGCTCGTCCGGGGAGGTCCAGGAGATCGTCCGCCTCGCGGCACGCAGCGGCTTCGGTCTGGTGCCCCAGGGTGGCAACACCAGTTATGTCGGGGGCGCGACACCGGAGCCTGGTCGCCGGCAACTCGTCGTCTCGCTCGAGCGGATGAACCGTGTCCGATCCGTCGATGCGACGGGGTTCACCCTCGCCTGCGATGCCGGCACCATCCTCGCCGACGCACAGGCGGCCGCGGAGGCGAGCGGCTGCCTGCTGCCGCTCAGCCTCGGCGCCGAGGGGAGCTGCCGCCTCGGCGGCAATGTCGGCACCAATGCGGGCGGGCTGCAGGTGCTGCGCTACGGCATGACGCGCGACCTCGTGCTCGGCCTGGAGGTCGTCCTGCCGGACGGATCGCTGTTCTCCGACATGAGGACGCTGCGCAAGAACAACATCGGTTACGATCTCAAGCAGCTCTTCATCGGCGCCGAGGGCACCCTCGGCATCATCACCGGCGTGGTGCTCAAGCTCTGGCCGGCGCAGACGCAGCGCGCCACCGCTTGGCTGCAGCTCGCGGCGCGCGCGCCGATCCCCGACATCGCCGCCCTGATCCGGCGCGAGACCGCCGATCTTGCCTCGACCTTCGAGCTGATCTCGGCCTCGTCGCTGGGTCTCGTCGCCGACATGCGCGGCGCCGATCTCGGGCTCGCGGCCGGACCCGGCGGGGCGGTGCTGCTCGAACTCTCCGCATCCGCGCAGCGCATTCCCCTCACCGAGATCCTCCTGGGCACGCTGGAGGCGCTGATGGAGGCCGGCCACGTCGAGGACGCGGTGCTGGCCCAGTCGGAGCGGCAGCGGCGCGAGATGTGGACCATCCGCGAGACGATCCCGGAGGCCGAGAAGCACGCGGGCGGCTCGGTGAAGCTCGACATCGCGGTCCCGACCTCGGCTGTCTCGGACTTTCTGGAGCGAGCGGGCGCGGTGGTGGCCGAGCAGGCGCCGGGCACGCGGCTGTCGTTCTACGGCCATGTCGGTGACGGCAACATCCACTTCAATCTGCTGGTGCCGGGGGGACGCGACCGGATCGACTTCACGAGAGAGGTCGAGGAGGGCATCGCCCACGCGATCTACGCGGTCGCGATCGACCTCGGCGGCAGCTTCAGTGCCGAGTACGGCATCGGCCGCTTCAAGCGCGACCTGCTCGGCCGCTACGGCGACCCGGTCCGCCTGGACCTGCTCGCCACTCTCAAGCGGGCGGTCGATCCGACCGGGTTGATGAATGCGGGCGCGATGACCTGACGGCGGCGCCGGGCGCACCGCCAGACGCGTCGGCCACGCGGTCGGCTCGTCCCGAACGCTGGCGCCGGCGAGACCGGTTTCGGGCAGCGCCGCTCGGACGGGGGCGGAACGCGGAATGCGCGCCCGGGGCATCCGGGACGCCGAACCGTGCTGCGCCGTCGGCACGGAACGCGCGAGGTGATGCCGGGAGAGCGTGGGGCGATCCGGTCTGAGCCGACCGGTCGGAGACTCGGGAAGGCGCCGTGGCTCCCGCTAGGACCGTACCGAGACGGGCCTCAGGTCCTCATCGCGACCGGACGCCGGACCGGCGCTCCGAGCCGCTTGAACGCGTTCATCGCCGCGACGGCGATCGTGAGAGCCACGAGATCCTTGTGCGCGAGATCCGCGCTCGCGGCCGCTGGGTTTCGTCGGAAGCGTGCGTCCCGTTGACCCGCGTGATTTCCTCCGCCCGCGCGAGCGCTGTGTTGGTCAGAGAACAGGTCGGGCGCCGCGGCCCGGATCGGAGAATCGGGGCGACATTCTCGAACGGCGTCGTCTGCGGATCAGGACTTCGGGTCAGATGACGTCGGAACATCGACGCTCGTCCGATCGGCAACGACGTCGATCAACAGGCGGTTCGTGACCTTCCTCCCGATCAGCGGAACTATACAACGCCGGATTGCTCAGAACATCGAGCCGGCCCAGCAATCGCCGTCGCGGTCGGTGCAACGGAGGCCCGGAGCTGCGGGTCGAGCGCACCATTTTTGCCGCACGTGACGAAATTCATCAGCTATCGGTGAGTATTCCGGTTGCTACCGTTCGTCCGGCACGCAGCGGGCATTGACCAGATGAACGGGCCTCCGAAAGATACTGCCCATCCGTTTGGGTTGCACCGCTCATCGCCAGGGAGGGATTGCGCGTGCGTCGTTCGGTCATCGCTACTCTCGTCCTCGCCGCCGGCCTCGCGGTCACGGGTGCGCAGGCACAGTCCGGCCTCGGCAACGGGACCGGCAATTCGGGCGCCGGCAACGGCAACGGAAACGGAAACGGCAGCAACAACGTCCTGGGCGCTGCCGCAGCGGCGGGCTCGTCGAGTTCGGTGAACATCGGCGGCAGCGGCAGCGGCCGGAACACGCCCGGCGTGTGGGCGCCGGGGCTCGCGGCGGCCGGGATCGAGAGCTGCCTCGGCAGCGCCAGCGCCGGCGGGGCCGGCCCGGGATTCGGCGTCACCATCGGCGGGACCCTGACCGACAAGGGATGCAATCTGCGTCTCTACGCACGGACCCTGTACAGTCTCGGTCACCGGGTCGCGGCGACACAGATCCTGTGCAACGATCCCGACGTCGCCCTCGCCCTCGCGGTCGAGGGCGTGCCGTGCCTCGCCGGCCCCGGAGCGGAGGTGCAGCGGTCGGTGGGCTTCACGGCCGCCGCGTCCGAGTATGCCGCGATTTCGGCTCCAGGCCCGGAGACCGGGCCAGAGGGTCCTCCCATGGCTCTCCGCTCGCCTCCGAGGCGCCGCCCCCGTGTCAAGGCGGAGACCGTCCGGCGGTCGGCGCAGCCCGCTAACCCGCGGCGCGGGCCGCCAGGGCTCGCGGGTGCGGCGCTGGCATCGGGGTCACCGGACGGGACGTGAGCAGCATCGCGATCTGGGTCCGGTTGTGGAGCCCGAACTTGCGCAGGATGTTACCGATATGCGTCTTCACGGTATTGGCTGAAATCCCCATCCCGTAGGCGATCCCGTCATTCTGCGCGCCCGCGGCGATGTATTGAGCGATCTCCTGCTCCCTCGCGGTCAGGGTGATGTGGGTGTCGAGAAGCGCGCGTCGCACGCAGATCTGGACCATCTTGGCCTCCTTCCGGGCCGGGACAGGCCCGACGTCTCGGGATCATTCCATCTTGAGGGCGTCGACAGGATCGAGCCGGGAGGCCCGGTGGGCCGGGTAGTACCCGAAGAAGAGTCCGACGAGCGCCGAGAACCCGACCGACAGCAGGACAGCCTGTGCGTCGATGACCGTTGCCCAGCCCGCCGTGCGCGCGACGGTCAGCGAGATCCCGGTGCCGAGGACCACGCCGACGAGGCCCCCCAGGAGGCAGAGCACCAGTGCCTCGGCCAGGAACTGCAGGCGGATGTCGACCCCGCGTGCGCCGACCGCGCGCCGGATCCCGATCTCCCGGGTCCGCTCCGTGACCGTCACCGTCATGATGTTCATGATGCTGATGCCGCCGACCAGCAGCGACACGCCCGCCACCGAGGTCAGCAGCAGCGCGATTGTCCGCGTGGCGCCGCGCTGGGCATCCATGGCGGCGGCCGGGTCGGAGACCCGGAAATCGTCCTCCTGGCCCGCGGCCATGCGGTGACGCTGGCGCAGGAGCGCCTCGATCCCGGCACGCGCCCGGGCCATGGCCTCGTCGGAGACCGCCTTGGCGACGATGTAGGCGACGGCATCGCGGTTGACGCCGCTCGCGCTGCCGAGAAAGCGCAGCTTGGCGGTCTCGAGCGGCACGAAGACCACGTCGTCTTGATCGGGTCCCTTGGCGTCGAGCACGCCCACCACCTCGAACGGCACGCTCATGATGCGCACCTCGGCGCCGATCGGGTTGTCGCGCCCGAACAGCTCTTTTGCCACCACGCTGCCGAGGATCGCGACTTTCGCGGCGGTGGTCTGCTCGGTGCCGTTGAAGCTGCGCCCGCGCCCCAGAAGCCAGTCGCGCACGACGAAATGGCCGTTCGTCGTGCCGTTGACGACGGTGTTCCAGTTCTTGTTCTCGCGCACGATCTGCGCGCTGCCCGACAGCGACCCGGCCGCGGCGCGGACTTCCGGCACCTGCGCGAGGATCGCCTCGACGTCGCCCTCGGTCAGCGTCAGCCGCGTGCCCGCCTTGAGCCGGACACCGTCCTTCTGCGCGGTCCCGGGATTGATCATCAGGACGTTGGCGCCGACCGCCCGGATCTGATCGGCCACCCGGCCCTGCGCGCCGCTGCCGATCGCCAGCACCGTCACCACCGAGGCGACCCCGATGACGATGCCCAGCATCGTGAGAACGCTGCGCATCGGGTTCAGGCGCAGCGACCGCAGCGCGACGAGGAGCGTCTGAGACAGGCTCATGCCGCCACCGCCCGCGGGCCGACGCCCCGCACGTCGTCGTGGATCCGGCCGTCGCGGAGGTGGATCGTGCGCGCGCACCGGGCCGCGACCGCCGCATCATGGGTGATCATGATCACGGTCTGTCCGCTCCGGTTGAGCTCGCGGAACAGGTCGAGGATCTCGGCGCCGGTGCGGCTGTCGAGGGCGCCGGTCGGCTCGTCGGCGAGCAGGACCGCCGGAGCGCCCACCAGCGCGCGCGCGATGGCCACCCGCTGTTGCTCCCCCCCGGAGAGCTGCGCGGGGAGATGCCGCTCCCGAGCCGACATGCCCACCGATTCCAGGGCAGCGCGGGCGCGCAGCCTGCGCAGTCGCGGCGCGACCCCAGCATAGATGAGGGGCAGCTCGACGTTCTCCACCGCCGTGCTGCGCGGCAGCAGGTTGTAGGACTGAAACACGAAGCCGATCCAATCCCGCCGCATCCGGGCGCGGGCGTCGTCGGACAGTCGTGCCGTGTCCGCTCCGTCGAGGCGGATCGCCCCGGAGGTCGGACGGTCGAGCAGCCCGACCATGTTCATCAGCGTGCTCTTGCCCGATCCGGACGGGCCCATGATGGCCACGCACTCGCCCGCATCGACGCCGAGCGAGATGTCGCGGATCACCGGCACCGACAGAGTGCCGATCTGGAAGGTTCGGTGCACGGCGTCCAGGGCGAGGAGCGTCATCGTCAGAACCCCAGCCGGACGCCGAATAGGCGCCGTCCGGCCGGCGCCTCTGCCTGCCCGACCACGACCTCACTGCCCTCTGCGAGGCGGCCGGGCGCGCGCAGGGCGACGAGATCGGCGCTGGTGGCGCCGACCTCGACACGCACCGGCTCCAGCCGGCCGTCGGGCGCCTGCACCCAGACGGCGGGCTCGCCCTGATCGCGGGGCGGAACCCCTTCGGGGCGGAAGCGCAGGGCCGCGAGAGGCACCTTCAGCACGTCCGCGTCCTTGTGGATCGTCAGCTTCACCAGGGCAGTCATGCCCGGCAGGAGCAGACCGTCGCGGTTGTCGGTCTTCAGGACCACCGTGTAGGTGACCACGTTCTGCGTCACCAGCGGCGCCTTGCGCACCTGCCGCACGACCGCCTCGAACCGGCGGCCCGGATAGGCGTCCACCCCGAAGGTCGCCCGCTGACCGGCCGCGACCCGGCCAATATCGGTCTCGTCGACGCGGGCATGGACCTCCATCTCGGCGAGGTTCTTGGCGATGTTGAAGGCCGTCCGCACCTCCAGGCCCGCTGCCAGCGTCTGCCCCTGGTTGACGAAGCGGCCGACCACGACGCCGTCGGTGGGCGCGCGGATCACCGTGCGGTCGAGATCGATCTCGGCGCCGCGCAGGCTCGCCTGCCGCTGGGGCACCGCGGCGCGGGCTTGCGTCAGTTCGGCCTCGAGCCGCCTGACTTCCGCGACGGCGGCTTCCACGGCGAAACCGTTGAGGTCGAGCAGGGTGCTGGCCTCGCGTGTCTGGGCCTTGCGGGCAGCGAGGTCGGTCTGCGCCTCTTCCAGGACAGCGGCCGAGGCGACCTCGCGGGAGCGCAGCGCGACCTTGCGCTCCAGGTTGCGCTCGGCCGCCAGCTGCACGGCCTGGGCGCTCTCGAGCTTGGCCTGAAGCACCGCCTTGTTGCCGCGGGCATTGTCGAGGTCGACCCGGGCGCGGTCGAGCCGGGCCTGCTGCACCGTCACGCTGGCGACCGCCATGGCGAGGGCGGCGCGGTTCTCCTCAACCTTGGCGAGGAAGCTGCGTGGATCGAGCGCGGCCAGCGGCTCGCCGAGCCGGACCCGGTCGTTGAAGTCGACGTACAGTTTGGCGATCTGTCCCGCGAGCTGCGAGCCGACCTCGACCGTGTCGACCGGCTGCACGGTGCCGGTGGCGGTGATGAGCTGCTCCAGAGCACCGCGCTGCACCGGCGCCGTGAGGAAGCGGCCCTCGGGAACCGGTGCGGCAGCCTTGGCATCCTTCGGGTCGGCCGCGACCGCCGGCGACCCAAGCGGCACCGACCCCAAGCCCCCGACCTCGGGATTGATGCAGGCGAGCAGCCCGAAGGCCGCGACCGCCGCGAAGCCGAGCGTCATCAGGTTGTTGGGCAACCATCGCGCCACGATTCGTCCCTCCCTCTGTTACGCCTCGGATGATCGGAAAATCCCCGTCTCCGGGCGGCCGAACCGGGCTCGCGCGCGGCCTACTCTCGCTCTCGACGCTCTCTGCGGCCACAGATTCTCAGTAGAACCTGGACCGACGAACTCTGACCTGACGATGATCGTCGAAGCACGACCGAACCCACCGAGCGAGAGAGACATTCGACGTTCACGGATTCGGCCCGGGGCATTCGGACATCGCGATGAACCGGAGAGTGTCGCCCGTGCGGCGAGCGATTTCGGTGCCTGCCGGAGCTGGCGGCTGTCACGCGGCAGCTGGCCGCGATCAGGCGCCTCCCGCCGCCGACGTGTCCGGCTAAGCCTTCATCGAGAGCGCGGCACGCCATCGACCTGCCTCGCCATCCCGGTGGGTCGCCGGCGCTCACGGCTCGATCAGTCCTGAGACAGTGGGGCGCCCCCGTTCCCGACACCGTCGCCCACGCCGAAATTGCCGTTGCCGTTCGTCCGGTTGCCGTTGCCGTTATTGGACCCGACGTTCCCGTTGCCGTTCCCGTTGCCCGCGCCGCTCATCAGGTTCAGGCGCGATGAGGCAGGGATGCCGTTGTTGAGAATGGCGAGGTCGTCGGGCGCGGCGGGCGGCCGAGCGAGCCGCGGCGTGCCCGAACTGGCGAGAGGCTGGAGCAAGCTCCACGGCGGCACGTGCTGGCCGCGCGGTGGCAGGTCGCGAGAGGGCCAGGGGGGCGCCGCGATCCACCCCTGACCCGGAACGGCCGATGCCGGCGGGATCAGGAGCACCTGGGCCGAGCCGGAGGCGGGAAGCAGCGGTAAGACGGCGATGGCGACACCGCGGGTGACACGTCGGAACACGTCGCTCATGCTGCGAACTCCTTCGATGCTGGCACCGTGGCGAGGCGCGGCCGAACGGTCCCGACGCGGGCCGTGATGCGGTCTTCGCTGTGTGTCGTGCTCTCACCGGACTCCCGGCAGCCCTCGAACACCTTCGCGCCTGTTCGGGCCCTTCGACGGCTCGGCCCGAGCGCGATCGGCGTCACCTCCGGAAGAGGTTCAGGCTCGCATTGCCATTGAGGTTGCCGTTCCCGGCGCCGATGTTCCCGTTCCCGTTCCCGCTGCCGCCGTTATAGTTCCCGTTGCCGGCACCGACATTCCAGTTCCCGTTCCCCGCACCGGCGTTGTTGTTCCCGTTATAGGCACCGACATTGTGCGAGCCGTTGCCGGCTCCCGTATTGCCCATGCCGTTGAAGGCGCCGACATTGCCCGATCCGCCGTTGAAGGCTCCGATGTTGTTCGAGCCGCTGTTGAACGCACCCATATTGCCGTTGACGACGGGCATTCCGGTCCCGTTGCCGTTGCCGTTGCCGTTGCCTGAGCCCGAGTTCCAATTGCCGTTGCTGTTCCCGTTCAGGGACCCGATATTTCCGTTCCCGTTGCCCACGCCGTTGCCGATGGCGAAGATCTGAGCCTGTGCCTGCAGGGGGGCCAGAAGAAGGGGCCAGAGAAAGAAGGTTCGGACGAGTATTTTCACCGCAATGCTCCCTGGTTCCGAGGGCCTCGCGTGAGGTCGGCGTTCAGCACGGTGTCGACGGCCGCCCACTTGGCGGCCGTCGCAGTCGTTCTGACGGCCTCGCGTTAGGGCGTGTTGCGGTTGCCGTTGAGGTTGCCGTTGAAGCTGCCGAAGTTGTTCACGCCGTTGAGGTTGCCGTTGGCGACCCCGAACAGGTTCCGGTTCCCGTTGAGATTGCCGTTGGCGTTCCCGGTGTTGATGTTGCCGTTCCCGTTGCCGTTGCCGACGCCGAAGATGTTGCCGTTGCCGTTCAGATTGCCGTTGCCGGAACCCGCGTTGCCATTGCCGTTGGCGTTGCCGTTCAGGAAACCGATGTTGAAGTTGCCGTTGCCATTGCCGTTCAAGGAGCCGGCGTTGGCATTACCGTTGCCGTTGCCGTTGCCCGAACCGATGTTGCCGTTGCCGTTGCCGTTTCCGTTGCCGCCGGCCAGCGCCATCGAGGGCGCGCCAGCGAGGGCAAGGACGGCGACAGCCGAGAGCAGCGTTGTCCTCATCGCGTTCCTCCTGATTGATGCTTACCCAAACCCTTCTGGCGGGCCGGGCGATGCTGTCTGTCGCTCAGGTTGAGCAACGCGATCAGGGTGCTGATGCGAGCAGAATACGACTAGATAGGAATTCGGCCTAGCCTATTCGGGCTACCTCTTTCGACGTAAACGGCCACATTTTTCCGCATCTAGGATTTTTAGATCCGTTGCGTTGCAATATTCAATCTAATAATTTGCGCCGCTGTGGCCTGTCGTTACTGCACGAGGTCAGATTAGATCCGCATCATAAAATTTAATCTATTCGATATCCGCACATACAAGATCCTTCTCGCATAATTTTCCAGTTCCAGCGATCTATCGTCCAGATATCTATCAGTATTTTTGAAAACAGATATCCATTTACATCGCGTTGACGGAAGTGCAGTCAGAAAGTCAGGCTTTTCACTGCCTGGCAGCGTTCTCCGGAAGGCTGATACCGCACGGGAACGGGCTGAACGCCGGCACCCGCTCGCGGTCGGGCATCGGACCCAGGTTGGCCCGGGCGTTCCGCTCCGCCCCAGGGTGCGCAGCGCGTGCCGGCACGGGCTCGGTCCTCCGGAAGGATCCGGCCAGCACCCGACCCGCCCGGCATATCGACCGCCGCGCCCCCGCCATGCGCCCGGCCCGCGGTGATCGTGAGGGTCACCGGACGGTCCGTGGCCTCGACCAGCGCGTCCATCGACAGGCTCGGGATGAGGCGACCCACGCCATCGGGTCGGCCGTCCTTCTTCGGGCGCGGGCGGCAAGCTGGCGAACCCGCACGCGAAGGCCAGCCGTCAGGGGCTCGCGATCCGGGAATGCGGGACGGCCATCTCGAAGCGGAGACCGCTTCCGTCGATGGTGCGCTCGAAGCGACCGCCCAGGCTGCGCTCGATCGTCTGCTTGAGCAGCCGCGATCCGAAGCCGGTCCCGTCGGCCTTGGGCACGTCCGGCGGCGCCGGCCCCTCCCGCCACGTCACGCGCACGTCGTCGCCGGCCAGCTGTCCCTGAACTCTCAGCGTCCCGCCGCCCGACAAGGCCCCGTACTTGGCCGAATTGGTGGCGAGCTCGTGGAAGATCATCGCGTAGTCGTTCAGCTTGCCCGAGGGGGCGACCACCGCATCATCGATGTCGATCTCGATGTTGGCGCCGGTCCGGTACGGCGCCAAGATGCGCTCGGCGAGGACGGCCATCGGAACGGTGCCGTCCTCGCCGTTCTGCGCGCGTGTCGCCAGGACGGTCGCCTCGTGCAGCACGCCGAATCGCCGCGACAGGTCCTCGGCGAACAGCGGCGCCGACTTGGCGTCCCGGGCGACGATGGACGTCAGCGCCCGCGCCACCGAGAACATGTTCGACACCCGGTGGGCGAGTTCGGCGGCCAGAAGCCGCTCGGCCTCCTCGGCCCGCTTCTGGTCGGTGATGTCGAGGAAGATGGCCTGGATCCAGTCTCCGACCCGGCCGGCATCCCCACCGACGCCGCGCGCCGAGATCCAGCGCGCGTCCGCCTCCTCGCCGATGCGGAAGTCGAACGAGTAAGGATGCGGGTCCCGCTCGCTGGCCGCCCATTTCTCAACCATTCCGGTGCGGTCGTCGGCGTTGACGCGCGCGAACAGCGCGTCGATGTCGACGACGGTCTCCGAGACGCCCCAGAACGCGCAGCACAGGCTGTCGAGGCGAGCCACCCGCCGGGCCGGCGACCACGCCCAGAGACCGACGCCGCCCCGGTGGATCGCGCCGGTGAAATTCGCCAGCGTCCAACCGTCGCTTGTCACTTCGAAACCCCCGTGCCTGCGCGCTTCAGGTGCATGCGGATCGGGACGACATGTCCGGTACGATGCCCGGGTATAACCCCCAGAGGACGTGCTGGCTCCGGCATAGCTTCGGCGCCGTTCTGTCGGCGTGAGCGTGTGGGGCGACACGCGCGCGCGTCGACGTGACCGGGACCGTCCGGACCTCCGGCGACTTTGCCCTCGGCGGCCTCGTCCAGAGCATCGGCGGCAACGGTGACATCCAGCCCGATGCCGGCGGCGCGGCCCGGTGGCCGGGGCGGTGACGGCGGCACCGTCACGGTGACCCAGGGCGGGACGATCGTCACGGAGGGCGACGATGCCCTGGGCCTCGTGGCGCAATCCTCAGCGCCGTCGACCGGATGACGTCAGTCTTCGCTACGCTGATGCTTGTCCACCGATGCCGTGTAGATCTCGTCGATCGCCTCGGCGAGCGCCGCATCGAATGCATCGCCGCTCATGCCGGCCGTCAGCCCCTCCGTGAGCGCGCGCGAGAAACTCGCGATCACGCCGTGGTTGCAGGCGAGCTTGGCGCAAGCTTCCTTCCGCGCGTAGCCCCCCGACAGCGCGACCACACGGGCCACCCGCGGATGACGGGTCAACGGCGCGTAGAGGTCCGTCACGTCCGGGAGGGTGAGCTTCAGCATCACCTGCCGGCCTTCGGGAAGAGCGTCGAGCCGCTGTGCCAGCGCCGCGAGAAGGAGCGCCTCGGCGCCGGGCTTGTCGGGGCTCTTGATGGAGACTTCCGGCTCGATGATCGGCACGAGCCCGTGCGACGCGATCCGGTCCGCGATCGCGAACTGCTGCTCCGCGACGGCGGCGATGCCGCGCTCGGACGGCATGTTGATGACCGAGCGCATCTTCGTGCCGTAGACCCCGAGCCGGACGGCGCGGTCGAGAAGCGCGTCGAGATCCGGCATCGGCTTCATCAGGCTCACGCCATCGTCTTCCGGAGCGAGCCCCTTGTCGACCTTGAGGAACGGCACGATCCCGCGTTCCTCCCAGAGGAAGGCCGGGACGGGCTTACCGGCGGCGCTGCCGTCCATCGTGCCCTCGAAGAGGATCGCACCCAGCACCTTCGCACCCGTGAAGGCGGCCGAGGTCATGATGCGCACGCGCATCGCGTGGATGAGCGCGAACATCTCGGCGTCGCCGGCATAGGTGTCGTCGGGGATGCCGTAGAGGCGCAGTGCGCCGGGGGTCGACCCGCCGCTCTGATCGAGCGCGGCGATGAAGCCGTCGGCCGCGACCCGATCCGCCATCTTATCGCGTAACATGGCCGTCACTCCACGATCGCACGCGCCACTGCCGGTCCCCGCGCGACCGACTTGATCACAAGTCTTCACCGAGCTCGTCAAGGTCAGCAGCCGGACCGCGGCGCCCGGCCGGTGACGACGGTCCGCGCGTCACCGCTCGCGCGGGCGAACGGTTGCGGACACGTCGCGGCCGAGAGACGGGGCGTCCCCCGCCGTCACCGTCCCGTCTCGTGCTCGCGTCCATTACCGACTCCGCGACGACCGTATTCTCGCGCTCCGATTCGAACCGCGCCTCCGACGAAGATCGAGCGATCTCGCGCCTCACCTGCCGAGAAGCACCGCCCCGCGAGTCCGGCTCAGAGATCCAGGGTCTTGCGGGCGAAACTCTCGATGTAGTCGACGAGCTTGTCCGACGCGGCGCCGGCCGCATCGATGTCCCACCGCGCGACCGCCTCGCACACGTCCGCGTGGAGGTTGGCGGTCAGCGGCAGGTCGGCCGCCTGCTTGTAGTGCTGGTACCAGAACCGGCGCGACAGGCCCGCCATGCTCTCCAGGGAGCGCACCGCGAACTCGTTGCGCGAGGCCGTCGCGATCAGCTCGTTGAACTGACGATCGAGCCGCATGAACGCCAGATCGTCGGACGCCGCGGCCGCGTCGCGCATGTCCTGCGCGAGCCCCGCGAAGACCTCGCGCTCCTCCCGGGTGGACCGCTCGGCGGCGAGGCGGGCGATCAGGCGCTCCAGGACGCGCCGCGTCTCCAGGAGACGCAGCTGCGTCCGCACGTTGATGTCCGAGACGAGGATCCCGCGCCGCGGCATGACCACGACGAGCCCGTCGCGGGCGAGCCGCTGCAGCGCTTCCCGGATCGGGGTGCGCCCGATCCCCAGCCGCTGAACCAGGTTCTGCTCGCCGAGCACGAGGCCGGGCGGGAGCACCAGCGTCGTGATCATCTCTTCCAGCTGCTGGTAGGCCCGGTCGGTCAGCGTCAGGTCGGGCAGATCGTCGGTGCCGCCCGGCCCGTCGGACGCCGCCTTCACGGCCCTGCGAGCCCGCTTCCCACCCCGCTCGGCAGCGCGGACGGAACTCGTCTTCCCGGTCACGAAATTCATGGACGACCCTCCCGCCCCGGCCGGGCCCGCACATACCGCAACCGTCAGCGTGCATGGGGCGACCCGCCGCGCCGTGCAAGTGCATACGTCTGATATATCTTGCGCATCTTAGTAATATCCTGCATGACGACTCGCCGCATACGAACATGAGGGAGGTTGAGCCATGGCAGGGCCTGTTGCGATTTCCGCCGGCGACATGCTGCCGGACCGGGTGGCCGCGGACGCCACCGCCCGCGCGGCGGGCGGGTCCGGCGCGCTGATCGCGGCGCGGCTCGAGCGGCTTCCGATGACCGCCTTCCAGCGCAACATCTTCCTCATCATCGCCACGGCGTGGTTCTTCGATTCGATCGATCTCGGCTCGCTCACCTTCCTCCTGGGCTCGATCAAGACCGAGTTCGGTCTGACGACCGCCCAGGCGGGGCTCCTGTCGAGCATGAGCTTCATCGGCATGTTCGCGGGCGCGGCCCTCTCGGGGATGCTCGCCGACCGGTTCGGGCGGAAGGTCGTCTTCCAGATCAGCATGGTGTTCTGGGGGCTCGGCAGCCTCTGGTGCGCTTACGCCCCGGACGCGACGATGCTGGGCTATGCCCGCCTGCTGCTCGGCTTCGGCATGGGCATGGAATTTCCGGTGGCGCTCGCCATCGTCTCGGAGTTCCTTCCGACGGCCAAGCGCGGCCGCTATCTCGCCGTCATGGAAGGGTTCTGGCCGCTCGGCTTCATCGCGGCCGGCTGCCTCAGCTACGTGCTGCTCAGCCACTTCGACTGGCGCGCGGTGTTCCTCGCGCAGGCCGTGCCGGCGCTGTTCCTGTTCGCGATCCGCTTCCTCGTGCCGGAATCGCCCCGCTGGCTCGCGGATCGCGGCCGCCACGCGGAGGCCGACCGGGTGATGGCGCAGATCGAGCGCAAGGTCGCCCTGCGGCTCGACGGGCGTCCGCTGCCCGAGCCGCACGTTCTGCCGGAGCCGGCCCGGGGCGAGCGGCGCTTCTCGTTCCTGGAACTCTGGAGCCCCGGCTACGCCAGCCGCACGGTGATGATCTGGCTGACGTGGTTCTTCGCCCTGCTGGGCTTCTACGGCCTCACCACTTGGCTCGGCGCGCTCCTGCAGGAGGCGGGCTACAGCGTCGCCAAGTCGGTCACCTACACGATCCTGATCTCGCTCGCGGGCGTGCCGGGCTTCATCGCCTCGGCGATCCTCGTCGAGCGCTGGGGCCGCAAGCCCACGGCGGTCCTGATGCTCCTGGGGAGCGCCGTCGCGGCCTACCTCTACGGGCACTCGCCGTCGTTCGGCTGGCTCATCGCCTACGGACTGATGATGCAGTTCTTCCTGTTCGGCATGTGGTCGGTGCTCTACGCCTACACGCCCGAACTCTACCCGACGCGGGCCCGCGCCACCGGGGCCGGCTGCGCCTCGGCCATCGGCCGCGTCGGCTCGCTCATCGGGCCCTTCGCCATAGGCCTCATCCTGCCGGTTCTCGGCCACGGCGGCGTCTTCGCCCTGGGCGCCGGCTCGTTCGTCATCGCCGCCGCGAGCGTCGGCTTCCTGGGCATCGAGACCAAGGGCAAGTCCCTCGAGACCATCTCGCACTGACCGGACCGGCCCCGACCGGGCGGCGGCGCCGTCGCCCGGTCAGGTTGACGACTGATATATCAACGGTATCTCTAAACGGGCAGATCCCGGTTGGGGCGCATCGTCATCCCCTTCCCAGCAAGGAGACGCACCATGGAACTCGCCAACACCCGCATGAGCGAACGGCAGCGGAACTACCGCGCCAATTATCGCCAGCGCGTGGCCGGCTGGTACAACGGCTTCCTGCACATCGCGATCATCTACACGATCGGCCTCACGGCCCTGTACATCTACGTCTCGAACATCCACGCGCCGAGCTGGATCGAACTCGCGACGGTCCCGGTCGTGTTCCTGTTCTGCAATTTCTTCGAGTGGTGGCTCCACCGCTACGTGATGCATCGGCCGCAGAGCAATCCGATCGGGCGGGCCGTCTACAATCGGCACACGCTGCAGCATCACCAGTTCTTCACCGACCACGAGATGCGCTTCGCCGACCACCGGGACTACCGGGTGACATTCTTCCCGCCCTACGCGCTGGCGACGTTCACGCTGATGTCGATCCCCGGCGCCATCGTGCTCGGCAACATCTTCACGCCCAATGTCGGGTGGCTGTTCATCACTACGACGACCAGTATCTACATGATCTACGAGTTCATGCACTTCTGCTGCCATGTCGAGGAGAACTGGTTCGTCCGCAACATGCCGTTCATCAACACGAACCGGCGGCACCACACGGCCCACCACGACCAGTCGATCATGATGGAGCGGAACATGAACCTGACGTTCCCGATCATGGACTGGCTGTTCGGCACCTCGGACCTGAACCGCGGTCTCCTCGGAACGCTCTTCAACGGCTACGACACGCGCCACGTGAAGACCGACATGCGCAAGACCGCGCGCACGCCCGGCGCCCCCGAGCCCCGCGCGATGCAGCCCGCCGAGTAGTCCGCAGAGCAGCCCGCAGAGCAGTTCGCCGAAACCGGAGCCTCGCCATGGACATGATCGAACCGAACGTCGCCGCGCTGGCGTGGTTCGCCCTCTTCGCCGGGATCGCCTGCACCGGCTTCTACGTGCTGGCCGGGATGTTCCCGCTGGAGACCCGCCCCGACCTGAGGGCGCGTCCCCTCGGCCGCGCGCTGATCGCGGCCGACGTGCTCCTGCTCGCGGCGCTAACCGGCGGGATGCTCGCCTACGGGGTCGCCGAGCTCCGCTGGTCGAGCCTCGTGATCGTGGGCGGCTTCGCCGTGCTGTTCGCGCCCGGCCTGTTCAACCTCTGGCCCCAGCGCTGGCGCGACGGCGTCGCGGGCTTGGCGATCGTGCTCGCCGCCCTCTGCGGCGCCCTCGGCCTGCTGCAGCAGGTCGGCGCCGTCTTCGTCCTCTGACCCGCACGCGCGATCCGGGAGGGATCCGATGCCGTTTCCGATCAAGTTCGGCCTGTCCGTCGCCGTCGCGCTCGCGGCGCTCGCCGGCTGGTTCTACATGGGCCATCTCGGCCAGACCGGGCCGCGCTGGGCCGTGGCCTTCCTCGGCCCGTTCATGGTGGTCAGCCTCTGGATCTTCCCCGAGGTGATGCGCAACCGCTCCGACGGGCGCACCCCGCGCCACCGGATCCGGGAGGCGCGGTGATGGACAAGGTCTATGCCGGGGACCGGACGATCGACGGGATCGTCGTCACGGTGAACGGGGCGCCGCTGCCGGATCGGGTCGAGGCCAAGTGCTACTCCCGGAAGGGCTTCGAGTGGAGCTACGAAGGTCCCGAGCCGTCGCAGCTCGCCTACGCGATCCTGTTCGACCATCTCGGCGATGCGGCGGAAGCGGAGCGCCTGCAGCCGCGATTCATGCGCGGCGTCGTGGCCAACTTCCAGAACGCGTGGGAGATGACGACGGCCGACATCGCCCGCGTCCTGGAGCGCCTCGATTCGGGTGGCGCGGCGCGGTCGGGCTGAGACCCGCGGCGGGGCTCCCTCCGCCGGCGCCCGTCGAGCCTCCGCCGCGTTTCGAAGCGGGCCCGGCTGTGCCATGCTCCCCCGCCCGGGATCCTGTCGGAGCGAGGCCAGCATGTCCGACGACCGCTACCACAAGAAGCTGCTCGGCAACCGCCCGCTGCATCCCGAGACGCTGATGCTCGGCTACGGCTACGACCCGGCCCTGTCCGAGGGCGCGGTGAAGCCGCCGGTCTTCCTGACGTCGACCTTCGTCTTCACCTCGGCCGAGCACGGCAAGGCCTTCTTCGACTACGTCTCCGGGCGGCGCGAGCCGCCGGTCGGCGAGGCGGCGGGGCTCGTGTACTCGCGCTTCAATCACCCCAACAGCGAGATCGTCGAGGATCGGCTGGCCGTCTTCGAGGAGGCCGAGGCCGCCCTGGTCTTCTCCTCCGGGATGTCGGCGATCGCCACCACGATCCTCGCCTTCGCGCGGCCCGGCGACGCGATCCTGCACTCGCAACCCCTCTACGGCGGCACCGAGACGCTGATCGCCAGGACCCTGGCCGGATTCGGCATCGCGCCGTTCGGGTTCTCGGACGGTACCGACCCGGCGAGCGTGCGCGCCGCGGCCGACCGGGCGGCCGCGGCGGGACGCGTCAGCGTCGTCATGGTCGAGACACCCTCGAACCCGCTCAACACCCTCGTCGACCTCGGGCTCGTCCGGGCGGTGGCCGAGGAGATCGGTGCCCGGCAGGGCGGCGGCGCGCCGGTGGTGGTCTGCGACAACACCCTGCTCGGCCCCCTCTTCCAGCACCCGCTCCGCGACGGCGCCGACATCTCGGTCTATTCCCTGACGAAGTATGTCGGCGGCCACTCGGACCTGATCGCCGGCGCCGCCCTCGGCTCGGCAGCGCGGATGAAGCCGGTGCGGCTGCTGCGCTCGGCGATCGGGACCGGTCTCGACCCGCATTCCTGCTGGATGCTCGGGCGCTCCCTCGAGACCCTATCCCTGCGGATGAGCGCGGCCAACCGCAACGGCGAGATCGTCGGCCGGATGCTGGCGGCGCACCCGAAGGTGGCGCGCCTCCACCATCTCGCGCATCTCGAGCCCGGATCGCGGCAGGCGCAGGTCTACGCCCGGCAGTGCGCGGCGCCGGGCTCGACGTTCTCGTTCGACATCGTCGGCGGCGAGGCCGAGGCGTTCCGGGTTCTCAACGGCCTCCAGCTGTTCAAGCTCGCCGTGAGCCTGGGCGGAACGGAGTCGCTCGCGAGCCACCCGGCCTCCACGACCCATTCGGGCGTGCCGAAGGCGGTGCGCGACCGCCTCGGCATCACGGACGCGACGATCCGGGTGTCGATCGGGATCGAGCACCCGGACGATCTGGTCGCCGACCTCACGGCGGCTCTCGCCGTCCTGAGCTGAGCGGCGCCGCCCCCTTGACGGACGCGCAGGTCCGTCGTCCAATCGCGCTGCCAGCGCCAAGACACCCGGCCGATCTGGTCCATACAGCGACGCTATCGGCGACCGAAGCTGGAGACCGCTCGTTAACGACGCCCCGCAGTTCGGACGGTCGCCGCACCACATTGCGGGGACGGGACAGAATTGCGGCCGCGCGGAACTGGCCAGCGCAGGCCTTGCTTCCTAGTGTCTCGTCGCGAAACGCGACGGGACAATCGACGGACCTATGAATTCCGGAACCGGGACCCGGCTCGATACGCGGAGCGGCGCTCCGGGCACGCGCGTGGCCGCCGTGACCTTCGACCCGCGGGTCAAAGGTCTCACAGGGCTGGCGCTGAAGGGCTTCCTGCTCTCGATCGTGACCTTCGGTATTTACAGATTCTGGTATGTCACCAATCTGCGCCGCTTCTTCTGGGTGCGCACCGCGCTCGACGGCTCGCCCGCCGAGTATACCGGCACCGGCAAGGAACTGTTTCTCGGCTTCCTCGTCGCGCTCGCGATCCTCGTGCCGATCTACGTCGCTCTGTTCGCGGTCTCCCTCGTGGCGCCCGCCCTGGCCCCGTTCTCGGTGGTGATCTCCTTCGTGTTCCTGTTCCTCCTCGGGCAATTCGCGATCTATCGCGGGCGCCGCTACAGGGCGATGCGGACGCTCTGGCGCGGCATCCGCCTCGGGCAGGACGGATCGGGCCTCGCCTACGCGGCCCGCGCGGGCGGTTGGTGGCTGCTCACGCTCGTCACCTTCGGCCTGGCCTTCCCGTTCATGCGGGCGAGCCTGGAGCGCTACCGCATCGACCACACCCTGGTCGGCACCAGCCGGATGCACTCGACGGCGCGGGGACGCAGCGTGCTCGGTCCCTGGCTCTTGCTGTACGCGGTCGGGCTGGGGCCGCTGATCGGGCTCGGTGTCGCCCTCCTGATTGCGGTCGACTTCTCGCTGCCCACGGATCTCCTGGTGCCGAAGCCCGGCGGCAAGGCCGGCCAGACGATCCTCAACCCCGCCTACGCGGCCTCGAAGATCGGCATCCTCCTCCAGGCGATGGGCTTCGCGGCCGCGATCTGCGTGCCCGCGGCGCTGCTGCTGCTCCCGTACTACCGCGCCCGGGAGACGCGGGCATTCATGGGCGCCGCCAGCCTCGGTCACGCCCGCCTCGCCTCGAGCCTGAAGGCGCGGCAGTTCTACTGGCCGTACATCGTCTACATGGTGTCGCTCCTGGCCTTCCTGGCGGTGCTGGGCGTCGTCGCGGCCTTGCTGATCTTCGCCGCCCAGGCGGCGGGCGATCTCGGCATGCTCCACTGGCTCGTCGTCCTCGTCTACCTCGTCGGCGCGCCGCTCTTCGCGGTGCTCTACGTGCGGGTGGTCCAAGCCCGCCTGTGGGCAGCGGTCGCGACGAGCACGAGAGTGACGGATCCCGACGCGCTGGATGCCGTGCTCGCCTCGTCCCGCGGCGCCGGCAGCGGTCTGCAGGAGGGCCTCGCCGACGCGCTCGACGTCGGAGGCGCGCTCCAGATCGGCTTCTGACGCTTGACCCGCGCTTCCCAGGCGATCGACGCGACGCCGATCGAGGTCGCGGGCCGCTACTTCGACGGCGTCAGCGCGCGGGCACATCCCGTCACGCTGCGCCTCGACGACCGCCTCCGCGTCTCCGGGCCCGGCGTCGACCGGGACTGGAACCTGCTCGACATCCGCGCCGCCGTCGCGGTGCCGCCGCTGATGCGGATCGGTCCGGTCGGGGAGCCGGGCCGCGTCGAGTTCTCGGACGCGGCGCTCGCCGCCGCGCTCGCCGCGCTCTGCCCGGATCTCCACCGTCGGGAGCGCTCGGGCGGAACGGTGCGGCTCGTGCTCTGGTCTCTCGCGGCCGGTCTGTCGGTCCTGCTCGTGGCGGTCTTCGGCGTCCCGCAGATCGCCGGGCTGCTGGCTCCGCTGGTGCCGGACGCGGCCGAGTCGCGGCTCGGGGCGGTGGCGGAACCGCAGGTCCTGCGCTTCCTCGGCGACCCGCCGGCCTGCGCGGAACCGGCCGGGCGCGCGGCCCTCGACACGCTCGTGGCCCGCCTCGTCGCGGCCGGGCGGGCGGAGGGCGCACTGCCTCCGGGCCTGGCCGTGAGCGTGCGCCGGCACGGGACAGCCAACGCCTTTGCCCTGCCGGGCGCCCGCGTGATCGTGCTCTCGAGCCTCATCGCGCGGGCGCAGTCGGCCGACGAGGCCGCGGCGGTCCTGGCGCACGAGCTCGGACACGTCCGCCGACGCGATCCGACCCGCTCCCTCATCCGGGCCTCGGGCACCTCGTTCCTCCTGAGCCTCGTCCTCGGGGACCTGACCGGGTCGACCATCATCATCGCGCTGGGCGACGCGGTGCTCTCGGCCGGCTACAGCCGCGATGCCGAGCGGGCGGCGGACGCCTACGCGGTCGACCTGATGACCCGCGCGGGCGGCAACGGCGCGGCGCTCGCCGACATCCTGGAGCGCATCGCGAAGGACAAGCGCGACGGGACAAGCGATGCGCTGGACCTGCTGCGCAGCCACCCCGTCACGCGCGAGCGCGCCGCCGCGATCCGCGCCCAGGCGGGCCCTGCGGCCGCCGATCGACAGATCCTGTCCGAGGCCGCCTGGACCGCGCTCAGGGGCATCTGCGGGCCGAAGGCGACCGCTGCAGATCCGTAGGCTCGGCCCCGGCGGGGCATTCTCGCCGGTCGGCCGGCCGACTGAGATTCTGAGCAACTAATTGCTGTCGGATCCCCCTCCCCTCGGCTTCTGTGGCGCAGGCACAGCGGAGGAGCGGATGGCACAGGACGCGATCGGGATACCCAGCCCGCCTCCGTTCGACCCCGAGGCGATCCCGGAGGCGGTCACGCTCGCGCGCGGCGGGACCGGCCTCCGGCTGCAATGGCGCGACGGTCCGTCCGCGACCCTGTCGGCGGAGCGCCTGCGGCTGCGCTGCCGCTGCGCGTGGTGCACCCGCGACCGCCTCGAGCGGCGCTTTCCCGAGGCCGCTTCCGGCATCGCGGTCGCGCGGGTCGAACCGATGGGCGGCTACGCCGTGCACATCGCGTTCTCCGACGGCCATGCCCGCGGAATCTACCCCTGGACCTACCTGCGAACCCTCGTGGCCGAGGCCGTCGACGGCCCGCCCGGCGCGGCGCAGGCCGCCTGACCGCGGGATCCGATCCTCCGGGGATCCCACACGCCCCGCCCCTGACTGACGCGAGATCTTGCCATGAACGCGTTCGACTCCGCGACGAAGACCGAGATCATCGAGGCCGACATCCTGGTGATCGGCGGCGGCACCGGCGGCCCGATGGCCGCGATCAAGGCCAAGGAGGCCGATCCGAAGCTCCGCGTCGTCCTGATGGAGAAGGCCAACGTCAAGCGCTCGGGCGCGATCAGCATGGGCATGGACGGCCTGAACAACGCCGTCGTGCCGGGCTACGCGACCCCCGAGCAGTACGTGAAGGAGATCACCGTCGCGAACGACGGCATCGTCAATCAGAAGGCGGTGATGGCCTACGCGCAGGGGTCGTTCCCGATGATCCAGTACCTCGACAGGCTCGGGGTCAAGTTCGAGAAGGACGGCTCCGGCGAGTACAACATGCGCAAGGTCCACCACATGGGGACCTACGTGCTGCCGATGCCGGAAGGGCACAACGTCAAGAAGGTCCTGTACCGGCAGCTCCGCCGCCTCCAGGTCGGCGTGACGAACCGGTACATGGCGACGCGCCTGCTGAAGGGCGCGGACGGGCGCATCGCCGGAGCGATCGGCGTCAACACCCGCACCTCCGAGTTCCTGGTGGTGAAGGCCAAGGCGGTGATCCTCGCCTGCGGGGCCGCCGGCCGTCTCGGGTTGCCGGCCTCCGGCTACCTGTTCGGGACCTACGAGAACGCGGCGAACTGCGGCGACGGCTACGCGATGGCCTACCACGCGGGCGCGCAGCTCGCGAACCTCGAGTGCTACCAGATCAACCCGCTGATCAAGGACTATAACGGCCCGTCCTGCGCCTACGTCACCGGCCCGTTCGGCGGGTACACGGCCAACAATCGCGGCGAGCGCTTCATCGAATGCGATTACTGGTCCGGACAGATGATGCTGGAGTTCTGGCGCGAGCTGCAGGGCGGCAACGGCCCGGTCTTCCTCAAGATGGACCATCTGCGCGAGGAGACGATCTCCGAGATCGAGACGATCCTGCACTCGAACGAGCGCCCCTCCCGCGGTCGCTTCCACGAGCGGCGCGGCACCAATTACCGCCGGCGTCCCGTGGAGATGCACATCTCCGAGATCGGCTTCTGCTCGGGCCACTCGGCCTCGGGCGTCTTCGTCGACGAGTTCGCGCGCACGACCGTCCCCGGCCTGTACGCGGTCGGCGACATGGCGAGCGTGCCGCACAACTACATGCTGGGCGCTTTCGTGAACGGCGGCATCGCCGGGGCCGACGCCGCCGCCTACTGCACGGCCAACGCCCTCGCCGACCATGACCCGGCGGACATCGCCGCCGAGCGCGAACGGGTCCTGGCGCCGACCCGGCGCGTCGACGGGCTGACCCCGCACGAGATGGAGTTCAAGACCCGCCGCTTGGTGAACGACTATCTCGAGCCGCCGAAGGTGACGGCGAAGATGGAGCTCGGCCAGCGCCGCTTCGCCGAGATCCGCGAGGACCTCGACCTCCTCTGCGCCCGCGACCCGCACGAGCTGCACCGGGCGCTCGAGATGCAGACGATCCTCGACTGCGCCGACATGGCGGCGGCCGCCTCGCTCTACCGGACCGAGAGCCGCTGGGGATTTTACCACCTGCGCGTCGATTACCCGGAGACGAACGACGCCGAGTGGGCCTGCCACACGGTGCTGTTCAAGGACGGCCGGGGCCGGATGGCCCACGCGAAGCGCGCCGTCGACCCGTTCATCGTGCCGGTCGCCGCCGAGGAGATGGGCGCCTACCACCAGCTCCGCATCAAGACCCCGGCCGCCGCCGAGTAAACCCGCCCCGCACCGGAGATCGATCCATGCCGATCATCAATCAGGCCAGCAGCGCCGCGGTCGTCATCGACGACGCCAAGTGCATCGCCGAGAAGGGCTGCCGCGTCTGCGTCGACGTCTGCCCGCTCGACATCCTCGCGATCGATGAGACCCGGCAGAAGGCGTACATGAAGTACGACGAGTGCTGGTACTGCATGCCCTGCGAGGTCGACTGCCCGACGAACGCGGTCAAGGTCAATATTCCCTACCTGCTGCGCTGAGGCCGACCATGAGCCCCGTGTTCGATTCCTTCGACGACGATCTCGACGACGTCGCCGAGCGGTGCGCGAGTGCCGACGCCGGCGTCCGGCGCGTCGCCATGATGGAGCTCGCGGAATCCGTCGGCCCAGCGGCGAAGGTCCTGCTCCTAAAGGGACTCGGCGATCCCGACGCGGCCGTCCGCGCCGCGGCGGCCAAGGCTCTGGACGAGCACGACGGCGCGGACGTCGTCGAGGGCCTCGTGCGGTCCCTGGAGGACGCCGACGAGGCCGTGCGCCGCACCGCCGCCGACACCCTGGCCGAGAAGAAGGAGCCGGCCTGCGGGCCGCTCCTGATCGAGCGCGCCGCACATGCCGACCCCTTCGTGCAGGCCTCCGCCCTGCGGGCCCTGCGCGAGCTCGTCCTGCCGGACGCCCTGTCGGCCGCGCTGAAGGCGCTCCAGAGCCCGGCCCCGGAGGTGCGCCGCGAGGGGCTCGGCGTCATCGGCTATCTCAAGGCCGAGGAGGCGCTGCCGGCGCTGATCGCCACCGCCGGCGATCCCGACCCGTCGGTCCGGCGCGCCACGATGGCGGCGCTGGTCTTCCTGCGCGCCGGCGGCCCGGGCATCGCCACGCTGCTCGCCGGCCTGTCCGACGAGAACTGGCAGGTGCGCGAGGAGGCGGCCGTCTCCTGCGCCAAGATCCGGCTGCCCGAGGCGACGTCGCCCCTGATCGCCGTGATGGACGATCCCGTCTGGCAGGTCCGCACCAAGGCGGCCAATGCCCTGGGCCGGATCCGGGCGCCGGCGGCCGTCGAGATCCTGGGCCGGGCGCTGACCTCCGACATCAGCAATTTGCGCAAGGAGGCGGCCGCGGCCCTCGGCGAGATCGCCGACCCGCGGGGCCTGTCGGCCCTGGAGGCGGCGTCCGACGATCCCGATCCCGACGTGCGCAAGCTCATCCACTGGGCGATCGGCCGCTGTCAGGGCCGCCCCTGATCGATCCGGCCGTCACGGCCTCGTCGCGGCGCCGCATCCTCCGGGTGCGGCGCCGCTTCACGTCCGCTCGGCTCCGGGATATCCAGACGCTGCCGGTGCCGGCGGCCAGTTTAGAGCTGGTACAGGGTTTGCTGCGCCGCGATCGGTAGGATGTCGGAGGCGGCAATGCAGACCACGGCGCCGATTCGCCCGTCTCAGGCCCCGGCGGGGGTCCAGAGCCAGGCGAGCGCCCTCCTGCTGTCCGAGGCCGCGCCCAGCGCCGGAACCGGCCAGCGCCCCCTGCTCGACGGGCTGACGGAGCGCGAGGTCGCCCTCGTGCTGGAGAAGGGCCGGCGCCGCGTGCTCTACCGCGGCGCGACCCTGTTCACGCAGGAGACGCCCAACGACGGGATCTGGATCGTCGAGAGCGGCCGTATCCGGGTCTTCTACGCCGCGCCGTCCGGTCGCGAGATCACGCTGGCCTACTGGTATCCCGGCAACTTCGTCGGCGGTCCCGACGTGTTCGGCGCCGGCCTTCACAAATGGTCGGGCATGGCGGCGAGCAATTCCAGCGTGCTGCACCTGCCCGCCAAGGCGCTCCGACAGCTCGTGACCCAGATCCCGGCGCTCGCGATCGGCGTCATCGACGGCCTGACCTTCAAGGGCCGCTGCTACTCGACCCTGGCGCAGATGCTCGGGACCCGCTCGATCACCGAGCGCCTCGCCCACCTGCTCCTGCACCTGTGCGACCTCTACGGTGTCGCGGAGGAGGACGGGACGGTGATCGCCGCGACCTTCACGCACGCCGACCTCGCCCACATGGTCGGCGCCACAAGGCAATGGGTGACGATCAGCCTGAAGCGGCTCTCGGAGCAGGGCGTCCTCGTGACGCGGCGCACGCAGATCGTCGTGCTGCGTCCCGACATCCTCGCGGCGATGCGCGGCGGCGAGGAATGCGCCTAAAACGCGAGCGTCCCGCACAAAACCGCAGCACATCCGCAGCCGCTCGACGTTTTTGCGCAACTAATCGACCCGCAGGCGTCCTCGGCATTTGATCGGACGCGCCGCAGCGCCCGATCATGCCGTCGATGTCTTCGCGACATCGGGCCGAAATGTTGGAGCGGGCGATGACTGGACGATTTCCCGGGCTCAGATCGGTCTCCGCTCTCGCGCTCCTCGCACTGGCGGGCGCCGGGATCGCGAAGCCGGCTCGCGCCGAGACCCTCACCGTCGGCATCGGCACGCAGGACACGACGACCAACACCGCGACGGTCGGCGTGGTGATCCGCCAGCTCAAGCTGCTGGAGAAGTATCTGCCCAAGACCGGCAAGTACGCCGGCACGACGATCCAGCTCGACTGGCAGAACTTCACGTCCGGGCCGCCGGTCACGAACGGCATGATGGCCGGGAAGCTGCAGTTCGGCGCGATGGGCGATTACCCGCTCGTCGTCAACGGCGCCACCTTTCAGAACAATCCGGAGAGCCGATCGCGGCTGATCGCTGTCGCCGCCTACAATCTCGACGGATCCGGCAACGGGATCGTGGTCAACAAGGCCTCCGAATACTTCTCCTTCGAGGACCTGAAAGGCAAGGTCGTCAGCGTGCCGTTCGGCTCGGCGGCCCACGGCATGGTCCTGAAGGCGCTGCAGGACAAGGGCTACCCGGCCACCTATTTCCGCCTCGTCAGCCAGAGCCCCGAGGTCGGATCGACCAATCTCCAAGAGCAGAAGATCGACGCCCACGCCGATTTCGTCCCCTTCGCCGAGTTGCTGCCGTTCCGCGGCTTCGCGCGCAAAGTGTTCGATGGCGTCGAGACCAACCTCCCGACCTGGCACGGCGTCGTCGTGCGCTCCGACTTCGCGGACCGCTACCCCGAGATCGTCGAGGCGTACCTGAAGGCCGTTCTCGACGCCGACGCCTGGGTCAAGGCCGACCCGAAACGCGCCGCCGAGCAGATCGCGGCCTGGACCGGCACCGACAAGGAGGTAGTCTACATCTTTCTCGGGCCCGGCGGGATCATGACCCTCGATCCCACGATCAAGCCCCAGCTGGTCGAAGCCGCCCGCGAGGACGTCAAGGTCCTGCAGCGGCTCGACCGGATCAAGGCCTTCGACGTCGGTCCGTGGGTCGACGAGGGGCCGCTGCGCAAGGTCTTCGCCGAGCGCGGCCTGGACTACGCGCAGCAGCGCGCGAGCACCGCCAATTACGAGGTGCGCGGCGAGGACACGTACTGCAAGAGGCCGATCACCGAGCCGCGCAAGGCCGGCGAGATCTGGGTGAAGGGCGGGGCGATCCAGCCCTACGCGAGCGCGGCCTGCACGCTCGGCGCGCTCAACGAGATGAAGTCCAAGGGACAGGCCGTCGACGTCGCCTACGTCTTCGACTCGGTCCGCGGCGTCAAGCTGTTCGCCCGGGAGGCCTTCTACGTCGTCGACGGCAAGGGCGGCATCGCGCCGTTCCTGCTGAAGCAGGACGCAGAGGCCGCGGCGCGGGGCGGCGGCACGGTGATGCCCTACGACGAGGCCCTCAAGGCCGCTGTGACCGGAGGCTAGAACCGCATGGACGCTGTCGCCCTCCGGCCCGCCGCCGAGTCGCGCCCGCCCCGAGCGGCGCCCCTGCCGCCGCCGGCCCCGTCGGCCTCTCCCGCGACGAGCCGCGTGCGCCGCTGGCTGCGGCTGCACCGCGGCGCGTTCCGGGCCGCGCTGATCGGGCTCGCCTCCCTGATCGTGTTCGTCGCGCTCTGGCAGTATCTGACTGCGAACCGCGTCACCCTCTACGTGCGGTTCCTGAATATCCCGACGCCGATGGACGTCCTGGGCCGTGCGGCGATCGCCCTGCGCAGCCCGAACTTCGGCGACCACGTGCTCATCTCCTGCCGCCGGATCCTCTTCGGATTCCTCCTCGCCGGCGGCGTCGCCGTGCCGCTCGGGCTTCTCATGGGGCGGTACCGCCTCCTGCGGGAGATCGCCTTCCCGATCTGCGAGGTGCTGCGGCCGATCCCGGCGATCGCCTGGGTGCCGATGGCGATCATGCTCTGGCCGACCAACGAGGGCTCGATCGTCTTCATCACCTTCCTGGGCTCGTTCTTCCCGATCCTGATCAACACGCTCCAGGGCATGGTCCAGGTCGACCCGGTCCTGGTGCGGGCGGCACGGTGCCTCGGCGCCCGGGAAGCGGCGGTGTTCCGCGAAGTCTACCTGCCGGCCTCGCTGCCGCAGATCTTCACCGGGCTGACGGTCGGCATGGGCGTGGCCTGGGTCTCGCTGATCGCCGCCGAGATGATCTCCGGCCAGTTCGGCATCGGCTACTTCACCTGGGAAGCCTACTCGCTGGTCCAGTACCCGGACATCGCCCTCGGCATGATCACGATCGGGCTGCTCGGCCTCGGTTCCAGCTTCGCGATCCGGCTCGTCGGCCGCCTCGTCATGCCCTGGGCCGCGGCCCGCTAGGCCTCGGCCGCCCGGCGCGGCCCTCGCCGGAACGGTCCTCCACGCACGTCACCATTCGGGAGCTTGCCATGGCCGAGCCGAGCCGGGGCCTGATCGAGGTCAGCGACTTCTGCCTGCGCTACGAGACGATGGAGGGGTCCGTCGAGGCCGTCTCGAACGCCTCGCTCACCGTTCAGCCCGGCGAGTTCGTGTCGATCATCGGGCCCTCGGGCTGCGGGAAGTCGACGCTGCTCAACGCGCTGGCCGGCTTCCTCAAGCCGTCGTCCGGGCGGGTCACCGTCGACGGCGAGGCGATCGCGGGCCCCAGCGCGGACCGCGGCATGATATTCCAGCAATACTCGCTCTTCCCCTGGAAGACGGTGCGCGAGAACGTCGAGTTCGGCCTGAAGATGAAGGGCGTCCGGCGGAGCGAGCGCGAGCGGCAGGCGCGGACGCTCCTCGGCCTCGCCGGGCTCACGGCGTTCGAGAACCACTATCCGGACCGTTTGTCCGGCGGGATGAAGCAGCGCGTCGGCATCGTGCGCGCGCTCGCCACCGGACCGCGCATCCTGCTGCTGGACGAGCCGTTCGGCGCCCTCGACGCGCAGACGCGGCTGATCATGCAGCAGATCCTCACCAACATGTGGCAGCGCTTGAAGATCTCGGTCCTGTTCGTGACCCACGACATCGACGAGGCGATCTTCCTCTCCGACCGCGTCTACGTGATGACCGCCCGTCCCGGGAGCATCAAGGCCGAGGTCGTGGTGCCCCTCCCCCGCCCGCGACAGCCGGCCCTGACCCTGTCGTCGGAGTTCCTGGCGCTGCGCCGGGGTCTGATGTCGCTGATCCGCGAGGAGAGCATCCGCGCGATGGGCGGCGAGGTCAGCGCCGAGGCGATGAAGGGGCTGGCGATCGATCTCGAGGGCCAGGATCTGCCCGCGCTGCTCTGACCGGTGCACCGAGGTGCGAAGACATGACCTACGTCGTCACAGAGAACTGCATCCGCTGCAAGTACACCGACTGCGTCGAGGTCTGCCCGGTCGACTGCTTCTACGTCGGCGAGACCATGCTGGTGATCAACCCGGACGAGTGCATCGACTGCGGTGTCTGCGAGCCGGAATGCCCGGCCGATGCCATCAAGGCCGACACCGAACCGGATATGGCGGGCTGGAAGACCTTCAACGCCAAGTACGCCGATCTCTGGCCCAACATCACCGAGAAGACCGAGCCGGCCGACGACGCCGCGGCCTGGGACGGCCGGGACGGCAAGCTGCTCGACCTGTTCGGAACTGCCGATCCGGCGTCCGCCTGACCGAGGACTGATCCGTCGATGAGCAAGTTCTACGAGGAGCGCGTTCTGTCGGTCCATCACTGGACCGACAACCTGTTCTCGTTCCGCACGACGCGGGATCCGGCGTTCCGGTTCCGCAACGGCGAGTT
>NZ_JBKFAV010000030.1:0-78558 GCF_053345825.1 Methylobacterium sp. C33D
GCGGCGTGCGGGTGCGGACGATGACGCTGCCGGACGCCTACCAGGACCACGACAGCCCCGAGAAGATGTACGCCGAGGCCGGCCTCGACGCCAAGACCATCGTCAAGACAGCCCTCGACACGCTGCCGGCGGCCTCCGGCAAGGCCGAGCCGGCCAGCAACGTCGTGAGCGTGCGCCGCCGCCCGCGCTGACACCCCGGGGCACGCGGTCTGCCGCGCTCGTTCCGTGCGCTGTCAATGCGTTCGGACCGCCGTCCCTGCGAGCGGAGCGAAGCAACCCAGGGCAGCGCGGCGCTCACCGGCGTCGCGCCACCGCTGGGTCACTTCGCTTCGCTCGTGATGACGGAGCCGGCACGCTGACCGAAGCCTCGAGACGGAGGCGGCACCCCGTCTCATCCCGAGGTGCCGGAGCGTGGCCCGAGCCTCGAAGGAGCCTTCCCGAGGTCGCGCGGTCCCCGGAAATCCCTCTGGGTGCGGCGAAACCGCTCCTATCCCAGCGCCTGCTCGACGGCCTTGCCGCAGGCCTGCGTGTCGGCGTTGCCGCCGAGATCGCGGGTGCGCAGCGTCCGCTCGGACAACACCCGCTCGATCCCGCCGACGATCTCGGCCGCCGCCGCGTGCTCGCCGAGATGCTCCAGCATCATCGCCCCCGACCAGATCTGGCCGATCGGGTTGGCGATCCCCTGCCCGGCGATGTCCGGCGCCGAGCCGTGGACCGGCTCGAATACGGACGGATGCACCCGCTCCGGGTTGATGTTGCCGGACGGCGCGATGCCGATCGTGCCGGTGCAGGCCGGGCCCAGATCCGACAGGATGTCGCCGAACAGGTTGGAGGCGACCACCACGTCGAACCGGTCCGGGTTCAGGACGAAATGCGCGGTCAGGATATCGATGTGGTACTGGTCCCACCGGACGTCCGGATAGGCCTCGGCCACCGCCTTCACCCGCTCATCCCAGTACGGCATGGTGATCGAGATGCCGTTCGACTTCGTGGCCGAGGTCAGGTGCTTCTTCGGGCGCTTCTGGGCCAGCTCGAAGGCGAACTTGAGGATCCGGTCCGTCCCGTGGCGGGTCATGATCGTCTCCTGCAGGGCGAATTCCCGCTCGGTGCCGGCGAACATCCGGCCGCCCGCGTTCGAGTACTCGCCCTCGGTGTTCTCCCGGACCACCCAGAAGTCGATATCGCCGGGCTTGCGGTCGGCGAGCGGGCACTTCACCCCCGGCATCAGCCGGACCGGGCGGAGGTTCGCGTACTGGTCGAATTCCCGCCGGAACAGGATCAGCGAGCCCCAGAGGGAGACGTGGTCGGGCACGCGCTCGGGCATCCCGACGGCGCCGAAGTAGATCGCGTCGTGGGTCTCGATCCGCGCCTTCCAGTCCTCCGGCATCATCCGGCCGTGCTGCTCGTAGTAGTCGCAGCTGGCGAAATCGAACCAGTCGAGCTGGAGGCTGAAGCCGTGCCGCTTGGCGGCCCGCTCCAGCACGCGCACGCCCTCCGGCACCACCTCCTTGCCGATGCCGTCGCCGGGGATCACCGCGATGCGGTAGCGGCGCTGCTGGCTGGTCTCTGGGGCGGCCATGGATCCTCCACGCGTGTCGAGAGCGGGCCTCTGCGGTACCCTCGGCGCCAGGTGATTGGTCCGCGCCGGGATCGGGTCAACACCCCGGCCTGACAATCAGTCGGTTTCGCCCGCCATCGCCCGGCGCTGGCGGTCGAGTTCCTCGCTGTAGCGCTTGAGCGTGTGGCTCTCGGTGAGCAGGCCCAGCACCTTCCGGCTCTCGGCGCTCTCGACGACCGCGAGCGCCTCGCTCTCGGTCCGGTCGAAGGCGGCGGCGGCGTCCTTGGCGTTCATGCCCGGCGTGAGGAAATCGTCCGCGTGCAGGAGCAGGTCGGCGAGGACCGGCTGCGCGTCGGCGCCGGAATCCCGGGCGGCCGCGTGCGTCTCGGGCACGTTCAGGATGCCGGCGTAGCGCCCGGCCCCGTCCACGGCGATCACCCGGGAGGGCGAGCCGAGGGGATGGGCGCGCAGGAAGGTGGGCAGCGGCGTGTCCAGCGCCACGGTGCCGGGATTGCGGCGCATCAGGCGGCCGACGGTGAGCGAGCGGATCCAGCCGACGTCGTGGGGGCTGCGGATGCTCTCGCCGCGCAGGTGGAAGCGCCAGGTGGCGAAGGAGTAGCCGAAGGTCTTCCGCACGGTCAGGGAGGACGCGATCACCGCCGCCAGCACGACGCCGGTGATCGGCAGGCTGCCGGTGACCTCCAGCGCCAGGAACGTCATGGTGAGCGGGCCGCCGATGATCGCCACCGCCAGCGCGCTCATGCCGATCACCGCGTAGGCGAGCGGCGTCAGGCCGAAATCCGCCAGCGGCGGCACCAGCACGGGGGCGAGGGCGGCGAACAGCTTGCCGGCGATGGCCCCGAGGAACAGGGAGGCGAAGAACAGGCCGCCGCGGAAGCCCGAGCCGATCGAGATCGCCGAGGCCGTGGCCTTGGCGGCGAACAGCCCGGCCAGGACCGCGATGCCGTGCCCCTGCCCTTCGGCGGCGAAGTGCATGTGCAGGGCGCCGTGGCCGCCCGAGAGCACCTGCGGCGTCGCGAGCAGCGCCAGCGCGCCGACGCACAGCCCCCCGAAGGCGGGCGCCGCCACCCGCGGGACGCCGGAGGCCTGGACGAGGCGCTCGACCAGCGTGACCCCGCGCATGATCAGGATCCCCAGCGCGGCGCAGAACAGCCCGAGGGCGAGGCTCGGCAGGATCTCCAGGCTGGTGACGTGCGAGGTCGTGACCGCCTGCATGTCGCCGAGATCGACGAGCGGCTGGGCCTCGATCAGGGCGCGCGAGATCAGGTTGCCGCACAGCGCCGCGACGACCACGGGCGTCAGCGTGGCGATCGAGTAGGTGCCGATGATCAATTCGAAGGCGTAGAACGCGCCGGCGAGGGGCGCGCCGAAGCCGGCCGCGATCGCCCCGGCCGCGCCGCAGCCCACCAGGGTGCGTAGGTCGCTGCGCCGCACCTCGAAGGCGATGCCCAGCCGCGACGCCAGGCCGGAAGCGATCTGCGTGTAGCCGGCTTCGAGACCCACCGAGGCGCCGGACCCGTTCGAGATGACGTTCTGGAGGGCGAGGTAGAGGCTGTCGCGCAGGGACATGCGTCCGCCGTGCAGGGCGTTGGCCTCGATCGGGTCGATGGCCGGGCGCTTGCGCGGGCCGCGGACGTAGTTGGCGGCGACGATCAGCAGGCCGAGGACGGCGCCCCCCAGGCACGGGCCCACGAGCAGGAGCACCGGCGACACGGCGTCGACGGCGCTCAGGCGCGCGCCCGCGGGCAGCCGGTATAGCAGCTCGCGCAGGGTCTGGGTGATCCAGGTCATGGCGGAGACCGCGACGCCGGCGACGCAGCCTACCAGGGTCGCGAGGGCGACGAGGCCGCCCTCGCTCCGGCGGACGAGGCTGCGGAGACGTCCGGGGGCCTGGACGAGCCCGATCCCGGCCCAGCGCCGGCGGGCCCGCGCCCGGCCGCCCGATCGGGCGGCCGACCGGGCCGGAACGTCGGCCGATCCGTCGCCGGGCACCCTGCCCCCGCCGCCGGCGCCCGATGGCTGTCGCGCGCTCACGGTCCGCCCCTTCGCTTCCGGTCCGCCCGATCGGCGCGGCCGACGCGTCGACCCCGCCGTCGCAGTTACAGCCGGGGCCGATCCCGTTGCAAACGCGCGGGGCCGCGGGGCCGCGGCCGGCTCGCGCGCGGGGGGCGCGGACGGTGCGATCCACGAAGTCCGAATCCCGTGCACACATCGCCTTGAAAACTGCCGCGGCCCACGATACACCCCGCGCCAGTGCCGCCGTAGCTCAGTTGGTTAGAGCACCAGATTGTGGATCTGGGGGTCCCCCGTTCGAGCCGGGGCGGTGGTACCATCCATTCAGCTCGACAGCGCGAGGGGTTGGCGGATCGCCAGCCCCTTTTGCTTGCGCGGGCACCGCGCCGGAACGGGACCGGATCCGGCACGCCCGAACCGGAACGCGCCTCGGAGCCGTCGAGACCGGTCCTCGTGCCGGCGCCGGCCTGTACACGGACGACTGCCCCCGTGCTGGCGCACGTTATAGAATTGCCAAATTTGCCCGCATACCGTCTTGGCCGGGAGAAGACTATTTTCGTTAGCGTGAAGACTGCCATGAAGAGCACAACACAGCAGGATCAGCTCGAGGTCGTGAGCACCCTCGCGGCCTCGCTCGCCGACCGGATGCTGATGGAGCGTCTGACGCAGGGGAAGCTGCCCCTCGCGAATGCGAGCCGCCTCTGGACCGCCTCACTGCTCCTGGAGGAGCACGCGCGCCCCATCCCGCGCATCGTGACGGACGTCCTGGAGCAGGTCCGACACGTCGATCCGGACGACGCGGACGGTGCCGGGGTGGACCTGACCGCCGCGCCGCGTCCAGGCCGGCCGTCGCGCCGGCGCGGGCTCACCCGCCTGCTCCGTCCGTTCCGGCAGGCGGCCGAAGCCTGAGCGGCGTCGACGGCTGCCCCCGGCCGCGCCCCGTGACGGCGCGGGACCATCGTGTCGGATCCGGAGTTCCCCGCGCGCGCCCGGGACGCTAAGACCGTCTCCGAGCGCGGCGGCGGACCCCGCCGCGCCAACGGTCTTCGGGACACGAGAGATGAGCATCCCTGAACGGCGCGTCCGGACCCTGTTCGACGAGGCGGCCATCGCCAAGCGCAACGACGAGCTCGCCCGGGAGATCCTCGCCGCGCGGCCCGAGAACCTCCTCGTCGTGGCGGTGCTCAAGGGCAGCTTCATGTTCGCGGCCGACCTGCTCCGGTCGCTGCACCGGGTCGGCCTCGCCCCGCAGGTCGAGTTCGTGCACCTGTCGAGCTATCGCACCGGGACCGTCTCCAGCGGGCAGGTCGAGATCCTGCGCGACGTGCAGAGCGAGGTGCGCGGGCGAGACGTGCTGCTCGTGGATGACATCCTGGAATCGGGCCGGACCGTCGTCTTCGCCAAGGACCTGCTGATGGCCCGCGGCGCCCGGCGCGTCCTCACCGCGGTGCTGCTGGAGAAGCCCGGCAAGCGCGCCGTGACGATCGACGCGGATTTCATCGGCTTCACCTGTCCCGACGTGTTCGTCGTCGGCTACGGGATGGACGCCGCCCACGCCTTCCGCCAATTGCCCTTCGTGGGCGTGGTCGATTACGGGGACGGCGCCCCGGACTTGTTCGACGCCTGACCGCTCCCGCGGCGCGGCATTTTCGCCGCGCGCCGCGGCGCGCGGGACAATTCAGCCTGCGACGACTTGACAGACGGGGAATTCGTCTGTGTCTGTCGGCGTTTGGGCGCGCGCGGCGTCGCGACGCGGCGCGCGCGGATTTCGGGGACGGTTACGGGACCACATGGCGCGCATCCTCCTGGTGGATGACGAAGAGACCGTCCGGGGCTTCCTCAAGCGGGGGCTCGAGATCGACGGGCACGCGGTCGTCACGGCCAACGACGGCAGCGACGGGCTCGACCGCCTCAACGAGGCCGACGGCGGCTTCGACCTGATGCTCACCGACATCCGCATGCCGCTCATGGACGGCATCGCCCTGGCCCTCGCCGCCAAGCGCGACTTCCCCGACCTGACCATCCTGCTGATGACCGGCTTCGCCGATCAGCGCGAGCGCGCGCGCGGGCTCGACGCCATCGTCACCGACGTGCTGACCAAGCCCTTCTCCTTGGCGGATCTGCGCGCCACCGTGAGGCGGGCGCTCGCCGCCTGAGCCGGGCGGGACCTGTTCGGAAGAACTTAAACATTGCTCTTAGGTTGAGCTTCACGAAAGCGTGGCACCTTCGGTCCGACTGATCAGACCGAGCACGGAACGCCATGCATCGCCGGGACCGGGACATCGACGCGGCGGCCTATCAGGCGGACCGCTACGGCTGGGAGCCGGACGACAGGGACTGGGACGACGACCGGGACGCGCGGCGCCCGCGCAGGGGCGCCTTCGGGCGGTTCTTCTCGCTGACGAAGCTCGCCCTGCTCGCGGTGCCGGCCGGGCTGTTCCTGTACGGCAGCTTCGCGGATTGCAGCGCGCGCCCGGCGGCGGGCTGGCTCGGGCTCGTCGGAGCCGGCGCCTGCGCGCGCACCGAGATGCTCGGCAACGTCCTGTCGATCCAGGACAACCTCGCGCTCCTGAAGCGGCTCATCAACTGAGCGCCCGCTCAACGCCCGCTCGCGCCCCTCCGCTCCGCTCCGAACCGACCTCCGCGAGGCCGCCATGTCCACCCGTCCGCTTCTGCCGGCCTCGACCGCCCGCGCCTCCGACGCCCTCGAGGAGGCCCAGTTCCGCGCCCGCATGGCGCGGGTCGGGCCGGACGGCGCGCACCGCACCCCGCGCCGGAGCCGGGCGCCCGAGCGGCGGCGCGGCCTCCGCCTCGGCTGGAAGGGCTGGCTCGTCGTCGACTGCCTGGTCGTGCTGCTGGTCGTGGCAGCGGTGGTGGCGTGGCCGCCGGTCCAGTCCTGCCGCAACCAGGACCAGACGGTCGGGTTCTACGCCGGGGATTCCGTCGGCAAGTGCATCCGGCGCGGGATCGCCGACCGCCTCGACACCGCCGACCAGCGCCTCAAGAGCCTGATCCGCCGCTCGGGCCATTGAGGCCCCCGGCGCGCGGATCCCGGCGCGGCGCGGCCCGAGAGGCAGGACGGACAGCAAGCGGCCATGCCCAGGCGGCTGTGCGGGACGGGTTCGGGCGAGCACGCCCGCTCCGCCCCCCGTCCAGCCGGAGGCGTCGCCGCGGCATCCGCCCCGACGCGCCGGCCTGTTGACTACTCTCACGATCAGCACACGAGCATGGACGTCGATCAAACCAGTCTCCATGCCGGACTCGTCCGATGTGCCTGCCGCGAACAGAGCACGTCTCAGGAAAAAGCGGTATCGCGAACACCGCGATGGCCCATTTGGCGACGATGCTCTCTCGACTCCGGGAGCGTACAGGCGTCACGCTGACGGCAAGCACCCGCCCGCGCGCGAGCGCGGATGACGGGTCGACTCGGAAGGTGGGAACGCGGCGATGTCGGGCGGTCAGGGCGGGAGCGGCGCGGATCCGGTCAACGGCGCAGGGGGTCAGCCCGGCGCGGACGATGTAGCGAACGGCACCGGCGCGGCCGGTGGAAACGGCGGCTCCTCGGCTCAGGGGAGCGGGGGCGGCGCGGGCGGTGCCGCGGGCTCGGTCGGAGGCGCCGGGGGCAACGGTGGCGCGGCGGCCGGCGGAACGATCGCCAACACGTCGGGGACCGGCGGCGCTTACTCGACGAACCCCGGATCCAGCTTTGTCGGCGCGAATGGCGGGGCCGGCCTCGCGGGCCCGAATGTCGGCGATGGCGGCGGCGGCGGCGGCGGCGGCAGCCACGGCCAGTACTTCTCCAACACCGGGAACGGCGTCGGTTTCACGTTCTCCCGGACCGGCGGCGACGGGGGAACGGGCGGCGCCGGCAACGGGACGGGCGGCGGCGGCGGTGGCGGCAGCGGCGGTTACGGGTTCGTCGAGCCCGGCCCCGGATCCTTCATCGCGAGCGCTCAGATCACCGGCGGGAACGGCGGCGACGGCGGTGCCGCCGGCGGTCCCGGCGCGTCCGGCGGCGCTGGCGGGAACGGCGGCATCGGTCTTCTCCTCTACGGGAGCACGGGCACCAACACCGGCCAGATCACGGGCGGGAACGGTGGACTGGGAGGTGCCGCGAATGGCGGGACGGCGGGCGCCGCGGGCCAGGGCGGAGCCGGCATATCCGGCGCGAACCTCGCCATCACCAACACCGGCACCATCTCGGGCGGCTTCAATGGCGGGAGCACGACCGTCCGGGCCGCCGCGATCAACGTCACCGGAGGCACCAACGACCTGACCCCCGGCACGGGCACGCTGAACGGCGGCCTCGGGATCGTCGGCGGCGCCACGACGCTGCGCATCCTCGGCAACGCGCCCAACAATCTCGGACCCGTAGCCAACGCCGGCACCCTCGACATCGCGGGCACGACCGCGGGCGCTTCGGTCACCACCCTGTCGGGTACCGGCGGCACGACGCTGGGCGCGCGAAGCCTGACGATCACCGACGGATCGACCGCGTACGGCGGTGCGATTGCCGGCACCGGCGGTGTGGCCGTCACCGCCGGCACGCAGACGCTGACGGGGGCCAGCACCTATTCCGGCGGCACGACCATCGGCGTGGCCGGGGGCACGGCATCCAGCACGTTGCAGCTCGGCGCGCCGACCTCTGCCGGCACGGGGACGATCACCTTCGGCTCCATGTCGGGCACGGCGACCGCGCGCCTCGGGCTCGACCTGACCGCCCAGCCAACCAGCGGCGGAACCTTCGCCAACACGATCTCCAATTTCGGCTCGGGCAACGAGATCGCGCTCGCCGGCCTGACCAACGCCAGCGTCAGCTACAACAGCGCGAACAGCTCGATCACCGTGACCGGCACCCGCTCCGGTGGCGGGCAGGTGAGCGAGAACTTCGTCCTGTCGGCCCCGCGCGCGACCAGCTTCGCGGCGGCGTCGGACGGCCAGGGCGGCACGATCGTGCGCGCCGCGACGGCCACGAACCCGATCAACCCGGCCCAGCCCACGAATCCCGCGAGCCCCGCGAACCCGTCCCAGCCGTCGAACCCTGCGCCCTGCTACGTGACGGGCACGCGCATACGAATCCTGCGCGATCGGGTCATCTCGGACGTGCCGGTGGAGCATCTCGTGCCGGGCGATCTCGCCATCACGGCCGCCGGCACACCGCGTCCGATCCGCTGGATCGGCGCCCGCACATACCCGGGATCGACCGCGCCGCGGGCCGAGCGCCCCGTCCGCATCCGGGCCGGCGCGCTGGCCGATGGCGTCCCCGCCCGCGACCTGCGGGTCTCTCCAGATCACTGCCTGTGGCTGGACGGGCTGTTCGTGGCCGCGGGACATCTGGTCAACGGCTCGAGCATCACCCGTGGCGAGCCCGTGGCGGATCTCACCTACTGGCACGTCGAGTTGGACGCGCACGATCTCCTGCGCGCGGAGAACACGCCGGCGGAGAGCTTTCTGGCCGCGCCCGGCGTGCGCCGGGGCTTCGACGGCGCGCAGGCCTCCGACGTCGGCACGCGGCCCGTGCCCTATGCTCCGCGCGCCGAACTCGGCCCCGACTTGGCCGCGCTGCGCGGGCGGTTGGCCCTCCGCGCCGTCGCGTCGGACGGCACCGCCGCGCTGGGCCCGGTGCGCGCGTGGCTGGACCGATGCGGCGCCGCGGCCGATGGTCGGTTGCACGTCGGCGGCTGGGTGCGCGACGAGGCACATCCCGACATCCCGGTATGCCTGGACGTGCTGGTGGACGGCGTCGTCGTGGCGTTCGCGGTGGCGGCCGAGCGCCGGTCGGACCTCGCCGCGGCAGGCATGGGCCACGGGCGATACGGCTTCGACCTGGGTGTGGACATGCGGCTCGCGCCGCGCGCGGATCATAGCGTCGAAGTGCGCCGCTCGGCCGACGGCCTGCTCGTGTGCGCCAAGCGGCTGGACTCCGCCGGAGCGTGGACCGCGCTGCTGGCGGCGTAGGGACGGCTCCCCGCCGGCCCGGCTCACGCCGGGTGATCCGGCGCGGCCGCACCCCGTGAGCAGATCGGAGCGGTACCGAGCGGATGGTGGGCGGAGCGGCGCCCCTTCGGCCGGCACCCGTCGCGATCGGCTGGACCGGAAGGAAGGCGCGGATCCGTCGATCGTGGCCCACCGGGATGCGCCGCCGGCCCGGATGTGCCGACCGCAGCTCGGGCGCGGCGGCCGGACTAGGTTCCTGTTTCGATCGCGCTGTCGACAGGCCCGGCCCGGACGACGCCCCGCCATGCACCGCCGCGCAGACGATGATCCGCACGGTTCGTCCGGGACGCCACGCGGGTCGACGCGCGAGCGGTGCGGCGCGTCGGGGCGCGATCTCGGCGTCCCATGCGAGCGATCGCGCCCGCGCCGACCGCAGCCTCACGGCCGCCCATGCCAATGGGGTCGTCGCGACGAGCGTCGGCCAGCTGGGCTGCGAGCGCCTCGTGTCGCGCGGGGATCGGCTTCGATCGCGAGATCCGCGCAGACCGGGTCCGCCGCGGCGTCGATCTCCCGATCGGTGACTTCGGCCGCTTCGCGCAGACCGGAGACAGGCGGCGGTCCCCGCCCCTTCGATCCTGTGCCGCCTCCCGATCCGCTCGGCAGCCGGCAGTTCCACACCGCTCGAAGGGTGGCGCGCGTGCAGGACCCGGCATGGGCCGAGTTCCGTGCCTTGACGAAGCGCCCCCAAACGTAGTCAAAAGCGCCTCTGACGCACCGAAACCGCCAATTTCCTCAATGGTTTCAGGGCGCCTGCCGGTGTAGCACAGCGGTAGTGCAGCGGTTTTGTAAACCGAATACCTGCCTCGCCCGCTCCGACAAATTCCGTTTCACCACGTTGTACTTAGGCGTTGTCGGCCGGTGAAAACCGATACACCTGTGCCGTCTTTTGTGCGGCGGCATCCTTCGCCGCCTGGGCCTCTTCGGCGGTGAGGAAGGCGAGATAGCCCTCAGTCACCTTGAGGCTGGTGTGGCCGAGTTCGTGCTGCAGCTCGTAGATGCCGCCGCGCCCGGTCCGCAGATAGTCGACCGCGAACCGGTGCCGGAGGTCGTGGAAGCGGAAGCGCCGGAACTCGGTGCCCTTCTTCTCCGCCTCCTCGACGAGCTGCCGCCCGTACAGACTGAAGCGCGTGGCGACGTTCCGGAATGGCTGGCCATCCGAATGCCAGAACACCCGCCGCGTCACGAGGCTGACCGGGATCTCCCGGAACAGCGCCACGGCCGCCTCGGACAGCGAGACGACGCGCCGCTTGTTGCCCTTGCCCAGGACGGAGATCGCCTCGCGCGCGAGGTCGACGTGCCGGCGCTCCAAGGTGACGAGCTCCTCCTGGCGGCAGCCGGTGAGCAAGGCCGCCCGGATCAGGAACTTGAGGTTCCCGGGCGCACGGTCAACCGCGATGGCGATATCCCGATCCTCAGGCAGCACGATCGGGTCGCGCCGCTCCTTCATCCGCCGGCTCTGCTGCGCCTCCAGGGCCGGATTCCCACGCCGCCACTTCTCGTCCACCGCGAACGCCAGCACGCTCGACAGCGCGGTGAGGTCCCGGCGGATGGTGGCGGTGGTCACCTTCTGGGCGCGCCGAGCCTTGATGATCGCGGCCACGGTGTCGTCGTCGATCTCGTCGACGAACATCCCCGCGAGGTGGGTATCAAGGGTGGCGAGGGAGCCGAGGTATCGATTGAACGTGCGGCTGCCGATATGGTGGACGATGTAGGAGCCCCACTCCTTCAACGCGTCTTCCCAACGCTTACGGTCGTCGCCGAACGAGGCGGCGGCCGTTATCCGTGCGTGCTCCGCGGCCTGGCGGCTTCGAGCAACGACTGGATCACCTGTCTTGAGGCTGAACCGGTATTCCTTCCCGGCGACAGTGAAGCGCGCCCAGAGGGTGCTACCTCGCCAGTAGCAGCCCTCCGGGGCCTTCTTTCGATCTGTGGGCATGGTGGCTTGCTCTCCTGTTCAACAAGCCAGGCGCGGATCGCCGCTTCGTTGAACGTCCACAGCCGACCAACTTTCGCGGCGGACGGCAACTCGCGGCGGGTGGCGAGGCGCTGCACGGTTCGGATCGAGATGCCGAGGATAGATGCGGCCTCGGTGATCGTGACGCGCTCGGGAGCGCGAATGCTACGCGGCACTCCCGCCTCCCTTCTCCTTCAGGCCGCCCCCGCGCGTGATGATGCTGGACTCGGCCATGCTGCTACTTCGCGGCGGTGAGGGTGGCGGTTGTGAACCGGCTTGCGAAACAGCGTAGCTTCGGGCCAGAGATCAGCGCATGGATTGGCGCTTCTCCACCTTCCTGCTCTTCCTGTTCGCGCTTCTGGTCGGCGTACCGTGGGCCACTTCTGAAGCTGGCCTCTGCGGGCTCGCTATCGTGACGAAGGCAACGTCTGGCGCCGAGGCGACAACTTGCTTCGAATTCTGGCTGAACCGCTATCAAACGATGCTCGCTGTGATAGCAGCTGTGGTGACCGCGGTGATCTATGGACTTCAGCTGCGAAGCATGAATGCTAGCAAAGCTGAAATGGAAAAGGCGCGGTCGATCCAGCTTTACGACATTATCGTCCGTCGGTCCCAAGAGCTTGCTAGTTTCCTGCCACTCCAAGTCAGAGTAGCAACCGTTTATACTCGCATGGATGAAACGGGTCATTCGCTCGGTGCGCTTGAACAAGGTCATGCGGAACTTTTCGCCGAAATACACAATGAGATAATCAGCGTGGGGGAGGAGATCGAACAAATCATTGAAAAAATGAATGATTATGGATCGAGATACTTCGGCGGCCCGGAAGTCGCTGGTCTCGTAGATCCAGTTCTTTCTGCCCTCAGAGAAGCAAATTACAGCGCGCTGGAATTCAAAAGAAATATGAGATCCGGCAGAAATCCAGGCGACATACTTACGCCCACCGCGCTGCAAATAAGTCTGTGTGCGCAATTTTCGAAAAGATGGGCCGCGCAAAGCAAGGCTCTTCTGCGGAGTCATATAGCCCTTTCTCAGGTCATACTGAGAACACGGGAGAATAATCGCCAGTATGCGGCGAAGCTGAACAACACAGCGCTCTCCTAGCCCGCGATCATTTTTGGTCGGCCGGCGAGGGCAATAAGTTCTCATACCCCGCACATCCCCTCGCACTCGTGCGCGAACTCGCCGCCGAACAGCGGCAGGTCCGGCTCAGACAGGTCAGCGGTTTCCAAGGGCTGCCTGCTCTTGTGCAGGAACAGCTCGCCGCGGAAGCGGGCGACCTGGGCGGGCTCGCGGAGCCATCGGTCGAGGTCGACCACGAATGACCACTCAGCAGGAGCAGCCTGGATACCGCGCCAGCCCGCGTTGCTCTGGAATGGGCAGTAGATGCAGCGGGACTTCGGCGGCAGCGGATAACCGTGTGCGGCGAGCCAGCGCTTGCAGTCCTCGCGCGAGATGAAGCGCTCGATCAGCGGGTGCCGGTTCGTCAGGAATGCGGCGCCGGACGGCTTCATCCGGATCGCCTCGTCGGTCGAGATGCCGACCCACATCTCAACTGCACCGCGCGCAATGTAGCCGCGCGGGCCGACGCCGAGCAGGCGGCGCACTTCGCGCCGGATCGGGCGGAGCTTGTAGTTCCGGGTGCATTGGCGCCCGGACATGCCGCCGGCACCGACGTGGCAAGGGATCCGCGCGAGGTCATCTCCGGCCTGGAGGCGCTCGCTCAGCTTGCCGGCGCTGACGACGTGCACCGGGAACGGCAGCACGTTGCCCGAGGTGAGCCAGCGCAGGTGTTCATAGACGGCGGCCGGCTCGTCGCCCGTGTCGGCGAAGATGGCGCAGTCCGGCATCGGGCCGATCTCGCCGTGGGCCGCCATGAGCGCGAGCGTCGTGGACTGGACGCCGGCGCCGAGCGAGAGGACGCGAAGACGAGGCGCGTTCATGCCGCCACCCCTTCGCCGCTCGCCGGGTCGGGAGCGACGCTGAGCCGCCGAACCCGGCCGACGCTGTGGCCGTTGACCGCGCGATGTCCGATCCGCTGATCCCGCTGTTCACCGCCGCCGCGTTCGTCGGCGTGGGCTGGCTGATCATTCACGCCGGGCGGCAGTACGACGACGCAATCCGGCACACGCTGACGGTCTTCGCGCTGGTGTTCGGGCTGTTGGTTCTGATCGGCGTGACCGCGAAGCTGCGATCCGTGATGGACGTCGGTCGCATCTCGCGCCGGATCGAAGCCCGATCGCAGGTCGATCTGCCGACGGCGGTCCGCGCGGTGCGGAAGCTCAACAATGAGTCGAGCCAGTAGAGCGATACGACCGCGCCCGAGACAAACAGTGCGCCGACGCTCAGACATCGAACATCTCCGCAATGTCGCGATCGACGGGTTGGCCCATGGCGCGCGCGAGCTGAGCCTCGATCACGAGGTCGGCCATGCTGGGCTGGGGGTTGGGGCGCGCCTGGTCGGCGGCGCGGCGATGGGCCTCGCGGGCGAAGACCGGATGCTCCGGCACGCAGGCGCGGGCCGCTCTCAGCCCGTGCTTCGCCTTCACGTGCGAGAACAGCGCCTCGGTGCTGGCGAGCGTGCGGATACAGTGGGGGCAGCAAAGGGCGGCCATCAGCGGTCACCCTCCCCGCGCTCGGAGGCGGTGCGCGCGGCGTCCTCGGCCTTGAGGGCGCGGTGCGAGGACACGAGCGCCCAGACGGCGCCGGCCAGGCCGAGGCCGATGGCGATCCCGATGAAGAGGCTGGGCCAGGACATTAAACGGCCTCCTGTGCCGGCGGCGGGAAGCCCGGGAATCCGTCATCGTCGGCGACATCCGCGCCAGCTGCGATCCGCTCCAATTCGTCGGCGATACCGTCGAGGGCGCGATCAGCCCGCGGGTCGATGTCCGCTCGGAAGGCGCGCAGGGCGTCGCTACCCTTCGCGGCCTCGGCCCGGGCGGCGGCGTACAGGCGGTCACGCGAGGACGGCTGGCGCTGGTTCTCCGACCCGTCGTCGCCCGTCGGCGGAGCGAGCCGCTGCTGCTCCGGCGCCGGCCTGTGCTCCTCGACCAACGGCTTGACCGTGAAGGGCCTGCGGCTCGCCCGGGTCACCGTGAGCGCCATCGTCACAGCCGAGGAGATCCCCGACATGTGGCTGATCCGGATGCCACCGACGGCCGCGCCGCCGAACTGCACGGCGTCGTCCCGGTAGAGCGTCATCCGCCGGCCGGCGTATGTGGTGCCGTCCTGGCCCCAGATCCGCAGCAGCACGCGGCGCATCGACTTGCCGGGCTTGTACGGCTTGCCGCCGTCGCCCTCGAAGTAGATCGCGATCGGCTGATCCGGCTCCTTCATCTTCGACACGCGCGTCACCGTGATGGTGCGCGGGCCGCCGATCAGGTCGTCGGCGTTGAGCTGGTCGCTCTTGGGCGCGACCGTCTGCGAGATGTCGATCACGCCATGATCTCCCGTTCAATGCGCTGGGTGGGGATGGCTTCGGCGGAGTCGACGGCGTCGCGGTAGCGGCCCATCGCGTCCCGGAGGCGCTGCTCGAAGTCGCCGGCGGCGGAGATGATTGCGGCCTGGATTTCGTCGTCCGGGTAGGCGCGGATCACCGCCAGCGGCAGGCCGCCGGAATACGAGACGAGGTCACACCAGAGCCGCTCGGAGACGAGGAGGCCGGTCTGGATCTGGAGGACGTAATCGGCCGGGATCGCGCCCTCGGGCACGTGCTCGAGGAAGGTCTGAACCTGGTACTTCTGCCGGCGCGACTTGCACTCGACGAGGCCGTCGGTGCCGACCAGCGCGTCGGGCGAGTAGCCGAGCGTGAAGCCCCAGCGATCGTTGGTGATGAAGCCGACAGTCTCGGTCTCGGCGTAGTGCCGCGCGTAGAGGGTGAGCGCCTCGACCTCGTCGTCCCGGCCGCGCAGCATGTCGTCGCTGACGTATCGGGGCTCGACGAACTTGGTGATCCGCTGGGCGAGCAGCTCGTAGAGGTGCGCCCGCTCCTTCTCGTTCCGGGCCGCCTTGAGGGTCGGCGTGAGGATCAGCGACATCTCGCTGGCGGTGAGCATTCCGCAGCGGGCCGAGATCCACTCGTCGGTGCCCTGGAAGAGGTCGGCGTGGATGCGCACGGTAGACGGGCGCGCGGGGGCGTCGGTGGCGAGCAGGGCCATGGCGGTCACGCCTCCACCGGCACGGCGTGCCCGGCGACGCCGAGCCCGGCATTGATGGCGGCGGCGAGCATCTCCGCGCGCTCGCGGTCGAGGCTCGCGGAGCCGGCCGGCAGCAGCAGCGCGAACACCGTCCCGTCGGCGTCGGCGAGGCCGCGCAGGGTGCTCTCGCAGGCGCGGACCGGCGCCCGGATGCCGAGGAAGGTCGCGCGCTGGGCGGGCGTGACGGCGCGTGGCTTGCGCATCTCGAAGGGGGGCAGGGAGCGGGTCATCACGGCCTCGATGTGAGTGAAGGGAGGGAGGGTCACAGGCGCCTCCCGGCGGCCCGGAGCCGCGTGCGCGCGTCGGCGAGCACGGTGACGTCGTCGCGGCCGTCGAGGTCGACGCGGGTCTCGGCGGTGAAGAGCGCGATGTTCCCGGCCATGCTGCCGGCGGTAGCGCGCTCCAGCGCCTCCTCGAGGGTGCGCTCCAGGGTCTCGCGCGGCTGGTCGAGGCCGGTGTGCAGGAGCAGGACCTGCGCGGCAGCCGCGTGCTCGGTGGTGGTGCGCAGGGCGGCGTAGAGCTCGGCGGCGCGCTGGTCCTGCGCGTGGATGGCGCGGACCAGTTCGCTGTAGCTCGGAACGCCAAACGCGGCGGCGTGGCGGTCGACCAGGGCGATGAAGGCTTGATGGTCTGGGGCAGAGCGGATGGCGCAGCTCATCGCGCACCCGCCAGCTTGTCGGCGACGCGGGCGCGGGCGGCCTCGGCTCGGCGCGCTGCGGCGGCCAGCTTCGCGGCGACGTCCTCCAGGCGGCCCATGTGGGTGCGCTGTCCGGCGCCGGCGATCGTCGCCCGCTCCAGGTGGTGGACCGCCGAGAGCGCGGACTCGCTGATCGCGTCCAGGATCGCGAGGGAGGATTCGAGGCGCCCGAGAGCCTCGGAAGCGCTGGGCAGCGGCTCGGCGGCCTCCGCCAGGGCGCCGAACTGGGCACGGAAGGGGTGCTGCGCGTTCATGCTGCCTCCAGGAGCTGCTGGGCCTCGAAGTCCGCGATGGCGGCCAGCTCGTCGGCGGCCTCCAGCGCGAGGGAATCGGCGTGGTCCTGGGCGGCGAAACAGGCCTCGGCCCAGCAGTCGAAGTCGTCGCCGAGGGGGCCGTAGGGACCGCGCAGGGCGTAGCCGGCGGAGGATCCGGTGATCCGGTAGCCGGCGGGGAGGTCAAGGCGCGCCATGGTCAGCGAGCGCCCCGGACGGCGGCCACGTGCTGGGCGATGAACGCCGGCACGAACGAGCCGAGGCCGACAGCCAGCATCGCCAGGCCGACGTAGGTCAGCAGCTCGGGGAGCGGGGCGGTCGAGAGGTAGAGGTCGAGGGCGGTGAGCATCTGGGGCTCCATCGGCTCGGTGAGCGGCGATGGAAATAGTGCATCACGTACACATTCGGCAGTCAATCCCAAAAATGCATGCGATGCATATTTCGTCGCGAGGGCCGCCCTCCACAGCTATCCACAGGCCAAGCAACTGAAGAGTCGGCTCTAATTCGAAACCCGCGGAATTTGCGCGACTTGTTCCTGGTATGTTCTATTTCAGGCAGGCGTCACCACAGCCCTGGGAGGAGTGGGTGCCGGTCGTCGAGCGATTTATGGTTCAAGTGTTCAGGCGGGATGGCGAAGGGGATCTGATCGGAGATGACCCGATCCAAGAGTCTTCACCCGAGGCGGCGGTATCGAGGGCGGAAGGGTTAGAAAAACGAGTGGCCGGCGTCCTAGCCTACAAATGGAGGGGAGACATGCGGACGGGCGAGCAGGGCCGCCTAGTCATACTCAAACGCTGCGGCGTGCTGCCTTTGCCCGTTTTGGAGCAGGTGTACTCTGCTGCGACGCCTTACTAGCCTCTTCGCCGATCAGCGCCTTGGCCACGGCGGCGATCTGGCTCCGCTGGGCCGGCTGTGCTCGCTCCCATATCGACCAAATGCCTTCCGGGTCCGAGGGGTCACGGACGAGAAGATCGGCGATCTCGCAGCCGTACATGTCAGCGAGCAGTTCGAGCAGGTCCTGCGAATAGGGAACTTCGCCCTTCTCGACGCGGCCTAAATTGGGCCCGGTCATGCCGACCTCTGCGCCGACGGTCTCCAGCGTGAGGCCGCGGTGCTTGCGCCATTGGCGGAGGAAATTTGGGCGGCGCTCGCGCTTCGGCTTTGCGATCGGTGGCATGCGCCTAGTGTCGCCATAGAGCCCTAGAACGCCACGCTCGCCCATGCACAAACGTGCTTGACATGCATTATGTATGAGATGCATGTTTTGTGGCATGACGCTCGCAGACTGGCTTAAACGCGAAGGCAAGACGGTGGTCGCCCTGGCGAAGGAGCTGGGCCGCGACCCGTCGTTCATCACGCGAGTGAAGAACGGCGATGCGATGCCTTCCATCGAAGTGGCTGCCGAGATCCAGCGCATCACCGGCGGTGAGGTCACGGCGATTGATCACGTCGTCACCGGACAGGCTCGTGCCGTTGAGCGCGGCGCCGCTCCCGTCGAGGGAGCGGCCGCCTGATGCGCCCTCACCGCGACCACCAGAGCGCGATGATGGCGACGGCTTCGCCGAGGCTCACGATCGCCAGCACTCCGATCGCGATGGCCCAGACCTTCGCGTCGGAGACTGACCCGGCCCGGGCTGCCATCGTGTCTTCCTCCAAGCGCCTGACGCGCTTCTCGAGGCTGTCGACACGCTCGTCGGCCATCATTCACAGCTCCATCGGTCTTCGCATTTCCGATGGTAGGCCGCGCGGGCCGGGCGTCCAGGCGGTGCTCCGGCCCGCGCTGGTGGCCCTGCTGCCGCTGATGCTCGCGGCCTGCGAGGCTGACCCGATCGCCGCCCGGGCGACCCTGACCGAACTCGGCTTTCACGGGATCGCGCTGTCGCGGGCGCCGCTGACGGGCCGGCCCTGCGCGTGGGGCGAGCCATTTGCCGTGCGGTACCGGGCCGTGACCGAGGACGGTCGGATCGTGAACGGCATCCTCTGCTCGGCCGACGAGGCGACCGAGGACGCGCGGCTGCTCCCCGATGCGGAGGGCCGGCGCTGATGGGGCTCGCATCTCTCCTCCTCGGCTCGTGGTGCGTCCTGAGCTGCACCGCCGGGCGCGCCCTGATCTCGGGTGGCCCGTCTGACGCGCTGGTCCGCCGCGCGAGCCACGTCGGCCTCGTCGTCGGCGCCGGGCTGATCGTCTGCGGCGGAGCGCTCCGGTGAGCGCCGCCCCTCGCCTTTCGCCGCGTGCCCCAGCCGTCGCCAGCGTCGAGGCCGTGGCCTCGGTGGCGGTCTCCTTCCGGACGACTGCCATGCCGCAAGCCCTCACCGCCGCCGATCGCCTGATGCAGCTCGCGCGGATCCTGCGCTTCGGCGCGTTGGGGCTATTCCTTGAAGTGGAGCAGATCCAGCGCCGCCGTCCCGAGGAAGCGGCGACGGGCCGGAGCGCGGACATCGCGCTGCTGGCGCTCGGGATGCACGAGGCGGCGCAGGAGCTCGACCGCCAGGCGGCGGACGCGGACCTGCAGGCCTACCTCGCGCACCGCGCCGCCGGTGGCGACGTGCTGCTCCTCCCCCTTGCGGTTGTCGTTCGCCAGCCGGAGCAGCCTCGGCCCGCGGCGAACGATGCCGGCACGCTGAAGCGCGTCTTTCGCGTGGCCGGCCGCCTTTTCCGGAGGGCGGCCTAGTATGTCGCTGCCCGTGCACATCGTCGGTTCTGCCGTTCTCGTCCGCGATAACTGTAACGCGCGCGCCCTGCCGTCGTCTTTACTGGCTGTCGCACGGCTGTGCACAGCTTCCTCCCATCGCAGCGGTCGCAGGCTCACGCCTCCCGCCAGCGAGCGACCCGGCCGAGACCATCGCAATCTCGGACCCTCGGCCGGGTCGTCCCTTCTCCTGCGCGCCCGTCCCTGCCTCCAAGCCGGCGGGCGCGCTGTGTGTCGTGCGTACTCCGTCAACCTCCCGCATTCGCTGCGCTCCTCTGCGACATCCTCAAGATGTCGCGAAGGAATGGGCCAGTGGGGACAAAGACTGACCGGAACCGAGCAATGCTGACCGCATCTCAAGCTCGGGACGAGACCTTGCCGAAGCTGTCGGCGCTCGTCCGCCTCGCCCAGACGAGCATGGGCTCGAAGATGGCCGCCTACGACGCGGTCGGGCGCCGGATCGGGGCCTCGGGCTCCTGGGTCCGCAAGTTCATCGGGCGCCAGGACACCGGCCTCGACGGGCACGTCCTGCACAACATCCGGGCCGCCTACGAGCGGCTCTGCACGAACATCGAGGCCGCGGCCGACGCCGCAGAAGCCACCAACGCTCTGCTCCGGGAGGATCTCCATGCGGCTCTTCGGGGAGATCGGGCGGCTCATCCGCGCACACCGGGAGGCGCGCCGGCTGCGGGCGCAGCTCCGCGCTGTCCAGGACGGCCGACCGCATCGGCACTGGTCGTTCCGGATGCTCGCCCGCGTGTGCCGGGCCTGCCGGGTTCGGGTGCTCTGACGGACCTGCCGCTGTGGCGGGCCGCGAACGAGGAGGAGTGACCATGGGCATGGGTCGCAAGGGCAAAGACGGCGACACCGCTTCGAAAGATCAGACGGTGGTCGACCCGGCCACTTTGGGTCTCGATTTCGGCGACGCTCTCCGTGCGCTGAAACGAGGCGAGCGCGTATGCCGGGCTGGATGGAACGGCAAGGGCATGTGGCTGGCGCAGACGCCCGGCTCGATCGTGCCGGCCACCGCAGCCTCTCGGACTGGCGCTCTCCTCGCCTACGTCGAGGCCGAAAGCGTCGAGGAGGTTCGCATCCTCCCGCACATCGACATGCGCGCCGCCGACGGCAGTCTCGTGATCGGCTGGCTCGCCTCCCAGGCGGACATGCTCTCCGAGGACTGGATGGTCGTCCCGGCCGACGCTGCCTGACCCCGAAGACAGAACCGCCCGGCCTGCTGTGGGAGCGGGTGCCGGGCGGTCTGAACCGAATGGGCGTGGTGCCCATCCATGGAGAGAGCAATGGAAGCCACAACAGACGCCGTCGCGCAAGCCGGAGCCGCTGTAGAGCTCGGCATCGAGACCTTGCGCGGCGATATCCGTGACCGGATCCTCGACAACATCTGCCGGCAGATGCCGTGCTGGACCAAGATGTCGGAGCACGAGCAGCGGGTGATGATCAGCCGCTGCGACGAGGTCGCCGGGAAGACGGTGCGCGAGGCCATCAAGGTCGTGGCGCATCAGGGCTTCGACCACCTGGTGGTCTCGACTGGCAAGTGGACCGTGAAGGACGGCCTCAAGCTCGAGGTCGGCGCATCCGGCTCGGTCGACGACATCACGAAGCTGGCCGAGCACGGCGCCAACCCGGCGGTCCTCGTCCTGGCCGAACCGAGCGTCTTCTTCGGCCAGCGCGCCGATGCGGTCGCGGACAAGGACCAGCCCGACCTTCCGATCGACGAGGACTCGGAGGCCGAGGAAGGCGACGAGGACGGCGAGGAAGCTGCCGATCGTTCGCCCCTGCCGGAGCCGCCCGCCCGCGAGACCCGGTCGCGCCGCACGCGTGAACCCGCGGACGCTTGAGCCTGGAGGCGCGCGGTGTCCGATACCGTCATCATCCGCCTGCCCGGCGCCCCTCGCGGCAAGGGCCGGCACCGCGCGCAGCTCGTCCATCGGGAAGGAGTAGCGCGGATCCACTCCCATCCCGATCAGAAGACCGAAGCCTACGAGAGCGCCCTGAGCCTCGCGGCCGGCGCCGCCATGCGCGGGCGCGCCCTCCTCACCGGGCCGCTGGAGGTCCGGATTTTCGCCACCATGCCGATTCCGGCGAGCTGGTCGAAGCGGAAGCGGCTGGACGCGATCGAGCGCCGCCTGCGTCCCACGACCAAGCCCGACTGGGACAACATCGCCAAGGTCATCGACGCGCTGAACCACGTCGTCTGGGCCGACGACGCCTCCGTGGTCGATGGCCTTGTCCGCAAGTTCTACGGCGAGACGCCCGAGCTGGTGATCCAGGTCACGGCGCTGGAGCCGCAAGCCGTGAGGGCGGCGGCATGACATGGGTGCTCATCTTCTCGGGCCGCGAGCTGTTCCGCGGCACCTATGGCGGCGCTCTCGACGCAGCCGAATCCATGCGCCTCTGCGAACGCTCGTTCCACCCGGACGGGACGGAGCTGGCGCCGCGCCTGGATCGCGGCGTGATGCTGGTGCTCGCGCGGATGGTCCCGGCCTTCCGACGGAGGGCTGCAGCGTGAGCCACCGCGAGAACAAGGCGCACGCGCTCTCGGAGCGCGGGAACGACCTCTACGAGACGCCGGCCGTGGCTGTGCGCGCGCTGATGGCGATCGAGTGGATGCCGCGGCGGATCTGGGAGCCGGCCTGCGGGCCCGGCGCCATCGTGCGCGAGCTGTACGCCGGCGGTCACGACGTGCTGGCCACCGACCTCGTCGACTATGGCTGGAAGGGACAGGTCTCGGACGTCGACTTTCTGAAGGTCGAGGAGGCGCCCGAGGGCATCGACTGCATCGTCACGAACCCGCCCTACAAGGACGCTCGCGCCTTCGTGGAGAAGGCGGTGCGGCTCTGCCCGCGCGTGATGATGCTGCTGCGGTTCTCGTTCTACGAGAGCATCTCGCGCGGCTCCATCCTCGACACCGGCACGCTGGCCCGGGTGTATTGCTTCCGCAAGCGCCTGCCGATGATGCACCGCAACGGCTGGGAGGGCCCGAAGGCGTCCTCGAACATGGCCCACGCGTGGTTCGTCTGGGACCTCTCCCACCGCGGCCCGACGCAGCTCAGCCGGATGTCCTGGGAGGACTACACCGAGGCCGACCACGCGCCCGGCCCGATGCCAATGGCGGCGGAGTAGGCCGATGAGCGATCCCACCCTCATCGCCGATCTGGCCCGCGCCGGCCTCGACCCCGAGCTGCTCCAGCGCGTCGCCATGGAACTCGCCCGGGCTCAGGTCGCCGTCGAGGCGATCGAGAGGCGCCGGACCTCCGACCGGGTCCGCCAGGGCCGAACGCGTCACGTGAAGTCACGTGACACCGCGGACAGCACGTTATCCCCCGGCCCCTCCCCGGATGGTCCGCCCCCTCCTCCTGCACCTCCACCCCCACCCCTTAACCCCTCCCCAACCCCCGGTTCCGACCCTGACGGGTCGGCCGACGACGTCGGGCAGGCTGGCGGCGCTGGCGTGGCCGATGGCGACGAGCCGCGGAGCTTACGCCGGGAGCTGATGACCCGGGGCATCGCGCTGATCTGCGCCAACACCGGCCGGTCCGAGCACTCGGCTCGCGGGCTGATCGGCCACTGGCTCGGCATCGCCCACGACGAGGCGGTGGTGGTGCTCGGCCTGATCGAGGACGCCGACGGCCGCGAGCTGGCCGATTTCTCGACCTGGATCGAGCGGCGCCTCCAGGCCCGCCGCGAAGCCACCGGCCGGCGCCCGGACCGCGGGCGCCCCGCCCAGCCAGCGCCTACGGGCCTCGCCGCCCGCCTCATCCGCCAACACGCCGAATCCCTGACGGGAGCCTACGATGTCGAACCGCCTGCCATCGACGCGAACGACCCTGATGCCGGCTCAGGCCGAGGTGATGATCTCGGCACTCCATGGCGCTCTGGAGACGCATCCCGTCCTTCCGACGCGGTACTGCGTGCGGCGGGACAGGGCGGTCTCGACCACCGAGCGGCAGCAGCTCTGCGCGCTCGCCGAGCGGCTTAGGGCCGAGCTGACGGCGGCCTCGAATCCCCGCCACGTCGACACGGTTGTGACCCGGGTCCTCCTGGGATTCGAGCAGGGCCGCGGTCGCGGCGACGACGAGAATGAGGTGCTCGTCGCGGAGTACGTGTCGGCGCTGAAGGACCTCCCCTTGGCCGCGATTCACGAGGCGGCCGAGCGCTTCCGGAACGGCAAGACGTTGCGGCCCTGGATGAAGCGCTGGCGGCCCTCCCCCGCCGAGTTTGCCGACGAGGCGCGCGAGGGCCTGATCCCGCTCCAGACGCAGCTCCTGCGCATTCGCCGCGTGCTTGAGGCGGAGATCTATGACGTGCCGACGGCGGGGCAGCGCGCGGAGGTCGCGAAAGTGGCCGAGGCTCACCTTCAGCGCATGCGACAGACGGATTCGAATCGTCACCGTGCCGAGACGCCGGCGGAGATCGCCCGGGCGCAACGGGCGAAGCTGGACGAGGACCTCGCCCGGCTCCGCGCGACCGGTCACGGTCCAGACATCGGCCGGCTCATGGCCCGCCTCGACCAGCGCCAGGGCCAGGCGGGAGGTGCGTCGTGAGGCCGAACCTCTGGGAGATCGAGCTGCGCCAGCGCGAGGCAGCTCGGAAGGCAGCCGAAGAGGCCGCGGAGCAGGCGGCCAAGCGCCCGGTTGAGCGCTCCTGCGCGGCCTGCGGTGTGTTCGGCGCCTCGTTCGGCTTCGGCGTCTTCCGGAATCGCAGCGACGGCATGTGGTCGTGCGCCGATCCGGATTGTCGGGCCATCGTCGAGGCGCGAGTGGCCATGCCGCCGTTGCCGGACGCGCCCGCGCGGGACGATCCGCCGGCGGCTGACCTGTTCAGCCGCTCGGCTGCGTGAGGAGAACGCGTACCCGGTGCTGATGGCGAACCCGCTGAGGCTTGAGGGGCCCGACCCGCCGGCCATGACGTGCGCGGATGTGGAGCGGTGGCTGGTGGCGGCGTTCATGGCCTTCACCAGCTCGGGCATCTTCAGCGTCCGGCCGAACCGGCTCCAGCCGAACGACCCGCAGGAGATGCGGGCGACCTTCGACTGGATCGTGTTCTCGGCCGAGATCCTGGGGCGCGACAGCGAGGAGCGCATCGCCCTGCTAACCTGGGCCCGGGCCAAGGCGCGGCGCCAGATCAAGCGCCACCGACGACTCCGGCTGTTGAAAGACGTGCCGGGCGGTTCGATCACCGACCATTGCCGCGAGTTTGGGATCTGGCGACGCACTTTCGATCGGCGGCGAAAGCGTGCATGTGAAAAGTTATCTAACGCCTGGAATAATCGCGCTCGTTAATATTATAAGCAAGGCCGCCTGATGTTTATTCCCAATAGGGATCGCAATTTATGATTTTTCACGCCCATGAAGGCTTGGCGGGCGGCGGAGTTTTTATTTTTGGCCAATTAGAGGCGGCGCGGGGGCCGGCTTCGGAAGAGCCGGTCCCGATCTGGTTGTGGAGAGCACCTCCGCAGCTGCTAAGAGAGTGCCCTCTCCATAAGCCCCCAACAATAGTGACCCCAGCGCCGACAATTTCGCATTGTCGTTGTCCATACTGCTCTCAATCAACTTCAATCTCGCCTGCAGGGTCCTTAGCTCTGATGCCGGAATATTGTTGGAAACTGAGGCGCACAAGCCCGGAAGATTTTTGAGCGCTTCATCGCAATTAAGTCCCGACATGATTCTGCTGGCAAGGACAAGCTTGCGGCCGTCCCTGATCCTGCGCACCTCCCGATCTGCAGCATCGAGTAGCGGCTGAAGTAAATTCGAAAAGTTGATGGGAAGCGATTTGCCTGCGATGTGAACTGTAATCCCGCCGCGGAGAATGGCCAAAGCGCCAATCCCAGAAACTGCAATCTGTATCGGCAGGGATAAGTTGCCATTAGATATATTTATCAGATTGGTTTCATGCACAAGACCAAATGCGCCAGCGGAGGCTAGAGCGTTCAATACAATATAAAGCCATGAAAACCAGATGAAAAATATTGAAAACGGCGACTCTGGCGATCGCTGTACTAGGGTATTCGCGCCAACTATGCCGCCGAGCAACGCGGCGGCGATGTATGGAAAGATCATTTTTCTCGCCATTATAATCTTAAAATGTCGCGCAGGGCTGCTATTTAACTACTTCACTCAAATTTGTCGAAGCGCGCGCTGCTTTTTTCCTTCCTGTCATTTACACCAATCGCCGAAGCAGTATTGAACAAAAGTAATATCACTCCAGAACCGATCATGAGGCCTGTCGTGGTTGCATCTGCAATCTTTACGTACGTCAAGTAAATTGAAGATATTACCAGCAACAAACCTGTCAAAGCTCCGATCAAAATAGAAATAAGCTTTATGAGCATTTCCATTTTGACACGATACTGATACTCGTTGAAAATCTCGCGTTTTTCCACCAAGGATGTCAAATTATTTCCCTGATTGATTTGCTGATCGTCTGAATATTTAGAAGACATACATCCCTCGGCCGAGATGAAGTTTTTGAAATTGGGGAGGCCGATCGCCTCCAGGCCAATCGGTGATACACCCATGAGATTGTCGCGTCGATGTGTGTGGCACCAAGGCTGCCGCATCTGGCGCGCTCTTCCATGCTGCTTCGGTTAAGAGCCTAGAAAAATGATCGGACGCCGACCGGGAAAGTTCGAGCTGCCTTGCGCTTGCGCAGGTCCAAAACCGGATGCCTTTCATTCCTCTGCCTAGAACAGCAGCAGCGCCGATTGGGAACCTCAACGTGATCAAGTCCAAGGACATCTCCCTCGCTGGCTCGCCGGCCACCCACACGCACGAGCGGTTCGCTCGGCCGGAGCGGCGCCGGGATCCGCGCGGCGACCGGTACGACCACGCCGGCGCCTTCGACCCGCGCACCGACCTGTCGAAGCCCGTCCGGGGCAAGCGTGGCCCGATTGAGACGGCGGCCGTGGCGGTCGACGATCCGTGGACCCCGGGCGGCCGTAGCCTCGCCGCGGTCAACCGACGGGTCGACGTGCTGGAGATGGAGCGCTCGCACGGGCGGCTGACGGTCTCGCAATACGAGGTCGGGCGCCAGGTCCAGGCAATCTTCGAGCGCGCCTCAGGCGCCCGGCTCGGCTCCATGGGCTTCGGCGTCCGCGGCTCGAAGGACATGACCATCGCGCACGAGCTGTCGGTCATCTACGCGATCGACGACGCCCGGCTGGTGGCGAAGCTGAAGGACAAGGTCGTCCGCGCCGTCGGCGTGCCGGGGGCGCGATTCCTCCACGAGGTGCTCACCGGCCGGCAGACCTTCGCGCAGTTCGCCGAGGCCCGCGGCAAGGGTGGCGACCGCGGCACGGCCTACATCGCCGAGCACTTCCGGATCTTGATGGAGAACCTCGACGAGGACTTCGCAGCCGAGGGCGTGGCGAACGTGCAGGAGCGGTTCTTCCAGGGCCAGAAGACCGGCGAGGAGACCGACGCGCAGGGCCGCGCCGTTCCGGAGGGCCATGGCCAGTACTGGGGCGCCGAGGAGGCCCGCTATGCCCCGCAGGCCAAGCCGGAGGTTCAGCGGGCCATCGCCGGGCGCGGACGGGTCCGGGACATCGTGGCGGCGCGGCGTCAGGTTAGCGAGACAGCCTGACACTGCTGTGCCAGCATGGACGTCGGGAGGCGTCCATGCGTGATTTGTACGATCGGCTGATGGAAGAAGGTGAAGTCGGGATTGATCGGCTGATCGCTGAAAAGACCCAAGAGTCGCTTCAACTCGACTTCAAACGCAAAGAAGTGGACCGGAACGGCGAATTCAGCACTAACGACCGACAAGTGCTGGCGAAGGCTCTGTCTGGTTTCGCGAATTCGGCCGGCGGCCTTCTTGTGATCGGCGTGGATGCTCGCCCCGGCCCCGATCGCATCGACTGCGCACAAGCATCCCGACCAATCGCTGACATACGACGCTTCCTGGCCGATGCGCAGACTGAGATTGGCCAGCTTGTCCAACCTCGTCTGGACGGCGTGTCTTTGGGCGCGATCGAATGCTCAAGTGCACCAGGATCAGGCTATCTCCTAGTCCATGTCGAGCGCTCTGAGCGGCGGCCTCACAGGTCAGAAGCCAAAGGGCAAAAGGGGTATTTTAAACGACACGGCAGCAGCTTCTTCGAGATGGAGCACTATGACATTGAGGATGCATTCTCAAGAAGCAGCTCAGCCACGTTAGACGTCAAAATGCTCACGCATAGAATTTGGCAGAGCGAAAAAGAATGCGAATTTGGCTTGAGGATTTATCTACTAAATACGTCTAACTTTATAGCGAAATTCCCATATATCGTGTTCGAGAAGGTCGATGGCGCCGTGTTGCCAGCGGCAGATCAGCCGCGTCGACTTCAAAGCGGTCTTCGACATCAAGCCGCAATGGGGGGTGTGGATGATGTTATCCATCCTGGGACAGAGCGATATATGGCCATGCTCAAAGTGGTCCTGAAGAAAAATGAGCAAGGCAAATGGATGTTCACGGCGTCACGGGATGGGCGATCTCTGTCACTTGAATTACTCTACGGCTGCGAGGATGGTCGAGCGATGAAATATGTATCCTCGTCGTCACCTATCATGTTCGATTGCTACGATGCTGGATTTGGCCCACCACCGTGACAACGGACGACCGATGGGTCAGCATGGGCAGGTCGGAACGGAGGTGCGCAGATGGCGTGGATCGACGTAACAAGCCGCTAGCGGGATTACGATGGCGCTCGGGAGGTTAGAAATACAATCAATACGAACAATGTTGCCCAACTGACTGATATGTCGGACGGTCGATGCTTGATTTTCTTCGCATGCTCAAACGCACACACTGCAATCCGGCTTGAAGTCAAAGAGTCGCGTGAGGAGATCTTGCGGCAAATCCGCGAACAGGATGGGCCCTCCTCTCGTTCGTAGCTTCTTGACCCGTCGGGCGAAACCCGGCAAAACCCGACCGTCGCGAGACGCACGCCCGGGACTGAAAAGCCGCCGGGCGTTTGCATGTCCGGGCCCAGCTTCACCGAACCCGCTCAACAGCTTAGGCGTTGCCCCGTGAGACGCGGGCGGTGTTCCATGCCATGATCGGTTCCCGATGAGCGCCCACGCTATCGTCACCGCGATCGAGGAGGAGAGCCTCGCGCTCTGCCGCCTCCGCGCGACCGGGCGCCAGGACGTCGACCTCGAAGCCCGGGACCACCACTGCCGGCGCATCCAGTCGCTGATCCGCCAGCTTCGGCCGCTGATCGGGACTGTCGAGAAGCGCACGTTCGGCGCCTCCGGACAGAGCACGAAGGGCAAGCCGTTCACCGTCGCGAGGCGGCGGCGAGCGGCCTGAAGCTACCGCGGGTTGCAGCCGATGCAGATGCCCTTGCTGATGCTGTCCTGGACCTGATCGTTCTTCGTCCGGCGATTGATCGACCCTTTCGAGGTCGGGCTGGCTTCGCGGCTCGGTGGCTTGGTCTGCCCCACCATGGTCGTGTCCCGGACGACGATCACCGAAGCGCCGACCGGCTCCGCTCCGGCGGCTGTCGGGACGATGATCGCAGCGGCGAGCACCAGGGTGCTCATCAGGTTCATGGTGTTCTTCATCCGAGGGTAACGTCCCGCGGCTGGCATCTCGGGTGCGGCGTCTTCGCCGGCCCCGGGCGCCAATCCGACACCCCGACGCGGAATTACCAAGAGATTTCCGCAAGAACCGCCCCGCCAGCGTAAATAGCGCAGCAAAATGAGTGACTTACCCGCGATTTCAGGGTCGCGGCGAACCGCTCGCGCCCGGGGCAGAATAAAAACCCAAGAGGCCGCGAAGGCGGTTCTGGCCACCCGGGCGGTGGCCTACCTCCGGGTCTCCACCGACGAGCAGGCCGCCCACGGTTTCGGGCTTGAGACGCAGGAGCGAGCACTCCGCGCCTTCGCCGAGAGCCAGGCCTACGAGCTCGTCGCCGTCATCACCGATGCGGGCGTGTCGGGCGCGACCCGGCCCGCCGACCGGGCCGGCTTCGGCGAGGTCCTGCAGCTCGCGGCCGACGGGAAGTTCTCGGTGCTGCTGGTCTACCGGTTCGACCGGCTGGCCCGCGAGATCCGGTACGCGGTGACCACGGTGGCCGATCTCGCCGAGACGCACGAGGTCGGCATCCGGTCCGTCACCGAGCCGACCGACACGGCGACGCCGATGGGGCGCACCGTGTTCGCGATCCTCGCCGGCATGGCGGAATCGGAGCGCTTCACGATCCGGGACCGGACCGCGGGCGGGAAGCTCGCCAAGGCCGGTCGCGGCGGCTTCGCCGGAGGCCGGGTCCCCTACGGCTACGCGACCGACCGGGCCGGCGGCCTGGTCATCGTCCCGGAGCAGGCGGCGGTCGTCCGGCGCATCTTCCGGGAGCGCGGCCGCGGCAAGCGCCCGCGGGCGACCCTCCAGGCGATCGCCGACGGGCTGAACCGCGACGGCATCCCTTCGCCGACCGGCCGCAGGTGGCGGCACGACACGGTCGGCTACGTCCTCGACAACCCGAAGTACCGCGGGGCGGTCGAGTACCTGTTCACCTGGACCGGCGCCGAGCAGCACGTGCTCCAGCCGGGCGCCCACGAGGCGATCATCCTTTGACCGCACGCCCCGACTTCACCCCGGCCGACGCGGACCGGGCGCTTCGCCACGCGCAGCGCCTCCAGCGCGACCCGGCGGCCCAGGCCTACGGCGACCACCTCCGCCGCCAGGGCCTGATCCCGGCGCTGGTCCAGCTCTCGGCCGAGACCCCGTACGACGAGGCGAAGGCCGGCGAGTTCGAGGTCCGCCGCTCCATGGCGATGAGGAACGCCCGGCCATGCTGCTGAAGCGCATCGTCCTGCGCTGGCTGCTTGGCACGCGCCCGGCCAGCCCAGCGCCTGCCCGCGTCCATCGCGGCGAGCACGAGCTGTCCGTTGGTGCCGAGAACCTCGGCGCGCCGGCCGGCTCGGTCGCCAAGCTGTCGCGCGCGGATGCGAAGCGTCTGCTCGGCATCCCGGTGAAGGTCCTCCGCTGATGCGCGAGATCGTCGGCCTCCGGCACGTCGCCGGCATCCTCCTGGTGCTCGTCGCGGGCTGGGCCTGGGTGTGGGTGTTCGACCGCCCCGCGCAGGCCGCGTCTTGCGGCGGCGGACCTGAGATCAGGCACGATACAGGCCCATGAGCCAGTTCCAGCCCGGCCAGTCCGGTAACCCTGGCGGTCGCCCGAAAGCGTCAGCCAAGGTGCGCGACCTCGCCCGCGCGCACACTGAGACCGCGCTGCAGGTCCTCGTCGAGATCGCGACAGCGGGTGAGAGCGAGGCCGCCCGCGTCGCCGCCGCCAACGCCATCCTGGATCGCGGCTATGGCAAGCCGACCCAGCCCATCGACGGCGATGGCGAGGGCGGCGCGATCCCGACCGGCATGACGGTCACCTTCATCCGGCCCGGGCAGCCGCCCGATGCAGGTTGAGTTCCCCGAGAAGCTCGCCTTCCTGTTCGAGCCGGCCCGCTACAAGGTCGCCTATGGCGGCCGCGGCGGGGCGAAATCCTGGGGCTTCGGCCGGGCGCTCCTCATCATGGGGGCGCAGCGGCCGCTCCGGGTGCTCTGTGCCCGCGAGTTCCAGAACAGCATCGCGGAATCGGCGCACGCGCTGTTCGCGCAGCAGATCGACCTCCTCGGGCTCGATGGCCTGTACGAGGTCCAGGAGAAGCGGATCCTCGGCCGGAACGGGACCGAGTTCATCTTCAAGGGGCTCCGGCACAACGTCGCCTCGGTGAAGTCGACCGAGGGCGTCGACATCTGCTGGTGCGAAGAAGCCCGCACCATCTCCAAGACCAGCTGGGACGTGCTGGTGCCGACCATCCGCAAGGAAGGCTCGGAAATCTGGATCAGCTTCAACACGGAGCTAGAGGAGGACGAGACCTACCAGCGCTTCGTGAAGCGGCCGCCGACCGGCGCCCGCGTGGTGAAGATCGGCTGGGAGGATAACCCCTGGTTCCCCGACGTGCTCCGGCAGGAGGCGTTGGACCTGAAGGCGCGGGACCCGGTCGCCTACGAGACGGTCTGGGGCGGCAACTGCAAGGCCGTGCTCGACGGCGCGATCTACGCGAACGAGATCCTGGCGGCGACGACAGCCAAGCGGTTCACGAAGGTCCCCTACGACCCGACGAAGCCGGTTCACACGTTCTGGGACCTGGGCCGGGCTGACAAGACGAGCATCTGGTTCGCCCAGATCGTCGGGTTCGAGTTCCGGCTGATCGACTTCTACGAGAACCGTGGCCACGCGCTCGGCCACTACCTTGAGGTGCTGAAGGAGCGGGCGCTCCCGATCGAGCAGGGCGGCAAGGGCTACGTCTACGGCGAGCACTGGCTCCCGCATGACGCTCGGAACGAGCTGCTCGCCTCCGAGCGCACGATCGAGCAGCAGATGTGGGCGGCCGGGCATCGCGTCCGGATCACACCCCGCCTGACGGTGGCCGCCGGCATCGACGCTGCCCGCAAGATCTTCGCGCGGTGCTGGTTCGACGAGGAGGCCTGCGCCGACGGGCTGCAGGCGCTCCGGAACTACCGGTTCGACGTCGACCCGAACACGCAGGCCTTCTCCAGGGCCCCTCTGCACGACTGGGCGAGCCACGCGGCCGACGCCTTCCGGTACTTCGCCATCGGCATCGCCGAGCCCCGTGAGGACGATCCGCCGATGGATGGTCCGAACGACGTCTACGCGCGCCGACGCCGCCGCGAGGCGGAGGAATCGACATCAGGATCAGGTTGGGCGGCATGACGGACACGGACGCGCCCGCCCTCGACGGCGAGGCGGTGGATCAGGCTGGGCTGGATCGCGAGGCGCTCTTCCGCCGCCTGCGCGCCTGGTACCGCACCGACCGGGAGGCCTCCGCCAAGTGGCGCGAGGATGCCCGCGAGGACTTCGACTTCGTGGCCGGGCGCCAGTGGAGCACCGAGGACGAGGCCGTGCTGCGCCAGCAGGGCCGGCCGCCGGTAACGTTCAACCGGATCCTGCCCGTCATCAAGGCGGTGGCCGGCTCCGAGGTGAACAGCCGGCAGGACATTCAGTACCTGCCACGCGAGATCGGAGACGCGGCCAAGAACGAGCTCCTCACCGAGGCCTCCCGCTACCTCGCGGACGAGGCCGAGGCGGAGGACGAAGAATCGGACGCGTTTGTGGACTGCGCGATCTGCGGCATGGGCTGGGTCGAGATGCGTCTCGACTACGAGACCAACCCGGACGGCGCCTACGTCGAGGACCGGGTCAACGCGCTGGAGATGATCTGGGACGCCGCCGCGAGGAAGCGGAACCTCGCCGACGCCCGGCGCCTGTTCCGCGCGAAGACGATGGACCGGGCCGAGGCCGAGGCGCTCTTCCCTGACGTCGACCCCGCGCTCCTCGACGCCGCCTGGGCCGAGGATCGTGACGGCGACGGCGAGCACCGCGAGATCCAGCCCGGCGAGCGCCGCATCGACCGCCCCGGCCAGGATGCCGACGCCTCGTCCTCGCGCGTGACGATCGTCGAGTGCCAATGGTGGGAGCGCGCCCGCGTCGCGGTGGTGATCGAGCCCACGACCGGCGAGCCGCAGGAGATGGAGCTGAAGCAGGCCGCCGTCCTCGCCCGCCGCGCCGAGATGCTCGGCATGCCGGTGCAGGTGTTCCACCGGATGAAGCGGGTCTCCCGCCGCGCCTTCCTCGGCGCCGTGGTGCTGGAGGAGGGCCCGGCCCCGGCCGGCGACCAGTTCTCCTACGCCTGCTTGACCGGTGATCGCGACCACAACAAGGGCACGTGGTTCGGCATCGTGCGGCCGATGCGCGACCCGCAGCGCTTCGCCAACAAGTGGCTGTCGCAGACCCTCGACATGCTCAACCGCCAATCCAAGGGCGGCTGGATCATGGAGAAGGGCGCGGTGCCGGACCAGCGTGCCTTCGAGGCCAGCATCGCCAAGCCCGGCGCGATCTCCTGGGTGAACGACGGCGCCCTGATGTCGGCCCGCATGAAGGAGAAGCCGCTCCCGGTCCTGCCCTCGGGACACTGGCAGCTCATGGAGTTCGCGATCGGCTCCATCCGCGACACGTCCGGTGTGAACCTGGAGCTGCTCGGTCAGAAACAGAACGACCAGGCCGGCGTGCTGGAGTACCAGCGCAAGCAGGCGGCCATGACGATCCTGGCGACGCTGTTCGACTCCCTGCGTCGGGCCCGGAAGCATATCGGCCGGGTGCGCTTGTTCTTCATCCAGACGTACCTCTCGGACGGCCGCCTGATCCGCATCGTGGGCGACGAGGGCGCCAAGGTCGTGCCGCTCATCCGCGACCAGACGATGGGCGACTTCGACGTGGTGATCGACGATGCCCCGGCCTCCCCGAACCAGCAGCAGATCGTCTGGCAGACCTTCACCAGCGTCCTGCCGATCATCAAGGACATGATCACGCCGCAGGTCCTGCTCGAGATTCTGCCCTACTCGCCGTTCCCGGCCTCGTTCGTGGCCAAGATGCGCGACCTGCTCGCCCAGTCCGCCGACACGCCGGAGCAGGAGCAGCAGAAGCAGATCGCCGTGCAGACGGCGGTCGCCCGGATCCAGGACATGACGGCCGGCGCGAACCTGAAGAACGCCAAGGCCGGGCGCGAGCAAGCGCTCACTCACCAGGATCACGCCTCGGCGGCCGTGCAGCTCGCGCAGCTGCTCACCGCGCCCGAGGCCGCAGCACAGGCCGCGGAAGCCGCCGCCTGATCCCTTTCGCCCGCCGGCGGCGCACGCCGGCTTTCGTACCCTTCACGTCACGAGGACCACATGACCGATACCGACCTCGCCATCGGCGGCGGCGAAGACGCCTTCACGCCCGAGGAGCAGGCTGCCTTCGAGGCGTACGAGCGCGGCGAGGAAGCCCCCGCCTCCGATGGTCTGACCCCGCCGGCCGCCGAGCCCGCCCCGGCCGCTGCTGAGCCGCCCGCGGCCGACCCCGAGACCGCTGAGCCCGAGGCTGCCCCCGAAGCGCAGCCCCGCGACGAGAAGGGCAAGTTCGTCCCGCACGGCGCCCTCCACGAGGAGCGCGAGCGTCGGAAGGCGGTCGAGAAGGAGCGCGACGAGCTGCGCGAGCGGTTCGCCCGCGGCGACGAGCGCCTGCGCATCCTGTCCGAGGCGATGCAGCGCCCCGCCGCCCCGGCTCAGCCGGCGGCCGCGCCCGAGCCGGTGAAGGTGCCGAACCCGGACGAGGACATCTTCGGGTACGTGAAGCACCTGGAGCAGCAGGTCGAGGCGCTGCGCACCGGCCAGACCCAGCTCACCGAGAGCCAGAAGAAGGCCGAGGAGACCCGCCAGGCCGAGGCCGCCCGGAACGAGGTGATCGGGTTCTACCAGCAGGACCTCCGCACCGCGATCCAGGCCGATGCGTCGGTCGCGGACGCCTACGAGCACCTGTTCGCCGGTCGGGTGGCCGAACTGCAGCTCGTCGGCATGTCCCAGAAGGACGCGATCGAGGCGGTGCGCGACGAGGAGTTCAACCTCGCCCAGACGGCCCGCCAGCGCGGCCAGTCCCCGGCCGCCCTGATCGCCGCGCTCGCGAAGAGCCGCGGGTTCGCCCCGAAGGCGCCGGAGCCCGCCCCGGCCCCGGCCGCCGCCCCGCAGGAGACCGCCGCCGAGCGGGCCGCGCGCGCCGCGGCCGGGCAGGCGGGTCCGGGCCGCTCGCTCTCGGCCGCCGGTGGCCAGCCCGCCGGCGAGATCACGCTGGAGACGCTGTCCAGCATGTCCGAGGCGGACTTCGAGAAGCTGCTCGCCTCGAACCCGGCCCGCGTCCGCGCGCTCATGGGCGGCTGACTAGGATAAGCCGAGATCTGGTGTAAATCTGATGCTGGGGAATCACCAGCAGAGCGGCGCTCGACCTGTAACTCGCCAGTTCGCTCGCTCAGATTTTCGGTGCTGCCCCCGGATCGAACGCAACCATGACTGGGTGGAACGCGGCAACCAAATCGGCGTCGAGCCGTCCAGTCATAGACTGCACGATTTCGTAGGCGTCTCCGCCCGGCATCGGTGCCCGATAGGGCCTGCGTTCGATGAGCGCGCCGTAGATGTCGCAGATCGTCACCAGCCGGACGAGGTCCGGGATCTCAGGTGCCCGCAGCCCGTCCGGGTAGCCGGAACCGTCGAGCATCTCGTGGTGCGAGCGCACGACCTGCAGCATCTCCGGTGAGAAGCCGCTGCCGACCAGCATGTCATAGCCGAGCGCCGCGTGAGTGCGCATCACCGCCATCTCCTCGTCGGTGAGCCGACCGGGTTTGTTCAGGATCTCGACCGAGATGCGGGTCTTGCCGACGTCGTGCAGCAGCGCAGCCTTGGTCAGGCGGTAGCTGTCGAGTTCGGCTAAGCCGAGCTTGGTCGCGAACGCGGCGGCCAAGCCAGTGACGATCAGACAGTGCCGGTGCGTGGCATCATCGAAGCGCTGGACCGCCCGGAGCCACTCGCGGATGCCACAGTGCTGCACGGCGCGGGCGATCAGACCGGTGCCGGTGCTTGCCAGCTCAGGTGTCACGATCTGGTCGGAGAAGAAGGTCCGATCAAAGAACTGCCGAGCCTCTTCCGCCATCCGGGCGGCGACGGCGGAACCTCCGACCTCCTGAAGCCTGTCGATTCGAGCCAGCAGCCGATCGAGGATGGTCAGAGCCGGGAGAATGTCGGTCGGGGTCAGGAGTCGGGCTTGGGCCTCGGCGCGGGCGGCTTGGCCGTGGGTCAGGAACAGGAAGGGTGCGCCAGTCGCACGCAGCGGCTCCAGCACCCGCCGCAGGCGCATCATTGCCTCGGAGGTGAGATGGGCGACGTCGCTGACGATCAGGTCCGGCTGCCCGAACAGCATGGCCTCGTCAGACAGCTCGTGGACGGCGTAGCAGCGGTCGGGGCCGAGGCAACGGGCCAAGCGTTCGGTTCGGGGCCGGTCGTCAGAGATCAACAACAGCCTGCCCAAGCCGGCCTCCACTTGATGCTGAGGCCGGTCTTACGTCCGGCCCGAAGTCGCGAACGCAGTCAGAGGGTGGCTGGGAACCGCTGCGCGAGGCCGGCGAGGCCGTGCACGGTGTGAGCAAAGCTCTGTGCCGTGTTGGCGAGACTCTCGGTCTTGATGACAAAGTCTCGCAGGGCTTCACGCATGTCCGGATCCCGGAGACCGAGCTTAATCACCGTGAGATCCAGTTCCTCGATCGCGCGTTCCAAGGCGCACGTCAGTTCGAGCAGCCTGTCGCCACCTGCTTGGATGTGGGGGGCTCGGGGGCCGAGCTCCGCGCCACTTTCGTGCGCGGCGGCTAAGTCCGCGTGCAGCCGGTCGAACTGGTGCGTGCCGTGAGGCCTGACCGGGAGGGGGAGGATTTCGAACATAGCCATGTCAAGCGGCGCGGACGGTTGCGAGGAAGCGGCTGACCTCGGCGCCGAGATGCTCGGATTGCCGCGACAGCTCCGAGGCCGCCGACAGGACCTGCGAGGCCGCAGCCCCTGTCTCCTCTGACGCCTGCGCCACGCCGGCGATGTTGCCCGTCACCTCGTTGGTGCCCGCCGAGGCCTGCGCCACGTTGCGCACGATCTCCTGCGTGGCCGCGCCCTGCTGCTCGACCGCCGCCGCGATCGAGGTCGCCACGCCGTCAATCTCCCGGATCCGCCCGGTGATCCCGCCGATCGCCGTCACGGCCTGCGCGGTCACCCCCTGCACCTCGCCGATCTGGCGGCTGATCTCTTCCGTCGTCTTGGCAGTCTGGTCGGCGAGCGCTTTTACCTCAGTCGCCACCACCGCGAAGCCCCGCCCAGCGGCGCCAGCGCGCGCGGCCTCGATCGTGGCGTTGAGCGCCAGGAGGTTGGTCTGGGCGGCGATCCCCGAGATCATCCCCACCATGTCGCCGATCCGCGCGGCGTTCTGGCTGAGCGCCTGGACGAGGTGGGCGGTCTGGTCGGCCTCGCCGACCGCGGCCTGAGCGAGCCCAGCCGATCCCTGCACCTGCCGGCCGATCTCCTGCACGGACGAGCCGAGTTCCTCGGCGGCGGCAGCGACCGTGTTGACGTTGGTCGAGGCCTCTTCCGCGGCCGCGGCCACGCTGGTCGATTGCGCGGCGGTCTCCTGCGCGGTGGCGGTCATCTGCTGGGCGGTGGCCTGGAGCTCGGTGGCCGAGGACGAGACCATGCCGACGATGCCGCCGACGGCGCGCTCGAAGCCGTCGGCGAGCTCGATCATGGTGCGCTTGCGCTCGGCGGCCGCGGCCTCATCGGCGCGGCGCTTCACCTCGGCCTCCTCGGCGGCCTTGCGGGCGACCATGGCCTTGATGCCCTCGACCGCCTTGCCGACGGCGCCGATCTCGTCGCCGCGGGCGGCCTCGCGGATCTCGGCGTCGACCTCGCCGCGGGCCATCCGCTGCAGAACGCCCACCAGGCTGCCCAGCGGGCGGGTAATGCCGAAGATCACGATCAGGGCCGAGAGCGCGATTGCGCCGATCAGGCCGGCCACGGAGGCGCCAATCAGCACGGTCTTAGCTGTGGTCACGGCCTGCTCCGCATCATCACGGGCTTGGCGCAGCTCGGCATTCAGCCGTTCGACGCGACGTTGGACAAAATCTCGCATCTTCGTGCGCGCGCTAGAGGCTTCGGTCAGGAGGACCTTTGCAGCCGCGTCATTGTTGTTCTTGAGACCGAGAGCATTTGACTTGTCCAAGGCAGCATAGAAATCTTTTAGTATACCCTGCAGCGTCTGATTGGTGGCTTTCCGATCAGGCGTATCGGCCATCTCGATCAGGGTGTTTACAGCATCGAGTGAGGTCTTAACGGCCGCGTCATAGCGGGCTTTGTAGCCGGCCATCTCTTCATCGCGGGTTTCCAAGATGAGGTTGCGTGCCAGGACGGCGGCATCGTTGGTGTTGACTTGTACCGCCAGGATGCGTTCGAGGCGAACAGCCTGTAGGTCGACGATCTCGCGCGTCTGGCCTGCGAGTTGATTGAGGCCGCTTATGGCATAGGACACCAACCCCGCAGCCACCACTGCCATGATAAGCAGCGGAATAATTGCCTTGACTAGTATTTTTGAACTACGCAGCATATCGGCACCCGGAATCCTGTTTATCCGACCGAAAAGTGCACTTGAGTGCTTAAATTATCATTAATGCGAAATCTGATGCGAAGTTAGTTGCATGTGAGAATTAAACCGGCCTTCGGCGGATCGCTTTTTAGTCGAACGATATCTCTGAAATGAGGATATGCATATTCGCCAGCTTTTGAGCATATTGGCACATTGATCCGGCGGCGCCCTGAGCAACATGACAGGACTTCCAGGGTTTGATCGTGTCCGGATATCCACTGCAGCAAGGCAGCTTGCTATGCCGGGGCTGTGTCTGCCTTATCGAAGCGGTCGAACAGGTAAGGGCCACACCAAGCTCGGCTCGATTTTCCGATTGACCCGACGGGCGAACCCGCTCAAAGGATTATCTGTCGCGAGACGTGCGGGCCTTGCCCCGTCTCTGCGCTTCCCCAGTTTCCGTCCGACTCCGAGCCGCACCCTGCTGCAAGGCGGGATGCTCTCGCGTGTCCGGTCGTTCGTCTGATCCACGTCAGGATCCGCCCGGCCGCGTCAGTGCCTTCGTCCGCGCCACGCACGGCGCCCGTCCGACCCCGTCCCCGACGGTCATTCTGGGGCCCGGCTTCCGTCCGCGCGCCGACGCACGGCCCGCACGAACCCCATCCCACGGAATCCAGCCTTCAGAGGCACCCCCATGTCCTACACCGCGTTCGGGCAGAACGACCCGATGGCCGTCAAGCTGTGGAGCAAGAAGCTCGCAGCCGAAGCCAACAAGTCCATCGACATCGATCCCCTGGTCGGCACCGGCGACGACGCCATCATCCAGGAGAAGACCGAGACCAAGAAGGGCAACGGCGACCAGGTCACCTTCGGCCTGCGCATGCAGCTCCGCGGCCCGGGCTTCTCCTCGTCCGACGTGGCCGAGGGCAACGGCGAGCAGATCGGCGTCAACTCCGACAAGGTCACCATCGACGAGCTCGGCGAGGTCGTCGGCGTGAAGTCTGGGCACACGATCGACCAGCAGCGCGTGCCGTTCAACCTGCGCGAGACCGCCCGCGCCGGCATCGCCGACTGGTTCCAGACCCGCCGCACGGTCTGCTTCTTCAATCACGTCTGCGGCTTCACCCCGGCCAACCAGCTCAACGGCGCCAAGAAGTTCACCGCCAACAACGTCGTCACCGCGCCGTCGGCGGGCCGCATCTTCCGCCCGAACGGCCGGGCCGACGACGGCGCGCTGACCAACGCGGACTTCTTCACCCTGGACCTGATCGACAAGGCGGTCGAGCTGGCCAAGACCGGCGGCAAGAACCGCAAGGTCATGATCCGCCCGGTCGTGGTCGGCGGGCGCAAGCTCTACGTGATGTACCTCGCCTCCGAGCAGATCACGTCTCTGCGCACCAACACGAACGCCGGCCAGTGGCTCGACATCCAGAAGGCCGCGATGGCCGGCATGCAGTCGAGCAAGAGCCCGATCTTCTCGGGCGCGCTCGGCGAGTACAACGGCGTCGTGCTCCGCGAGGCGCAGGACGTGACGGCTGGCGTCTCGCCCGACGGCATGTCCGCGGTGCCGAACACCCGCCGCGCGGTGCTGCTCGGCGCCCAGGCGGCGACCATCGCCTACGGCAAGGACGGCGGCGACACCCGGTACCGCTGGAACGAGGAGCTGCTCGACCACAAGCGGAACCTCGAGGTCTCGGCCTGGGCGATCTGGGGCATGAAGAAGACGACCTTCAACGGCGACGACTTCGGCACGATCGTGATCCCGACCTACGCCAAGCCGGTCGACGCCTGATCGCTGACCCAGCCCGACGGCTGACCCGGGCCGGGGCCTCACGCTCCGGCCCGCCGCTCCTCCCTGCCTGATCCGAACCTGGAGGCCACCGTGCCCACCAACGTCGCCCCCGTGCAGCCGCCCGCGCGCGAGCTGCGCGAGCAGACCTCGCACACGATCCGCAAGACCGTGAACTTCGCCAACGGCGCCTTCGTCATGCCGGCGTCCCTGCCGGCCGGCGCGCTCATCACCTCGCTGCTCGTGCTCGTCGAGACCGCCTTCTCGGCCGGCTCCTCACTCACCCTCGGTTCGTCCGTGGGCGGCAACGATCTCGCCGCCGCGGCCGACACCGCCGCGACAGCGGCCGGTGTGAAGCGCATCGACACCGCGACCCTGAAGGGCCGCCTCGCTGCCGACACCACGGTCTACGGCACGATCGCCGGCGCCCCGGCCGCGGGCGTGGCCACGATCGTGGTCCACTACACCCCGGACAACGACGCCTGATGTCGGCGTGGATGCTGCTGCACCTCGGCGCGGCGGTCCTGGCGGCGGAGCCCAGCGCCCCGCCGTCGCCCTCGAAGACGGAGACGGTGCCCGATGCCGACACAGGACGGGCGGCCGACGCTCGCCGATCTGTACGCGGAGATCGCGGACGACATCGAGCGCGCGGACCTCGGCCCGCAGATCGCGACGGCCGTTGACCGGGCGATCCGGTTCTTCCAGCCGGACCGGTTCTTCTTCAACGAGGGCTATGTCACGTTCCAGACCATCGCCGGGTCGGACGTCTACTCGGCCGGCGATGCGGGAGCGATCCCAGACCTGATGGCGATCGACAGCGTCGTCATGCTCGACGGCGAGACCCCGACCGTCCTGCAGCGTGTCGATGAGGCGTGGATCGAGAAGGGCGACGAGCCCACCAGCCAGTCGCGGCCCTGCGCCTACGCGTACTTCGACCGGTCCATCCGCCTGTGGCCGATGCCGTCCGACGCCTGGACGGTGCGGCTCATGGCGCATTACCGGCTGCCGGCGCCGGGTCCCGACGAGGCGAACGCCTGGACCGACGAAGCCTCCAGCCTGATCGCGGCCTGGGCGAAGCGGCACCTCGCCCGCAACGTCCTGCGCAGCCCAGCGATGGCGAAGGAGCAGGGCGACATCATCGCCGAGGAGCTGAACGCGCTGCGCGGTCGCTCGAACGTCATCGCCTCCACCGGCCAGGTGCAGGCCTATTATCTCTGAGGCAGCCGTGGCCGCACCGATCACCGATCTGGCGAGCCTCCAGGCCGCCGTGCTGGACTACATCGCCCGCCCGGATCTCGCGGACGCGGTGCCCGGCTTCATCGCGCTGGCCGAGAGCCACTTCAACGCGATCCTGCGCGCGCGCGAGATGGAAGTGGAAGCCAGCGGCGGCAGCGCCGCGGCGCCGGTAGCCGCGATGGACCTGCCGGCCGACTTCATCGAGTGGCTGGCGGTGTCCTGGGCCGGCTCCGGGCGCACGGCGCGCCCGACCTTCGCCGAGGCGGACAGCCCCGAGGCGCGGTTCCGGCACCGGCCCGGCGGCGACCCGCAGTACTTCACGATCCGCGCCGGCAAGGTGCGCATGGTGCCGGAGAAGCCCGGCGTGGTGACGCTGGCCTATTACGCCGCGATCCCGCCGCTGACCTCCGACGCGCCGAAGAACTGGCTCCTGGCCAAGGCGCCGGACGCCTACCTCTACGCCGTCCTGGCGGAGGCCTACCTGTTCCAGAAGGATCCGGCCGCGGTCCAGGCGCACACCGGCCTGATGCTCCAGGTCCTGGCCGCGCTCGGGATCAAGGCCGACACGGCTAAGGTCGCCAAGCGCACCGGCCGCCCGGCCGAGATCCAGGCCTCGTCGCAGGCCGTGGCGCGGCCCGAGTAGCATGGACCCGATCAAGCTGGCGCCGTTCGCGCCCGACAGGGCCTCGGTCGACGCCTCGGTGTCGGCGGTCGCGACGAACGTGGTGCCGCGCTCGGACGGGTACGGCCCGGTGCTGGCGCCGGTGCCGCTGTCGCTCGCCCTGCCGGCGGAGTGCCGCGGCGCCATCGCGGTGTTCTCGCCGACCTACAACTTCCCGATCTACGTGGCCGGCACGTCGAAGGGGCTGTTCGTCTACAAGACGACGGACCAGGCGTGGCACGAGGTGACGAACCCGAGCACGTCCTACAGCGTGCCGCCGGGGGACTACTGGTCCTTCGTCGTCTACGGCACCCTGCTGCTCGCCTGCTCGGCCGGCACCCCGGTGCAGAAGGCCACCATCGACGTGCTCCAGGCCGGCACGCAGCCGTTCGCGGACCTCGGCGGCAAGCCGCCCCGGGCCCGGCACATGGGCGTCGTCGGCGACTTCCTCGTGCTAGCCGGCCTGCCCGACACGCCGCAGACGGTGCGCTGGTCGAACAGCGGCAACATCGAGCAGTGGCCCCTCGGGCAGCTCGACCAGACCGGCGATGAGCAGCAACTCCCCGACGGCGGCGCCATCACCGGCTTCGCGGGTGGCGAGTATGGCGTGATCTTCCAGGAGCGGGCGATCCGGCGGATGACGCTGAGCCCGGATTCCGGGAACGTGTTCGACTGCTCGGTGCTCGAGGAGAACCGCGGCGCGGTGGCGCCCTGGTGCATCGCCAAGGTCGGGCCGCGCATCTTCTTCCTCGACCGCGACGGGTTCTATGCCCTGGTGATCGGCGGCGGCCCGTCCACGCCGATCGGCGCCGAGCGGGTGAACCGGTTCTTCCAGGGCCGCGTCGACCCGGAGCGCGTCGGCATGACGGTGGCGTTCCGCGACCCGACCGGCGAGCGGATCCTGTTCGCCTACCGGCTCGCCGGCACCGACGCGGCGGACCCGTCCCTGCTGGGCGAGGCGCTGCTGTACGACTGGCTGCTCGACCGCTGGTCGTTCCTCAACACACCGCTCCGCTTCGGCATGTCGGCGGCGACGCCCGACGTGTCGATCGACAGCATCGAGGGGTCGATCGACGACCCGGCCCAGCCCTCGCTCGACGACCCGATGTACCAGGGCGGCGCGACGCTGCTCGCGGTGATGACGACCGACAACCGCCTCGCCGTGCTCGACGGGCCCGCCCTCGAAGCGGTGGTGCAGACCCCCGACGCCATGCTGGCGCGACCGAACCGGGCCTTCCTGCGCGGTGCCCGCGTGGACACGGATGCCGACGACTGGCGCGTGGCCGTCGGCGTACGCGAGAGCCTCGCCGCATCCGCGCCGCCGCGCTGGCTGCCGGAGACCGCGCCGACCGTGGAGCGGATCGCGCCGACCCGCGCCTCGGGCCGCTACCACCGCGCCCGGGTGCGGATCCCGGCCGGCACGACCTGGTCCTACGTCTCGGCGATCGAGCCGGACGCGACGGCGGAGGGCTCGCGGTGAACGTCCCTGGCCGGAACGAGAAGGACTTGTCGCTCTTCAGCCGCGCGATCGACGACCTCGCGCGCGGCGCCACCAACGCGATCTCGGCGGACACCTTCACCCTGGCCAACGGCGTCTCGCGCACGAAGGTGCCCTGCGAGAACTGTAGCCTCGGCGCCCTGCCGCGCTGGGTCCCGGTCACGGAATCCGCGTCGAAGGCGACGGTGTGGCTGGTCTCTGCCGACCGCGGCAGCTTCACGGTCGGGCACGATCTGAACCCGGCGACCGACCGCACCTTCCGCTACGAGATGCGCCGGGCCTGATGCGCCTACAGCCCCTGTCGATGCCGCTCGCGCCTGACCTCGCCGAACGCGTCGAGGCGTGCCTGGGGGCCGCCTGCGCCCTGCCCCGATGCGACCTGACCGTGACTGGCCTGCTCGCGTCGTGCGCGGCCGGGCAGGCGCAGCTCGTCGGGATCTTCGAGGGCGACCGCTTCGTTGCGGCGGGCGTGACGCAGGTCCGCCAGCACCGCGGCGGCCGGCTGTCCTGCTGGGTCCTGTCCCTCGGCGGCCGCGCGGCGGGCCCCTGGGGCGCCGTCATCGCCGCCGTCGAGCGCGGGGCGGCCCGGCTGGGCTGCACCACCGTCGAGTTCGTCGGCCGCCGCGGCTGGGCCCGCGTGCTGCCGGACTACGCCGCCGCGCCGTGCGAGCTCGGCCACCACTTCACGAAGCGCATCGGGGCCTGACATGGGCGGCGGTACCAAGACCCAGACCACGGTCCAGCAGCAGAACAACGACCCGTGGGCGCCGGCGCAGCCCGCGCTTCAGGGCGTGCTCTCCGGCGCGACCGCGGCGTACAACTCGGGCGTCGGCTCGCAGGTCTACGGCGGCCAGCGCTATGCCGGTCTCGGGGACACCTCGCTCGCCGCACTCGACAGCATCGCCGGCAGCGCCAGCGCGGGCCAGGGCGCGGCCAAGGCCGGCGACAGCTACCTGACCGGCCTGCTCAAGAACGGCGGCACCACCTCGGGCATCCAGTCCGCGCTCTCCGGCCTGGACAGCATCGGGAAGATCGACACGTCGCGGGTGTCGTCGCTGGCCGACCAGATGGCCGACCCGAACAACCTCGCCTACTCGACGGCGCGGGCGCTGACCCGGGGCGACTATAACCTCTCGACCGACGGCTACACCGGCTTGCTCAACGGTCTGTCAGGCCAGACGCAGACGGAGAAGTCGCTGCAGGATGCCGCCGACGGCAAGTTCCTGGGCGGGGCGAACCCGTACCTCGACGCGGTGATCGGCCGGAGCCAGGGCGAGGCGGCCTCGAAGATCGCCCAGCAGATGGGCGCGGCGGGCCGGACCGGCTCGGGGCGCTACGCCGCGACGATCGCCGACTCCCTCGGCGCGATCGGCACGCAGGCCCGCTACACCGACTATGACAACGAGCGCACCCGGCAGGCGCAGGCGGCCACGGCGATCGACAGCTCGCGCAACGCCCGGACCAGCCTCCAGCAGGGCCTCTACGGGTCGATCAACAACGCCGAGCAGGTGAACGCCGGCCTCGCCCTGTCAGGGGCCGGGCTCTACAACGACACCAACACGACGGCGCTCGGCGGCGCGACGGCCCTGGCCGGCGTCGACAATCAGAACATCCAGAATGAGATGTCCAAGTCGAGCCTCAAGCTGTCGGCCGCGCAGGCGGACCGGGCTGCGGCGCTCCAGGGTCTCGGCATGGTTGGGACGAACATCGACAACCTCCAACGCCCGGGCCTGACCCTGGCCGGTGTCGGTGCCGCCCTCGACGCCGACCGCCAGCAGCAGCTCGACACGGCCCAGCAGGTCTTCGACGAGCAGCAGGCGTCGCCCTGGAAGCAGCTCGGCCTCTACTCCGGCATCGTCAATCCGATCGCGGGGCTCGGCGGCTCCTCGAGCGGAACGTCGGTGCAGAAGATCCCGCAGCCGGGCGTACTCCAGCAGCTGCTCGGTGGTGGGCTGGCCATCGCCGGTACCGCCTCGAAGTTCATGAAGTAGGAGCGCGCCGTGTCCGCTGGTCTCATGCCGTTCGGCTCTCTCTCCCCGGCCGACATCGCCCGCCTGATGCAGCAGGCGCGACCGCAGGTCGACGTCTCGGCAGACGACGTGCCGGCTGCGATCCCGCCGGGCTTCACCGGCTTCGTGCCGCCGACCGCGCCGACCATGCAGCCGCAGGTCACCGCCGCCGCCCCGGCGGTCGAGCCCGAGGCGCCCGCGCGTGCGCCGCTGCGCATGTTCGGCGCCCTACCCCCGCAGGTCTCGTCGCCCGTCGCCGCGGAGCCGGAGCGCTCGCAGCTGCCGAGCCTCGTCGGTTCGCGCGCGCCCACCATGCCGGTCGACGCGCCGGCCGCGCCGCGTAGTGGTGGTGAGGCTCCGGCGGCCGCCACGCCCGCGCGCCCGCTGACTTTTGGCAGTCTGCCGGCTCCCGCTGCTCCGGCGACAACCGGTTCGACGGCGGCTCCCGCCGCCGCGGCCCCGACAGCGGCCATGCCCGCCGCGGAGCCGTCGCTGCTCGACCGGATCGGCGATGGCTTGCGCAGCCTGCGTACGAACGGCGGCGATGATCTGCTGATGTCGCTCGGCATGGGGCTGATGTCGACGCCGGGGTTCGGCCGCGGCGCTGCGGTCGGCCTCAAGAACTACCAGGACAACGAAGGGAAGCGGGCCGCCTCCGCGCTGGCGCAGGCTGAGTTCGGTCTGAAGGCACGGAAGGCGCAGCAGGAGCAGGGTGTCCAGAACCTGACCGCCCGCGCCATCATGACGAAGCTGCCCGGCACGTCGGCCGAGGACGCCGTTGCGCTCGCCGGCAACCCCGACTTCGTGAAGAGCTTCCTCTCCGGGAACTACGGCGCGCCGGAGGGCTACGTCCGGACGTCGACCGGCCTCGTGCCGGTGGCGGGCGGCCCGCAGGACCTGGGAACGCTGAAGGCTCGCGCGCAGGCGCAGGCCGAGGGCACCGCGGCCGGCGCGAAGGACGACGTGCAGGTCATCACTCGCCCAGACGGGTCCATCGTCGGCGTGAACAAGTCCCGGATCGGCGAGACCGATGGCCCGTCCGCGTTGACCCCGGTCGCCCCGGCGACGGGCGGCGCCCGGGTGTGGGGCACGGTCGGCGCCGACGGCCGCGTGATCGAGCCGCCGCCCGGCACCCCGGCGGGCACGCCCGGCGCGTACGACGAGAAGGGCATGCCGCACGTCGCCCTGACGCAGGGCACGAACCAGCTCCCGCAGAAGGCCAACGCCGAGCTGGATCAGGCGGCCGTGAAGGCGATCACCGAGAGCCGGGCGAAGGCCGAGGGCGCGATCGGCACCATCGCGGCGATCAATCGCCAGAAGGAAGCGCTCGACAAGGGGATCATCACCGGCGCTGGCGCGGACTGGCGCACGCAGGCCCGCGCGATCACCGCCCAGATCCTCGGCATCAACGACGATTACGTGAAAAACTCGCAGCTGTTCGATCAGTCCGCGACGCAGAAGAGCGCCGAGCTCGCGAAGGCGATCAGCCAGTCCGGCCACACGACCAACATGGACCTCCAGCTCGGCAAGACGATCTCGTCGGGCGACCGGTCCAGCGTCGAGGCCGCCCTTCGCGCCGGCATCGAGGCGCAGGAGATCCTCGCCAAGAACACGATCGCGCATCACAACGCGAGCGTGGATCGGTTCGCGACGCCGGAGACAGCGCAGCGGGCTGGCTTCTTCAAGGTGGAGCAGCCCGAGATCTACCAGTACCGCCCGGCCGCCCCTGATCGGGCCGCGGTCGAGGCCGAGATGCGCCGCCGCGGGATGATGCGCTGATGGATCTCTCGAAGATCTCCGACGACGAGCTGCAGCGCCTCTACCAGAGCGCGCCCGCGCCCCAGGTGACGGCCGGCGCCGCGCCGAAGGCAGATCTCGCCGGCATGTCGGACGCAGATCTGCTCAAGCTGCACCGCGGCTTCAGCGATGCGCCGGCCGCAGCCGCGCCGGGCGACGCGTCGGCTGCGGTCGGACGCGGGCTGATCGAGGGGGTGCCGGTCGTCGGCCCGTACCTGCTCGCGGGCGCGAACCGCGCCGCTGCCGGCATCCGGGCGCTGAAGAACGACACGCGCTTCTCGGACGAGCTGGCGAACGTCGAGCGCTTCGGCGAGCGCACGGCCGCCGAGCATCCGATCGCGTCCGGTGCCGGCGAGATCGGTGGTGGTGGTGTCGGCGCCCTGCCCCTGATGGCAGCGGCACCCGCGGCGTTCGGTATCTCGGGCGCTGCGCTGCCCGTGCGCATGGCGGCCTCCGGGCTGTCGGGAGCCGGTCTCGGTGGCGCGGACGCTGCCGTCCGTTCCGGCGGTGACCTCGGTGCGATTGAGCAGGGCGCCGCGATCGGCGGCGGTCTCGGTGCGGCTGGTCCCGCGATCGGTGTCGGCGTCGGCAAGGTCGTGCGCGCGATCAAGGGCGGCAATCCGGGCGAGCACCTCCTGCGCGAGGCGACCCACGGTCTCACGGAATCCGAGCTGGCCGCGGCGCAGTCGCTGCGCGATGGCGCGATGAACAGCCCGGGCGGCCCGGTCGCTTTGTCGGTGGACGAGGCGCTGAACGCGGCCACCGGCGGCAAGGCTGTGCGCGCGTCGCAGCTCGCCCGCGTGGCGGCCAACTCGGGCGGCGAGGGCAGCCGGATCGCGGGCGAGTTCTACGCCGCGCGCCCGGCGCAGGTCGACAACGCCGGCCGCGCCCTGTTCGACCGCATCGGCGCCGAGCCCACGAGCCCGACCGGGCTTGGGTTCGATGTTCAGACCGCGGCGCGCCAGGGCGTGATGCAGACGCCGGAGGGAACGGCGCTATCGCAGGCGCGCGCGGCGACCGGCCCCAGGATCACGCCGGAGCAGGCTGGCCGCACTATCCAGGACGAGATGCGCGGCGTTGCCGATGCGCTTGAGGCGCGCCGAGCCGCGCAGGCGGATATCGACTATCGCGCCGCCCGCGCCGCGCCGGAGACGGTCGGTATCGAGCGCACGACCACGGTGGAGCGTCCCGGCGAGCCCATCGTGACGCCGCAGCAGTATAGCCGCCCGCAGTTCGCGGATGGCGCGCCGGCCCCGCTCGGGCCGCCCCCGGGGCGCGCCGACGGCGCCATTCAGGAGGCCGGCCCGGTCAGCCTCGGGCGGTTCATCGCCCAGAACGGCGGCCTGCCGCTCGAGGGCGACGTGCTGGCCACCGACCTGCACCGGTTCGGCATCCCGGGCCTCGGCAACGTCGCGCGCCCGGGCGGGAAGTCGATCGACAACTTCTGGCGCGAGCGGCTTATCGAGGAGGGGTACTTCCGACCCGACGCCGACGGCGGCATGGCGCGGGACATCTCGTCCGAGCTGCTGCGCAAGCTCCAGAACGAGCAGCGCGGCGTGCCTTCATACCCGCTCGGCTCCAGCCGGGCGATGGGGGGCGGCCCGACCGCGGGGCAGCTCGGCGATGAGTATGCCGCCGCCCTCTCGCAGGCGGAAACCCGGCTGAATGGTGACCTGCGCACGGTCGGTATCGACCCGGCCAGCGTGCACCCCGACGTCCGGTCGCGGACCCTCGGCGCCCTGATGCGCGGCGAGACCGCCGAGCCCCTCGACGCGTTCGAGCGCACCGTGAACGCGATGCGCGAGCAGCCCGCGCCGCTCGTGAAGACGCCGACCGTGACGGAGGAGATCCCCGACGTTCGGTTCGGGCAGGTCGACCCGCGGCCAGCGCTGGCCGCCGTATCGGAGCAGGGTCGCACCGCCAAGGGTGATGTGCGAGGCGCCCTGTCGGCGGCCAGCCGCGACCTGCGCGAGCCCGGCGGTGACCTCGACATGAGCGTCGCCGGCCTCCTGCACGCTCGCGAGCGGCTCGACTTCAGCATCCGCGCCGCGCAGGCCATCGGCGACGCGACGAAGGTCCGGGACCTCCAGGCCACCCGCTCGGCGCTCGACGCGCAGCTGAAGAGCGTGCCGGAGGTGGCAGCCGCCGACGCGAACTTCGCCGCCAACTCGGCGCCGCTGGAGCCCTTCACCGGCGATAACCCGCTCGGCCGCGTGGTCCGGCGAGACGATCTCACCGGCCGCATGGCGACGCCAGCCGAGCAGGTGCCGGGCATCGTCGGCCAACCGTCCGCCGCGCGAGAGATGCTGGCCCAGCCGGCGCCCAACTCGCGCCAGGCCCTCGGTCGGCATATCGAGACGGGGATTATCGACAAGGCGTCTGGTGCGGAGGGAGGCCTTACCGCGAACTCACTGCGTGCAGGAATGCGTGAGCATGCCGACGTTCTCGACGCGCTTCCCGAGGTTCGCGACCGCCTCTCACGCCTCACGATGGCCCGCGAGGGCATGGACAGGATCGAGGCCTCGCCGCTAGGCCAGATCGCCCAGCGTCCGGACGTGAAGGGGGCCATTCAAGCTCTGTTCGAGCCGAACCCCGGTCCCGGCAGCCACCGCGAGGTGGCGAGCGCGATGCAGGCCCTGGTCCGCAACGATGCCCCGGCCGCCCAGAGCCTGGCCCGGACCTATCTGGAGACGGTGTTCAACGAAGCGACGCAGAATGCGAAGGGGCTTGCCTCGCCCTACGGTGGCGCTGGGTTCGCCTCAGCGATCCGAGGAAACGCCCAGCAGCGCCACAACCTCGAAGCGGTGATCCGTGCTCTGCCCGAGGGGGAAATTCGCTGGGGCGGCCTCGACCGCCTCCTGACGACCCTGGAGGCGACCGGCTACCGGCCGGCGAAGGGGTCGGACACCGCGTTCAACCAAGCGATCCAGAAAGAGATGGCCTCGGGTCGGACGCACGTCGGGCAGGTCATGGCGAACGCGGTGACCGGGGCTGGCGCCGGCATGATGGCCGGTGGCCCGAAGGGCAGTCTCGCCGGGCTCGTGGTCGGACTCAAGCACGGCGTCAGCGAGGAGATGACCAAGGCTCAGATGGCTCGTAGCGGCGAAGCCGTGGCGCGGCTGATGTTCGACCCGAAGGCGCTCCCGGACCTGCGGGCTCTGGCGAAGTCCCCGCCCGGCAGCAAGAACGCCGAGCTGTTCACGACCCGGCTGCTATCCCTGGCGAATGCGGGACTGGCGCCGGCGCGCGAGCCAACTCCGCAGTAGGGGCGGGTAGACGTAGAAGGCCAGAACGAGCCAGCCGGCCAGCATCAGGATGCCGAGCGTCCCGACGCCGATCGCACCCTGCAGCGCGGTCATGATCGGCGGCACGATGGCGTGCAGCACCCACGACAGTGCGGCCATCGCTCCGGTGAAGAGCGCCCAGCAGAGGATGACGTCGGTGCGGGTCGGCATGGGGCGAGCATAGCACAGGTGTTCTGCGGAACACCTGTCAGCGCGTGTCGGGTCAGCCAGAGCGCGCTTTGGCCCAAAATAGCAATCAATTGACATCACCAATAATAGTGACGGCAAACAGCCAACCCGATCAGAGCAGTCACCATACCCAAAAATGCGCCTCCTGGCATGAATAAAAAAACGACCATATAGCTAGCCGTTCCCTCCATTGGGCTGATTTTCATCAGATCAATATACAAATTTCCAACGATAAAACCCAATATTCCGCCCAATATCACTCCACATACGGCGGCGCCTAGATAGGCAAGAGCTGTCAACAAAGATTGATCGAGCGCCATTGAACCGATGCTCCGTCACGTCGTCATGGACGGCACAGTTTAATGTTATATCGGCTATGCAACAAGTACGCTCTCTGGTTGTGCTAGTGCCAATCTTCGGTCTGACTAGCCTTATCGGCACTGTTACAGACCGCCACATTGTGGATCGGCTCAGACGATCGCCCACACAGCCAGCACAAAGCCTACGCACACCGTCACGTTAAGCAGGATCTGGAGCCAGCGGGGCATGGCGGCATGCCTAGCACGTCACGGTTGTGTACGCTTCAAGGTCCCTTGGAACTCACACGAGGCGCCGTGCCACATCATGCAGCCCTGCTCCTCCAATACGACCGACCGGAAACCCGAGGTGTAGCGAGCGGTGATCCGGCAGGTTTGACCACCTTCAGTTTTGCTGAAGACGATCGTGTCGGGTCCAGTCGGCCGCCCCTTCATGGTCACCCCACCGCCGCAGCCCTTGATTCCCGTTGAGAACTCGGCCGTGAAGCCGGCTGCGCCGGCTACCTTTACCTCGACGCCCTGCTCGTAGCCGTCTTCTTTGTGCTCGAAGGTGCCCGTTGCCTTGGCTCCTGGGCCTGTAGCATGTGCAACCGCGGAGACGAGCAAGAGCGGGAGAATCGCGAGCCGGCGGAGCATCATCGCACCTTGTCAGATCGAGGGGGGCGATAGCCCTGAGCAGCCCGCACGATGATCGCCACGAAGCTGATGACCAGCAGCAGGATCAACGCCTCGTAGGCCCACTGCCCAAGCCAGGATGCGACCTCGTCCGGCATGTGACGTACGAGCGTGCGCACGATCCCCGCGGCGAGCGCGATCAGCGTGACGAGGCCGAGGGCGAATTGGAGCCAGCGGGGCATCGGCAACTTGTACCACGATGCCGGACAAACCGCAGCTTGCCGGCGTCGATGTAGGCGCCCATCAATTGGGCTTGGGCGACGCCATGTTTAATGATATTCAGCCAAGTTGGATAACTCGATATTAATATTCACAGGCGATGGAGGCGATAATGTTATTTTTCCGCCTGCAGCTTATCGCGAGCGCTAATAAGTTACTGATAGCAAATCTACCCGAAATAACTCAACCCTACGGATCGTTCGTGGCAGGACAGTTTTTCACGTGGAATGGATACACATATCGTATTGAAAATGTCACACACGGTGCGATTGCGCAGCAGAATGGGCCCCTATTGATGGAAACGAGCCTTCTGCTTGCGTGATTACGCGGATTTGCCGTCGTGTCGGGCCTCCGTCACGTCTTGTAATCTTCTAGAAGCTTCACACCTCCAAGGCTGACCGGGCCGGGCCGCTTGAGCAAGCGCCCGGCCCACCCCTTGACCCGACGGGCGAAGTGCCCGAAACAGCCACGGTCGCGAGCGCTGTGCGCCCGACCCTGCAAGGCCCGCCATCGCGCGGGTCTTTTGCGTTTCAGGACCTCCCAGCATGCCGACTGCTGCAGACCGCGATGCGCTGATCGCCAGCGCGCAGCGCATCGGCGCGGATCCGCTCGACTACGCGACCGTGATGTCGTTCGAGAGCGGGTTCAGCCCTTCGATCCGGGGCGGCTCGGGTAACCGGCACATCGGCCTGATCCAGTTCGGGCCGACCGAGCAGCAGAAGTACGGCGCGAGCCAGGATCAGAGCTTCTCGGATCAGCTTCCCGCCGTCGAGCGCTACCTGACCGACCGCGGCTTCAAGCCCGGCATGGGAATGCTCGACCTCTACTCGACGGTGAACGCCGGATCGCCCGGGCTGTACGACCGGAGCGATACGGCGAACGGCGGCACGCCCGGCACGGTCGCCGACAAGGTCAACAGCCAGATGGCCGGGCACCGAGCGAAGGCAGCAGCCTTCCTCGGCGGCGCGTTCTCGCCCGGCTCGGCCTCGCCCCGCGGCGCCTTCGGCCTATCCGGGCCGGTCGCGGCCGGTACCGAGGGTTCGGTGACGCCAGCCGGCGGCGCCGCGATGCAGTCGCCCGAGGCGGACCGCACCCTCCAGGTCGCTTCGCTGCTCCGGACGCTCACCGCCGCCGACGCGCCGGCCGCCTCGCCGGTCGCGCAGGCCGCCGCGGCGCCCGCCCCGGCCCCGATCCAGGCGCAGCCGATCCGCCGGCAGGGACCGGCCTTCGACGCGCAGCGCTTTTTCGCCCTGCTGCCCGGCACCAAGACCCGCTAATCCGAGGACGAGCCTATGCCCGGCGCAGCCTTTTGGGACGAAGCGCCCTCGGGCAACGACGTCTCGGATCCTCCGATCATCTTCAACGAGGGCCAACCGGCCAAGACCATCAACGACGCCATGCGAGCGCTGATGGCTTCGGTGAAGCTCTGGATGCTCGACAACTCGGGCGTGAACCAAGCCTACGGCTCCGACGCCTACACCGTCATCACCCGGCAGACATTGTCGGCGAAGGTCACGGCGCAAGCGCACACGCTCAAGTTCCGAACAACGACGACCAACCTCAATCCGTGCACGCTGTCGGCCGACGGGAACGATCCGAAGCCGTGGCTGCGCTGGGATGGGACGCAGTTTGGGCCAGGCGACATCGGGAAGAACGTCGTCTGGTCGGTGGTCTATGACCCGGACGCGAAGGTCTACCGCACCCTGTCGCCGATGACCGAGCAGGCCGGCGCGATCAAGGCGTTCGGAGGCCCCAACGTGCCGTCCGGCTGGGAGATCTGCGACGGGCGCGCCGTCAGCCGCGCCGCCTACGCCACCCTGTTCGGCCAGATCAGCACCCTTTGGGGCGTCGGCGACGGCTTCGCGACCTTCAACCTGCCGGACCTGCGAGGGCGCAGCCTGTTCGGCGCGAACCGCGGGCTGAACCTGCTCACATCGGCCGGGGGCCTCGTCGGCTCGCTCGGAACGCTCGGCGGGGCCGAGACGGTGGCGATGCTGGTGACGCAGATGCCGCGGCACATGCACACCTCGACCATGTCGCCCGCCGGCTTCTTCCAGCCGGAGATCCAGAGCGCCGGCGCCCACAACCACGGCGGCACCAACATCGACGGCGCCCACGACCACACCGGCTCGACGAACCTGACCGGCAACCACGCCCACACCGGCACGAGCGACATCAGCGGCGACCACGCCCACGTCGTGCAGTACGGCTACGGCCTGGTCAGCACCGCGACGCCGAACAACGCCCAGGTCGTCACCGGCATCAACCTGGGCTCGCAGGGCAACGGCCAGACGACCCAGAGCGGGCCGCACTCGCACACCTTCACCACGGGCGCGACCGGCAACCACGCGCACAGCTTCGCGACCGATCCGGGCGGCACGCACAGCCACGGCATTCAGCTCGACGGCAACCACGTCCACACGATCGATCCGACGCCGAACCACACCCACACGCTGGTGATCGACACGGCCGGCTCGGGCGACCCGCACCCGAACGTGCCGCCGGGCGCGGTGGTGACCTGGGCCATCAAGACCTGAGGACCCGATGAGCGCTTTTGACTGGTCCACCAACGCGGGGCTCAACGCCGTCGCGGACAAGGCAATGCCTGTCCCGGACGGCGTGTCGGCGCGCGTCTACGCGGGCTTGGTGCGCGGCCTCATGGCGGGCGTGGCGCAGTTCATCGCCGACACGTCGGGTGCGCTGGTCTCGGTCGGGCTGGGCGACCTCTACGCGGTCAACACCTTCTCCGGACTCAAGCCCAAGCCCGGGACGATGATCGCCTTCTGGGCGCACCGCACGAACGAAGCCGAGCCATCCCTGATGGTCGACGGCTATGGGCCGGTGGCGTTCCTGGCCGCCGACGGCAACGAGCTCGCCCCCGGCGCGGTCGTCGAGGGGCAGCTCCAGATGGTGGTCTGGGACGAGGCCGTGTCGCCGGAGAAGCCGGCGTGGCGCAAGATCAACCCGGCCGCCACCGACCTGCAGGTGCTGAACGCCCAGACCGCGCTCGAGGCGCTGTCGAACTACCTGCCGAAGGAAGCACCCGACGGCGTGGGCAAGCTCTGGTTCACGAACGGAGCCTTCCAGGTCACTACGGCGCCGCAGTCATGAGCGTCTTCGACTGGTCGACGCGGCCCGACGCCAACGCGGTCTCGGATGCCGGCGTGCCGGCGCTCGACGGCGCCTCGGCCCGCGAACTGCCGGGGCTGATCCGCGATGTCATGGCCGCCTTCGCCGGCTACGTCGCGGATCAGGGCGGCGCGATCCGGGCTGGCGGCGTGTTCAACGCCTACGTGGCGCGGACCTCGTCCGGTGTACGGGCGATCCGCCCCGGCGTCGCCGTGCTCGTCCAGGTCGACCGGGACAACACCGATGCCCCCACGCTGAACGTCGATGGGACCGGCGCCCGGCCCTGGCTCGACCTCGATGGCACCCCGCCGCCCTACGGCGCGGTGCGCGCGGGCGCCTTCTACCTCGCCATCGCCTCGGGCCCGGGCTGGGTCAGCGACTTCGGCGGCTTCGCGCGGAGCGATGCTGAGGATGCGGCGATCACCGCGGCCCTGATCTTCGGCGGCATCTGACCATGAAGCAGATCGACCTCACCGGCGTGGTGCTGAACCCCGCCGCGGGCACGCTCGACTTCTCGTGCGTGAACATCGACCCGCGCACCGTGCTGGCGGTCCTGCACGAGCCGACGAACCAGTTCATCTACGCGGTCGGGCGCCGCGGGCTCGGCCGGAAGTCGATCAACGGGCAGGTCCTGACGCTCGCCTTCAACACCAAGTTCCTGTCGGCTGGCCCGATCACCGGCTTCCGCGACGACGGCGCCGATGTCGCGACCGACGCCCGCCTGGAGGCCTGCCGGGCGCTGCTCGCCACCGGGAACGCGACGCTCTCGAACGTGGCGACCGGCATCGGCACGCCGTCCGATACCGCGCCGGGCTCGGATGCCGGGGCCGGCTCGCTGATCGCCAAGGTGACGCGGCTGCTGCTCACGCAGAGCGGCATCGCCACGGTGCTCGCGGCGATCCGGGACCGGTTGCCGGCCACGCTCGTCGGCGGGCGCCTGTCGGTCGACGGCTCCGGGGTGACGCAGCCGATCTCGGCCGCGGCGCTGCCCCTGCCGGCCGGCGCCGCCACCGCGGCGAAGCAGGATGCCGCTGCCACCACCCTCGCCAGCATCCTCGCCGCCTTCGCCCCGCTCGCCGCAGATGCGAGCGTACAGGCCGGGACCGCCAAGGCGGAGGCGATCCGCGCGCTGCTCGCCGGCACGCTGAAGGTCGCCACCCCCACGCCCGCCAGCATCGTTACCGGGCAGGTGAAGATCGCCGCCACCGGGACGGCCGTCGCGCTGCCGAACGTGGCGCTGGTCAACGGCATCGTGGTGAAGGCCAAGACCTCGAACGCGGCGCAGACCGCGGCCGCACCCGGTGTGGTCGGCCCGGCCGGTGTGACGACGGTGATCGACGGCACCGGTTCGGGCTATCCGCTCGCCCCGGGTGAGGCGGCCTCCTTCGCGTGCTCGAACGCGAACCTCGTCTCCGTCAACGGCACGGCCGGCGACGTCTTCTTCTACGAGGGGAACTGACCATGGCCGCGCCCGCGATCCCGCCGCCGACCCCGCTCCAGTTCGCCACCACCGCCCAGGCGCAGGCCGCGCTCGACGCCGGCACCGTGATCAGCCCCGCCTTGGCGCTGGCCCTGCTCAAGGCCCAGCCCGCGGCCGTGCTGCGGGCAGCCTATGACCTCCTGCCCAAGACGCCGGACGGCCTCAACGTCGGGGATCCCTGGATCTCCGGCAACACCCTTCAGTTCGTCGCGTCGTGAGGATCGACATGCCCTCCCGTTTTCTGGCTCGCATCCTCACGGCGTTCGCTGCGCTCCTGATCGCTGCCCCCGCGGTCGCGTACGACGCCTCCAAGGCGCCGCGCTACGCCTCGCCGGACATGTACCGGCCGAACGTCGACACCGTCATCGTCCAGGGCGGAGCATCGACGGGCGGTGTGTCGGGGTCTCTGACCGACATCCTCAAGGACACGCTGAACATCAGCTTCGACAGCGTGGCCGCCTTCCGATCGGCGACCGTGCCGTCGTTCATCAAGATCGTCCACGTCAAAGGGTACTACGGGTTCGGCACCCTCGGCGGCGGGACGTTCTTCCGCGACACGTCGGACACGTCCAGCGCCGACGACGGCGGGGCGGTCATCGTCAGCGGGGGCAACGTCCGCTGGAAGCGGATCTTCTCCACCGGGCCGATCCCGCTGGAGGCGTTCGGCCTCGCGCCGACGAACGGCGACAACTGCCCCAATCTGCGGTCTGCCATCGCCTACGCCAAGGGTAGCCTGCTCACGGCGACCGCGGGGATTTTCCAGTTCTCGTGCGGCTATGACGGCACCGTCCCGGCCAACATCCTCGGCTCGGGCAACGGCGCTGGGCCTGGTCCGGCCGAGCAGTACACGACCCAGGCGACGATCTTCTCGCTGAACTACGCCAACCCGACGCTGTTCAAGGTCACTTCGACCCGACCGAGCATCTTCCGCAACTTCCAGATCGACGTGGCTCCGTCGTTCCGTGCCTCGACCGGTGGCGCCGGCATCGACCTGCGCGCGCCCCGTATCACCGGCACCGAGACGCAGGCCAACTCAATCATCCAGGGCGTGGCCTTCAACAACCTGTATCGCGGCATCTACCTGTTCTCGCCCGCCTGGGACAAGATCACGGACAATTACTTCGGCGGCTGGGTCGATGCCGCGATCATGTCGGAGACCGACGCGGGCGTTGAAGGTAGCGCCGGACACATCGAGCGGAATTTCATCTTCGGCAAGACCGACTCGTCCCAGCGGGCCGGGGTGTACCTCCGCAACGGCTACGCGATCGTCGCCCATAACGAGATCCTCGGCGCCCAGTACGGCGTGCTCGTCGACATCGCCAATTTCCCGGCTGGGTTCATCCAGATCCACGACAACACGATCGAGGAGAACTATTACAGCGGCGTCTCTCTGAAGAAGACCGGCGCGAGTGCGACCGTCGCCTCGTCCATGGTCTCGGTGCACCACAATGAGTTCTCATCCATCATCACCGGATCGACCTACACCGGTGCCGTCTTCATCGACGAGAACGGTGGCGTACCGTGGCTCGACGACGTCCGGGTGAACTACAACACGACCCGGAACCAGCTCCCGGCCGGCGGCCGCCACTTCTTCATCAACGGCGGCCGGACGATGCAGTTTATCGGCAACATCAGCGAGGAGCTGAGCTCGAACGCCGTGATCGGCCTGCAGATGACGGGCATCTCGAGCAACGGTGCCCTGGTCGGGCCGATCCTGATCGCCGACAACATCTCGCGCGGGATCACCACGCGGTATCTTCTGCCGAGTTCGGGCGTGGCGACGGTTCGCGACCAGATCCCGGAGACCGTCGCCAACATCAACGCCTGGGGCAGCGCGAAGGACGGTTCGACCGCCTACGCGTCGGACGGCAAATCGTCCAACGCCGCCGGGCAGAACTACACGATGGTCGGCGGCGGAACCGGTGCTCCCGTCACCAAGATCCGCGGCTCATGGCTCACGAACCTGCCGCTGAACTGACCTGCGGCGCATACCCGTCGCGGTAACGCGCTTCGCGGGGCAGCCCGGTCGCCGTCGCCTGCTCGGTCTGGGCGACCGGGCCGCCCCGTAACCTACCCCTCCTTGGAACTTCTGATGCCCCTGCGCCCAGCAGCGCGGGCCGCCCTCGCGTGCCTTGCGCTCGCGGGATCGGTCCCGTGCGCCCATGCCGAAGTCGCCTCTTGGTACGGCTCCGGCCATCGCACCGCGAACGGTGAGCGGTTCGCGCCCGACGGTCTGACTGCGGCGCACCGCACCCTCCCCTTCGGCACCCGGGTGCGGGTGACCTACGGCGCCCGCTCGGTGGTCGTGCGGATCAACGACCGCGGCCCGTTCATCGCCGGCCGAGCGATCGACCTCTCGCGCGGCGCGGCCCGGGCCATCGGCCTGTCGGGCGTCGGCCGCGTCCACCTCGCTATCCTCGGCTGACCCGGAGACCACCATGGACGTCTCGCCCATCGGACGCGCCGCCCTCGAGGGGCGCGAAGGCACCCGGCTGACCGCCTACAAGGACAGCGTCGGCGTCTGGACGATCGGCACCGGCATCACGACCGCCTCCGGGCTGATCAAGGTCGTGCCGGGCCTGACGATCACGCCGCTCCAGTCCGATGCGCTCTTCGCCGCCGCGCTCGAGAAGTACGCCGCGCCCGTCCGCGCCGCCCTGGCCAAGCCCGTCCCGCAGCCGTTCTTCGATGCCTGCGTGAGCCTCGCCTACAACATCGGCCCGGTCGGCTTCGCGCACTCGACCGTGGTCCGCCGCGCCAACGCCGGCGACCTCGCCGGTGCCGTCGAGGCGTTCCTGATGTGGAACAAGCCGGCCGCGATCATCCTGCGCCGACAGGGGGAGCGGGACCAGGCCGCCCTCGCCTCCTACGCCGGCGCCGAGGTCTACGCGCGCCGCGGCGACCGCACGCCCGTGAAGGCGATGGTCGGCACGCTGCCGGCGCCCGCGACCGCGCCCGATCCGCTCGCGCCGATGACGGGCTCGAAGCCCGCGGCCGCCCGGCCCAGCCTCTTCACCCGCCTCGTCGATCTCTTCCTCGGACGAAAGACCTCCTGATGCCCCGCTCTCGCTTCCACCGCGCCCGCATGCTGTGGCGACGCCTCAGCGGCTGGCGCACCTTCATCTTCTTCACGCCCGCGTTCCTGCTGGCGCTGCTCGACGCCCTGCACGCCGTCGACTTCCGGCAGCTGCTCACCGACATGGGCGCGCCGGAGGGGACCGCGAAGGCGATCGTCGCAGGGTGCTTCCTGATGGGCCTCGTGATGCGGGCCTACACGACCACGCCGCCCATGCGCGCGCCGGATCGGGACGCGCCCGGAGGGCCGCGCTGATGCCGCCCTTCATCGGCACTATCCTCGGCTGGTTCGGGTCCGGCCTGTTCAAGGTGTTCGGCGCCAGCATGCTGCAGCCGATCCTCAAGACGATCGAGAACGGCCAGAACGCCAATCGCGACGTGGCGGTCTCGACGCTCCAGGCCGAGATCGCGGCGAACCAAGCGCGCGTCGCCATCGCCCCGGCCTTCAAGGGTCTGATCTACTGCATCGGCCTGCCGGCGGCGGCGCACTTCGGCGCGATCTGCGCCGATAGCATGCCATGGTGGCTGCCGTTCTATGGCGCGCACCGGGTCGGATCCTGGGGCGTGGCCGCGCTGCCCGGCGACTATGCGACGATCGAGGCGACCATCCTGACCGCCTTCTTCGTGTCCTCGCCGCTCACCACGCTGGCCCGGGCCGGCGCCGCCCGCCTGCTGAAGGCCTGACCCCTCCCCCGCCCCGGAGAGGGGCAGAGCCGCGAAAGACCGCCGCCATGGATACGTCCTTCCTGTCGCCCGGGCCGATCACCTGGGCGCAGCTCATCGCGCTCGCGCTGTTCCTGTTCTCGGTCGGCAAGGGTGTCGACTGGATCGCCGGGAAGCTGCGAACGGGCACGAAGGAGGCGGTCTCGCCGCTCACGATCGACATGGCGGCGGCCAAGATCGAGATCCGGTCGCTCGAGGAGAAGCTGAACGCCTTCAAGATCGAGGTGGCGCGGACCTACGTGACCGGCGACGTCATCACCCGCCTGGAGCGACGCATCGATGACATGGTGGTCTCGGTGCGGGACGAGATGAAGGAAACACGCGAGGCGATGCTGAAGGCCTTCATGAGGCGGCCGCCCGACTGACCGCCGCGTCACATCCTACTTCACACCGCCCTGGACGCCCTGGCTTCGGCCGGGGCGCCTTTCGTCGTTTGCAGAGCCTGCTTGGCATTTAAGTGGAGCTTCGTGCCTACGACCCATTCTACAGTTGCAGATTAAGCTGCAGTTTCCAATTTTGATCGAACAATCCTTAACCGCTTTGAGAATGTCAGGCGGTGTCGGCGCGAATTTCAGATTTCAGCAGCATCGATGCAGTCATATCGGGACGCAATTTACATTCATGTGTCTTGGAGCACTGCGGCACCCCCCGGGCGACGGTACGTGGAGCCAATAGTAACGCTGGATAGGGCTTGAGAAAATGCGCTCAAATTTGAAAACCGCAATTTGCTTCGGGTTGGCAATGAGTGGTGTCCTGATCGCAAGCGAGAGCGGGGCCGCTTCGTCGCAACCGGCTCCTCCGAACTCTATAGATTTCTCCAAGGATGAAGCTGCCTGCAAACGAGTTTTCTTCGACGGGCGCGATCTCAGCACAAACTATGACTCGTGTTCGTTCGCAAAAGTCGCCACGGCAGACAATAGCCAGCTACCTGTGGCTGTTGACACGAGTCACGTCAGCCCTGATCGCGTCGACGGGGTCGGAAAAAACTACGAAACAGCACGGATGTGGTACGAAAAAGCCGCTGTAGCCGGCGACGTTACGGCCATGTACAATCTAGGTCTATTTTATTCGAGAGGAAATGGTGTCACGCAGAACTACGTTGAAGCAAGGTCATGGTACAAAAAAGCCGCAGACGGTGGCGACACCGATGCGATGAACAATCTTGGAAACTTGTATCAGGATGGGCTGGGCGGCAAGCAAGACTATAGCGCGGCCAAAGCATTGTTTGAAAAGGCGGCAAACAATGGAAATGCATTTGCGATGGCAAATCTAGCCGTTATGTATAACGCCGGTCGCGGAACTAAGATAAATTATCAAATCTCGCTAAAATGGTTCGAAAAATCTGCGGCGCTTAACAACGATTTTGCGCAGAACAGCCTTGGCATTATCTATCGTGAGAGTATCGGTGTTAAGCAAAATTTGAAGTTGTCGCGTTCTTGGTTTGAGAAAGCTGCTGCGCTCGGCAATTTCGATGCGATGAACAGCTTAGGTGTTATGTTGGCCAACGGGCAGGGTGGCTCTCAGGACCTACAGGCTGCAATTAAGTTTTACGAAAAATCTGCGGCGGGCGGCAATACTCTAGCAATGAACAACCTTGGTTCCATGTACGTAGATGGCAATGGCGTCAAGCAGGACCTAGCTAGTGCCAAAAACTGGTTCGAAAAATCCGCTGCAGCCGGCGATGCCACGGCGATGCGGCGGCTGGCGGAGATGTATTCTCCCGACGACGGCAGGACCAAGAACAACTGATGGTCTCTAGGGAATCCGATTAAAAATGTGTTGCTGCCTATTTGTCTATATATGAAACGATACCAAACCGCCCGGCTCCGGCCGCGGCGGTTTTTCTCGTGCGCTGGCCCGCCGCTCGCAACGCGCGCACTCCTCCCGATTTCAGCCCCGCCGGCACCGCCGCGCGGGGCTTTTTGTTTTGCGTCCGTCGCCATCTTGCGCTGCATCCGCGTCAACGCGCTAACGTGGCCAAGCAGGCCATCGTAGAACCAACAGTTATCCAGCGCTCGCTGATGTTTTAATTTAGATACGCCTTGACTAGGCACCGATGTTGCTACGTTGGTTCTGCACGTTTACGCGGGAGGCTTCATTGGACGACGTGACATCAACCCCTGGCTTGGACCAGGCCAGTCTCATCGAGCTTACGACCGACATCGTCGCTGCATACGTTTCGAACAATTCTGTGCCCACGTCCGAGATGCCGGCGTTCCTGGCCGCGATCCACCGCGCGATCAGCGGCCTGGGGAGTGCAGCGGCTCCGGCCGAGCCGAAGGTCGACCGCGCTACCCCAAGCCAGATCCGGAAATCGATTACCTCGGACGCGCTGATCAGCTTCGAGGACGGTAAGCCGTACAAGACCCTGAAGCGGCACCTCGCCAAAGTGGGGCTGACCCCGGAGCAGTACCGCGAGAAATGGGGCCTGCCGCACGATTACCCGATGACGGCCGCCAGCTACTCCGAGATGCGCTCGGCGCTGGCGAAGAACAACGGTCTCGGCAACCTCCGTCGCAAGGCAGCCCCGAAGGCTGCCTCCGCCGACGAGACGGTTGCGGAGGTGCCAAAGGCCCGGGGCCGGAAGAAGGCGGCCGAGCCGGTGGCCGCACCGGCTGAGAAGCCTGCTCGCGGCCGCACGACGAAGAAGGCTGCTGTCGCCGCGGAGTGAGGCTGCCTGGCGGGGGAGCGGTAGGGAACCGTCGACCCGCCTGCGCGGTCTACCTCGCATCTCTGAGCAATCACTTCGAACCGCCCAGCTCCGGTCGCGGCGGTATTTTCGCGCCCGCTGGTGCGCCGCTTGCGATGGCTCGCCATTCCTCCCGGGGATCCACTTAGCCCTGCCGGCACCGCCGCGCAGGGCTTTCCTTTGGCCCGGGCTGCGATACCTTCAAACCCAGGCGCGGCTCACTCCCCCCCGGGGCGCCCTGCTTGCGAAGCCCGCCCGGTCCGCCGGTGCGGGCTTTTTCGTGTGTCTGGGTCCGCGCATCACATCTTCGCGCACATGCCTAGCAGAGACATGCCGGTAACCATTCGGGCGCACTGCTGCACTGCAACAGCGAGCGCCATGATGCCCAGTCGGCAATCCAGTTTGCCCCGTCCCATGACGGCGGCACCTTCTAGCCTCGAGACAACGATCCTTGAGGGACGAGCCGTAGGGTTCGGGGGGTGGGACGCGCGCGCAGCTATGGCTCGTGCGACCGAGGCAGCTGCCTGCCGACGCGATGCGCCTGCGATGCGCTTGGCCGCGTAGCCCTGTCGGTCAGCATCTCTGGCTGATCTGAGCCCGCCCGGTCCGCCGGCGCGGACTTTTTCGTGCAATAGCGATGAACTTTGCCGGGTGTTAAGGCGCAGGATCCTCGATGGCGTAATCTTGGTGCTCCTCCCGAGCCCCAACTTAGCCCGCCCGGTCCGCCGACGCGGGCTATTTTGTTCCTCGTGGGCGATCAGTTCACCGCCTTGGGTCGATCGCCCACGAAGGAGCCGATCCCCGTCACCTCGATCGTCGCAAGGAAGGCCGCATGGGCATCCGCATCCGTCGCGAACGTGTCGTGCCAGCGAGTGCAGCCGGAGAAGTGAATCACCTCCATCCGCCAGCGATCCTGCGTTCCTGCGAAGCGGAAAATCTCGACTTCAACCTCATGCCCGTCGCGCGTGAAGAGGCCCGATAGGGGTGAGCTCTCGAAGTCGTAGTCCTCGTCGTCCACTCTGACAGCCCCTTACCGCCGGGCAGCACGCCGCTGCCCGTTCTCAATTCGGGACGCACGCGTAGAGGATGCTCAAACGATCCGGCAAGTGAAGCTCGCCATCCACGCACGCAAGCCGCGCTGAAATTCGGCTCCCGCAGGAGAGGCGATCGACCCCCATGCCGCCGCAGAGCGACCCGCATTCTCCTGCCGTTCGGGGTGAAAAGGCTGGACGGCTTGCGGCGACCGAGATGATCAAGACGCTGAGCCCACAGACCGGGAGCGTTCAGGGCCTCGTGCGCCGGCTTGAGGAGGTCGGGATTATCGTGGCCCAGGAGCACCTGAGAGCCGGCATGCTTCCTGCTGAAGTCCGGGCATGGCACATCGGTTTCCAAGCGGGGATGAGCCTTCAACTCGGGGATTACATGCGCCGCTTTTGACCGGACAACTGATCCCCCGCCCCGTGAGCAGATTGGGGCGGGGCTGTGCGACCGGTTAGCGGACCGGCAACCATTCGGCCGTACCCCGCCTGCATGTCCGACCACCCAACCGCCATCGCTTCCTGGCGCGACCAGATCGAGCGCCTGTCCGAGCGCGCCTCGCCGTGCCGGTATCTGGCACCGGCCAAATGGGCGGCGATGCGCGCGAACGCGCTGACCTTCCTCGACGAGCACGGCGCCGAAGCACACCGGCTAGGCTGGACCGCGCCGCAGCTCTTCGGCGTCCATCCAGAGCACGGCTTCCTGCGCGTAGAGTATGCCGGCGCGCTGATGGTCAACGACAGCCCAGTGGCCGGCGTCGAGGCTGACCGGATCGTGTTCGACCGCTTTTCCGGCTACCGGACGAAACCTGGGCAGACCTGGGGGCCGCCGGTCTGGGAGTTCGCGGCCAAGGGGCGTTAAGCCTCGTCGTCGTTCGCGGCAGACGTAGCCTGCTCGCGACGCTGGATCTCCGCAGCCAGGGCGTAGAGCAGCATGCGTGAAGCCGACTGCATCTCCGCGGAGCCGTAGCGGGCAATCTCCTCATGATTGGAGATGCAGGCTTCTGCCATCGCCTCGAACTCCTCTTGTGCCGCCACTGCATGCCTCCGGCCCACGAGTGTAATCTGCCTTTCGGGCCTGCAATTTCTAAGCGGTATTCGTGTGGCGTTTTATCGCACAATGCTATAATGTTACAACATTGGCGCGAGGTCTATCTTGGCCGTCGCGTCGATCGGCGCTCTCCCATCGTAGCCTTCGACGACGACGCCCATGAGTGATGCTGCTCCAGTGTCTCCGGCCAGTGCTCGCAACAAGGAGCTCCTCAGTCGGATCGCATCCGCACTCAGCGTGCCGCCGGAGTCATTGCTGAAAAGGACCGCTCACGAGGCGGAAGCTTGTGAGGCCTGGGAGCTGCTGCAGCTTTGGCATGGGATTGAAGCCGCTGCCGATCGCCGGAGGCTGCTTGCGCTCGCGCGCTTGCTCTCGTCGAACGAGACCACCGTCTGATCGGTGAGGATGTTGGCAAGACGCTGACCGCGCCGACATCGGGCAGCCCGATTTGATCGGACCAACACTTCCGCCTAAGCCGATGCTGCAGCAGCCGAAATCTGCGGCCATTCACATTCGTCCACCGGTTGAGAAGATCGTCTGTGCAAGCACCTTGAAGCGAGCGGCCTCCTCAGGCTTGTTCCGTGTTCGTTCGCGAGCGGAGGGCCACCAGAATGGGGCGCCTGGGGGATGCGGGGCCCGGTCGGGTGTACGTCGACTGCGCCACCTGCAAGCGCTCGGGCCGCTACACCGTCGCCAGCCTGATCGACCGCTACGGGGCCGACATCTCGAGGATCGACCTGCTGCGGCACCTGACGGCCTCGTGCCGCTACCAGCGCGCCCCCGGAGCGCCGCCCGCGCGGAAATACGAACGCCTCTGCCTCGCCGCGATCACGCTGCCGCCGGCCGCCAAGAATATACCGCCGGTGCCGCCGGGCGTGCCCTACACGATCGAGGTCTGGGACCGGATCGGCGGCAAGCTCGAGTTGCACCTCGCCACCATCTACCCGCTGACCGTAGCGATCGCCGCGTTCGAGGCTGCCTGTCTGGAGTGGCCCACGAAAGAAATCAGCCTTCGAGATCGGGCCCGAATCGTGCGGAAGCGGGAGCTGCCACCAAGGTCCACAAGCGCATCACCGTCGTGAGGCGTTCGAAGACGCCGTCGAGCGCAACGGCCGGGTACTCAACGGATGACCCGAAGCCGCACTACTTTCAAACGGCACAACCATTGGAGCGGATCTCGCTGTTCTGATCCTCAGAATGCCAAGTTGCCCGAGATGCGGCTGATAGGCCGTCCATTTGTATCAAATTATACATTAAAATGATCGATCAATCTGCCTACTTCTGATGGAATGCCTTCAAGAGATTGTCATTCGTAAGTAGTTATTGTGCTCGCAAGGCAACAATTGGATACAATCTGCGCAACTTCAGACTTTGCCATTAAAATTGTGATACTACGAAGTTGGTCTACTACTGGTGGGGGCACCATGAACCAACACAGCATTACCGGCGCCGGTTCGCCGGCCGACTATACACGTCTGACTGCCACAATCGTGAGCGCCTATGTCAAGCACAACAACGTGCCGACGTCGGACCTAGCTGCGCTGATCGCCAGTGCTGCCGATGCTCTCATCGGCCTCACGGCGCCTGAGACGCCGAGCCTCGAGACGGCTGGAAGAGTTTCGCAGGCGCAGATCCGAAACTCCATCACGCACGATGCGCTGATCAGCTTCGAGGATGGCAAGGGCTATAAAACCCTCAAACGGCACCTGACGACCTGCGGCCTGACCCCGGAAACGTACCGGGCAAAATGGGGCCTTCCTCGCGACTACCCGATGGTGGCCCCTGGCTACTCAGAAAGGCGTTCTGCGATCGCTAAAAGCTTGCAGACACGCCACGGCCATCGCTCGGTCGCTCGGGCAGCAGTCAGAGCATAGCGCCAGAAGCAGCCCATCTGTTCGGAGATCGTCTGGCCTATCTAAGGCAGCGTCGAAGCATCGCGAGATGCTGCTGCGGGGCGCCACCGGGTGACATTCCGGCGCAACTCGCTGACCGCGAGGCCGTCCGCCTCCAGGCGCACCAGCACGCGGGCGGCGTGCATGCCACGCTCCCGGCCAGGAATCCCGGCGCGCTGGGCGATCGCAGTGGCAGTGGCCGGCTCGGGCGTTAGCGCCGCCAGGACGCGCGGGCGCAGATCCTGGCGCGGCCGGGCACCTTGCGACGATGAACCATACCGGAAGATTTTCAATCGAAGGCGACCTTATTATTGATCCTGAGAGGTGGCCTCGTCCGCGCAGGCGCGGGATTGTGTCTTTGAGCACTTTCAAAAATCGTTCTGAAATGTAAGTCAGCGTTGTCGGACAAATTCTATCGTCCGATAACAATCTGTCTGGATCTTACGTGATGAAAAAGATGATATTTGCTTCGATCGCGACTATTATTGGCGTCTCATCTTTGGTTAGCCCTGCGCTTGCGTATTGGGTCTAGCTTTTTGTGATGATGATGGCCGATATGAAAAATGGAAATCGTACACGGCCTATGGCGGAAGTTGCCGTCATTGAGGCCCTGGTGCGTTCGCCAGGGCCTACGATCTGGGTCGATGGCGCGCCTACAACTGAAGGATGCTCTGCGAACCAGCCTGTCGCACCTTGTCTGCCCCGGCTAGGCGGCTCTTGGTCGTGGCTCGCGGCGAGGCGCCACAACTTGGAGGCTGAGGATAGATCGATTCCGAGGAAATCGGGTCGCCGATCGACGCCACTGCGACGTCGGCCGTCCTTAGCGCCGTAACCGCCTCTATGATCGAGGCGGCCGCGTCGGGCATGCCGCTACCCCAGCGCGATCAGCATCCAGGTGCGGGCCTTGGCCATCAGGTCGCCGTCCCCGGCTAGAGGCTCGGAGGCAATCACGCGGTCGATGATTTCGCGCGCGTCTGCGCCGCTCATCCCGATACCCTGAACGAAGCCGCTCAGCCGCTCGGAGAGACGTTCGATGGTCGCCGCGCGGTCGGCGCTCGGATCGGTCTCGCTCATCCCTTCACCGGATGAGCCAGCAGGATCGCGGTCCGGACCATGTTCCGCTTCCAGGCGGGCTTGTCGGTGGTCAGCGCTTCGGCCGCGCGGGTGTTCGTACGGAGCGTCTCGACGAGGTCGAGCGTCCAGCCTTTCGCGAGCGGGTAGGCCTCAGTCGCCAAATCCGCTAGTACCGCGTCGACCGCAGCGTCGATCTCCTGATCGCTGACCTCGGCGGACTTGCGCAGCTCGGAGACGGTCGCGGGTTCCTTAGCCATCCGATCCTGTGCCGTGGGCTGTGCCGACTCTTGTGCCGACCCCCGATTTTCTCGGGGGCCGGCTTGCTGGGCTCGCTCGGAGGGTAACGCGAACGAGCGGTGAACGGAATGTGCCGAGTTCTGTGCCTTGACGAAACGCCGTCAAACGTAGTCAAAGACGCTCCTGACGCACCGAAACCGCCAATTTCCTCAATGGTTTCAGAGCGCCTGCCGGTGTAGCACAGCGGTAGTGCAGCGGTTTTGTAAACCGAAGGTCGGGGGTTCGATCCCCTCCGCCGGCACCACGAACTTCGAGACCGGAGGGCTGCCCTCGCCTCGGCGGAGGCTCCGGAGTCCCGACCGGGGTCTCGGGGGACAGCGGCGCAGGCCGCTCGCCGACCTCCCCGGACTGGGGCGGCGGCGCCCCCGCGGCGTGGACATCATCCGGCAACGCCCGTCGGCTACGGCCGAGCTTGTCGGTGGCCTAAGCCCCCTCCGGCCGTCCACGCCCGCTCGGCACCAACTCCGACCGGAGCGGGCGGGCGTGGATCGCCGTCGGCGTCGCGGATTGCACGAATGCGCGAGCGACGGCCGATGTTACAAAATGATACACCGCGCCGGCCGGATCGGCGCCATGGTCGAGAGGTCGACGGTGATCGACCTCCACGCCCGCGACCTGGTGACCCCCTCAAGACTCTGGTGAGCGGGCGTGGAGCCCCCCGCGGCGGGCGCGACCGCCCTTAGCCCGGCGAACCCTCGGTCAGGGGTCGCGCGAAATCGCGCCCCCGTCCCCCGTTCGAGGGACGCGCACCGACACCCCGCAGCCTAGCCTCTCCGCTGGCGCAGAGACTGCGCCGCTTGGGAGGACATCCATGGCCACCGCCCGGCTTCCCGCGCTCCGGCGCAACGTCCTGCTGTTCAGTCTCGCGTTCGCCGCCGCCAGCCTGGCGTTCGGCGCCGTGATGCTGACCTCGCCGCCGATCAGCGAGGCGGCCGTCTCGACCCTGACGGACGACGGGATCATCCCGCCAGTCACCAACTGCGAGTTCCTGCCGAGCGGGGACGTCAACGGCTGCACCGTCTACCGCTGAGCGCGTGAGACCCGACCGCGGCCGCGGTCGGGCCCCGCCCTGTCCCGTCGGGCTGCCCCTCCGGAACCGCCGCCTGCGGCGCTCCGCCGGCGCGCCCGCGACCGGGCGGAGGCCCGGTCTTCGCACCGGCCCAGATGTCCCGACGGGCGGCCTCGCGAGGACGCACCGGCCCGATCCCGTCGGCACCGCCGCCGCGACACATCCGGCCCCGGCCTGTCTCGCGGGTCCCGGATCCGGTCGCGGACCGCTGCTTGACGCTGGGATGCCAGCGTGGCCTCCTGGCCGAAAGAAAGAACGTGCCGCGGAGGACGGTCTGCCATGGCGTTGATCCGGAGCTGCGTCCTCTCGGTCGCGATCGGCTTCGCCGCGCTCGCCGGACCGGCCGCCGCCGAGCCGATCCGCGTCAAGGTCGGCGTCCTCAACGACATGTCGGGCGTCTACGCCGATACCGGCGGCAAGGGCTCCGTCGTCGCCGCCCAGATGGCCGTGGAGGACTTCGCCAAGACCGAGCCGGGCGTGCAGGTCGAGATCGTCTCGGCCGACCACCAGAACAAGCCCGACGTCGGCGCCGCCATCGCCCGCCAGTGGTACGACCGCGACGGCGTCGACGCGATCCTCGACGTGCCGACCTCCTCGGTGGCGCTGGCGGTGAGCCAGGTCACCCGCGAGAAGAACAAGATCTTCATCGACTCGGGGGCCGGCACCACGGAGCTGACCGGCAAGCAGTGCTCGCCGAACACGATCCAGTGGACCTACGACACCTACGCCCTGGCGCATGGCACGGCCGGCGCCATGCTCAAGCGCGGCGGCGACACGTGGTACTTCCTCACCGCCGACTACGCCTTCGGCCTCTCGCTGCAGAACGAGGCCACCGCGGTGGTCGACCAGGGCGGCGGGCGGGTGCTGGGCGCAGCCCGGGTGCCGTTCCCCGCCACCGATTTCTCGTCGTTCCTGCTGCAGGCGCAGGCCTCGGGCGCGAAGGTGGTGGGTCTGGCCAACGCGGGCGGCGACACGGTCAACGCGGTCAAGCAGGCGCACGAGTTCGGGCTGACCGACGGCGGCCAGAAACTCGCCGCCCTGCTGATCTACGCCGTCGACGTCCACGCGATCGGCCTGCAGACCGCGCAGGGACTGGTGCTGACCGAGTCGTTCTACTGGGATCTCAACCCGGGGACGCGGGCCTTCGCGGAGCGGTTCTACCCGCGCAACGGCAACAGCATGCCGACGATGAACCATGCCGGCGTCTATGCCGGGCTCCTGCACTACCTGAAGGCCGTGGCGGCGACGAAGTCGACGGACCCGCAGAAGACCATGGCGTGGATGAAGGCCAACCCGACCGACGACCCGCTGTTCGGCAAGGGCGTGGTCCGGGCTGACGGGCGCAAGACCCACCCGATGTACCTGTTCGAGGTGAAGGCGCCGTCCGAGTCGAAGGGCCCGTGGGACCTCTACAAGGTGCTGGAGACGATCCCCGCCGAGCAGGCCTTCCGCCCCCTGGCCGACGGCGGCTGCCCGCTCGTCGCCAAGCCGTAGCGACGGAGCCGAACGCCATGATGCGCGCGCTCGACGGGCAGGTCGCCTGGGTGACGGGGGCCGGATCCGGGATCGGGCAGGCGGCCGCCCTGGCGCTGGCCCGGGCCGGCATGCGGCTCGCGCTCACGGGCCGGGGGCGGGACGCCCTCGACCGCACCGCGGATCTCGTCCGCGCGGCGGGGGGCGAGGCCCTGGTCGCCCCCGCCGATATGGGCGTGGCCGAGGACGTGCAGCGGGCCTGGGAGGCGGTCCACGCCGCCTGGGGGCGCTGCGACCTGCTGGTGAACTCCGCGGGCCTCAACGTGCCGCAGCGCGGCTGGAACGCGATCACGCCGGCCGGCATCGACGCCGTGGTCGGCGTCAACCTGAACGGCCCCTTCTACGCGTCGCGGGCCGTGCTGCCGACGATGCGGGCGCAGGGGAGCGGCCTGATCGTCCACGTCTCCTCCTGGGCCGGCCGCTACGTGTCCAAACTCACGGGACCCGCCTATTCCGCCGCCAAGCACGGGCTGGTGGCGCTCTCGGAGAGCCTGAACCAGGAGGAATGCGGGCACGGGATCCGGTCCTGCTGCATCTGCCCCGGCGAGGTCGCGACGCCCCTCCTCGACAAGCGGCCGGTTCCCGTCACCGCGGAAGATCGCGGACGCATGCTGCAGGTGGAGGATCTCGCCGAGACGATCCTGTTCGTCGCCCGCCTGCCGGCCTCCGTCTGCGTCAACGAGATCCTCATCAGCCCCACCTGGAACCGCGGCTATCTCGAGGGCGTGAAGCTCTGAGCGGGGCCGTCGCGGCGCGCTCTGACGGGGCGCGACGCGCGCGGCGACCGTCGGCCCGGCCGGCCGCGATGCCCATCGATCGGCCGAGAGGCCGGGACGTCCCGGCCCGGGGTGCGGCGCACTCATCCGCCGTTCAGGTGCGAAGGATGAGTGTCGTCACGGCCAAGCTAAAAACAAGTATTTCTGAATTGTATCTGAAATTTTACGGATTAAATCCGGCATAAGCTGGGCCATTTCAAGATTAAAATTTGATGAATGCGGAGTTCAGAACCGATTAAATCCGTCGCGCCTACCAGCGCTGCCGGAAGGCGATGAGACGCGTCTTCGCCGAACCGACGGGGACAACGGTCCGGCGGAGCGCCGGGCCCCTCGGGGCCCCATCGCGCACGACCGGGGGGCGCGACCATGTCAGGGACCGAGGACGATCCAGGGATTCCGGGCGCCGCGGACGCGGCCGGAACGGGCGCCGCGGCCGCGACCCGCCCGGTGCCGGACGGCAGCCCCGGCCGGCCGATCGACGACGGGGCGCGGGACCGGATCGGGCGGGGGCTGCGCCTGCACTACGCGGGCGTCCTGGCCCTGCCGATTCCGGACCGGCTCCGGACGCTGCTCGACGAACTCGCCGCCCACTCCGACACGGAGGCCTCGCGATGACCCTGATGCTGCAAGCCGCCCCCGCGGGGAGCGGGTCCGGTCCGGCCCCCCGGGGCGCGGACGCGGAGATGCGCGACCTCCTGCTGGGGGCGATCCCGGCGCTGCGGGCCTTCGCGTTCTCGCTGACCTACGACCTCGACCGCTCGGACGACCTCGTGCAGGACACGCTCGTGCGCGCCTGGATCAACGCGGCCAGCTTCCGCCGCGGGACCAACCTGACGGCGTGGCTGTTCACGATCCTGCGGAACCTGTTCTACTCGGAGCAGCGCAAGCGCAAGCGCGAGGTGGAGGACGCCGACGGCGTCCATGCCGGGCGCCTGACCGCCCTCCCCGAGCAGGAGATCCGGATGGAGATGGCGCAGTTCCAGAGCGCGCTGAACCAGCTGCCGCCGGCCCAGCGCGAGGCGCTCGTCCTGGTCGGCGCCCAGAGCTTCACCTACGAGGAGGCCGCGGCCATCTGCGGCGTCGCGGTGGGCACGATCAAGAGCCGGGTCAGCCGCGCCCGGACCCGCCTGATCGAGGTGCTGGGCATGACCGGCACCGACGATATCGGACCCGACCCGCAGACCCGCGCGGCCCTCGACGGCTCCTGAGGCGCGCGCGGCCGCCGCGAGGACCGCCGCGAGGACCGTCGCGGAGCCTACTTGATGAGCCTGACGACGTCGCGGAACCGCCTGTGCCGCGCCGTGCCGAGCCACTCGAACGCCACCATCTCGGTGGTGACGATCTCGGCGCCGTGGGCCGCCATCCGGGCGAGCGCCGCCTCCCGGTTCCCGATCCGCCGCGAGCCCACGGCGTCGGCCACCACGGCGACGCGGCGACCGGCCTCGCGCAGCCCGAGAACCGTCTGCAGCACGCAGACATGGGCCTCGCAGCCGCCGACCACGAGGTCGCGGTCCGCGGGCAGGCGCTCGAGGAAGCCGGGCGTCCGGGTCGCGCCGAAGCTCATCTTGGCGAAGACCGTCCCGGGCTCGGGCGCCAGGGCCGGCACGGTCGGCCCGAGGCCGGCGGCGTTCTGCTCGGTGACCAGGACCGGGACGTCGAGCAGCCGCGCGGCGGCGAGGAGGCGGCCCGCATTGGCGACGACCCCGTCCCCCTCCGCGATCGTCGGCATAAGCCGGACCTGAACGTCGATGACGAGGAGGAGCGAGCGGGCGGAGTCGATCAGCGGCATCGATGTCTGGTCCCTGCGGAGGGGTCCCGTCGGAGACGGACGCGCCCGATCCGCGTCCCATCCGGCCCGTTCGGGACCGCGCCCACCGGCATGACAGGTGCGCGTCTCGACCGCGACCCCGCCGGCGCATTGCCCTAGCGGAGCGCGATGTCGCCGGGGACGCCCGCGGCCGCGGCCCCGCCGGCGGCCTTCTCGAACCACCGCCGGGCGGCGTCGAAATCCTGCTTCACCCCGCGACCGTTGAGGTAGAGGAAGCCGAGATTGTTCATCGCCTCCGCGTGGCCGGCGGCGGCCGCCTTCTCGAACCAGCGGCGGGCCGCGGCGTCGTCCGGCTTCACGCCCTGGCCGTTCAGGTAGAGGCTGCCGAGGTTGTTCATCGCGTCGACGTTGCCGCCGGCGACCGCCTTCTCGAACCAGCGGCGGGCCGCGGGGGCGTCCGGCTTCACGCCCAGACCGTTGAGGTTCAGGCTGCCGAGGGCGTTCATCGCGTCGACGTTGCCGCCGGCGGCGGCCTTCCCGAACCAGGACGCGGCCGCGCCGTAATCCTGCCCGACACCCTGACCGTTGGTGTAGAGAAGCCCGAGATTGTACATGGCCGACGCGGCACCGGCGGCCGCGGCCTTCTCGTACCAGCTGCGGGCGGTGGCGTAGTCCTGCGTCACGCCCTGGCCGGCATCGTAGAGGCTGCCGAGGTTGTTCATCGCCTCGGCGTTGCCGGCCCGGGCGGCCTTCTCGAACCACGCGGCCGCGGCGGCGTAGTCCTGCTTCACACCCTGGCCGTTGTAGTACAGGCTGCCGAGGTTGAGCATGGCGTCGACGTCGCCGCCGGCGGCCGACTTCTCGAACCAGCGTCCGGCCGTGCCGAAATCCTGCTTCACGCCCTGTCCATTGATGTAGAGGATCCCGAGATTGTACATCGCGGCAGCGCTGGCGCCGGTGGCCAGCGTCGCGGAGGCGCTCCGGGCGGTCTCCGCCCGGGCGCCCAGTCCGGACAGGACCGAGAGCGCCAGCGTCATGGAAACGATGGATGTCGCGCGCATGGCCGTGAATCCCTGTGCGGGCACGCGAACCGTCATGCCCTGCGCGGAAGCCGATCCCGAGCATCTTCCGCAATGCTGATGGCGTCTTTCAGAACCTTGTTCCGTCCGATGACAGTCTTCCGGGACGAGGCCCCTTCAGGTGGACTGCACCGAACTGATCCGTGACCTATCCGGGTCCGGCAGGACTTTCTGGACCAAATCGCACATGCGGCCCGCCGCGCCGGCGCGTCCCGCAGGCGCGCGACGGGCTCGCGCGTGGCGGCCCGTGCGCGTCGGGGAGCGTCCGGGGCCCGGCGGGCGCGGCCCCTAGTAGGTCGCGAACAGCCGCGCCACCGCCTCGGGCTCCGCCGTGACGGTCAGCGCCAGGGCGAGCAGGATCCGGGCCTTCTGCGGGGTGAGATTGTCGGCGCTGAGGATGCCGCGGCTGCGCAGCCGGGTGGTGAGCGGGACCACGCCGCTGCCGGCCCGGGTCGACATCACCACCACGATCCCGGCGGCGGCCGCCGCCTCCAGGGCGTCGGCCTCGGCGGGCGGGGTCATGCCCGGGGCGAGACCGGCCGCGACGAGGCCGCGCGCGCCGGCGGCCAGGAAGGCCCGGACCGCGGTGCCGTCGGCGTCGGCGTACCCGTAGGCGATGTCGACCCGCGGCAGCGCCGACAGCGCCCGGATGTCGAAGGGCGTGCCCGGCGCGTGCGCCCGCTCGGAGCGGCGATAGTAGCGGACGGACTCGCCGTCGACGTGGCCGAGCACGCCGAAATCCGGGGTCCGGAAGGTCTGGAGCCGGGCCACCGAGGTCTTGGTCACCTCGCGGGCCGCCTGGATCTCGTCGTTGAGCACCACCAGCACGCCGCGCCCGCGGGAGGCCGGCGCCGCGGCCGTGCGCACGGCCGCCACGAGGTTGAGCTTGGCGTCGGTGGAGAGGGCGCTCATCGGCCGCTGCGAGCCGACCAGCACCACCGGCAGATCCACCGTCAGGGTGAGGCCGAGGGCGTAGGCGGTCTCCTCCAGGGTGGCGGTGCCGTGCCCGATGACGATGCCGGCGAGATCCGGGTGCTCCGCCGCGAGGCGCTCGCACAGGCGGACGAGGTCGCGCCACTCGGCGAAGCCGATCGCCGGGCTCGGGACCGCCCGGAACGGCACCGGCACCACCGCGGCCACCGTCGCGAGTTCCGGGACGGCGTCCAGGATCGCGCCGGCCTCGAGGCGCCGGTCAGTGGCGGTGTAGTCGAGGATGTCGAGGGCGTCGCGGCCGAGGGACGAGATCGTCCCGCCCGTGCCGATGAACGCGACCTTGGGCAACCCGGTCCCCGATCCTGCCGCCATGCCGTCTCTCCCGACCCTGTCCGCCGCCGTGATGCCGCGTCGCGCGGCCGGGGTCGACCCCGCCGCGCGCAGGCGGGCGATGCGCCGGGCGGGAGGCCCGCCGAGCGCGCCCCGACCTCGCGCCCCGGCCCCTCGCCGGGACGGGCCGCGGCCTCAGCTGCGGAAGTCGACCAGGAGCGCCGAGACGGTGCCGCTGTTGGCGGTGCCGCTCGCCCCGTAGCCGGCGCTGCCCGACTGGCTGCTCTGGAGCTGCTGGATGAAGGTGGACAGCAGGTCGTTCGTCGTCCCCGCCGCCGAGGTGGTCGAGGCCGACGCTGAGGCCGACAGGCCAGTCCCGGCGCCGCCCGCGGCGTCTCCCGGGGGCGGGCCGGGCGGGGGCCCGGGCGGCGGGCCGTCCGGACCGGCGACGTCGCCGGTCCCGTCGCCCGCGGCGTCGGTGCTCTGGGTGCTCCGGCCGTGGCTGGCGAACAGGTTCTTCAGCTCCGTGGCCTGGTCGGCGGTGAGGCTGCCGCTGCTGACCTGATCGGCGATCAGGCCGTCGATCCGGTCCTTCATGGAGGACGGGTCGAGCTTCGACCCTGTCGCGGTGCTGCTCGAGGCGGAACTGTCCGACGACAGGCTCGAATCGATGCTGCTCAGGGCGCTCGTGAGCGCCGTCGCGTCGGTGCTGCTGATCGTGCCGGCCGACAGCGCGCTGCTGATCGTGTCGGACATCTGGGTCTTGGGCGACGGCGGCGGCGACCATCGCTGCGCGGCGAGCTGCGCTGTCGCGGTGGATGAGACGGTACTCATTGGGGGCTCGGGTCACGGATGAGCCGGATTCGCCCGGCGGCGGGTCCGTGTGCAAATTACCCACGCGATCCTTAAGGCCGCGTTTCCGCGATCGCCCGGATCCCCGCCGCGGTGAAGGGACGGCCTCGGTGACGGGACGGCCGCGTCGGCGCGGCCGGGAACCCCGATCGCGCCGCTCAGAGGCTCGCGGCCATGCGCAGCGGCGCCGCTTCGGCCGGGCGCGCCGCGGCCTCGGCGTGGCCGTAGAGGCCGCGATGCTTCGGGTTCGGCGACAGCCGGTCGGTCAGGCCGATCACCGTCTCGGCGGCGCCGAGCAGGAGCGCGCCCTCCGGGGCGAGCTGCGCCGCGAGCCGCGCCAGGACGTCCGACTTGGTCGGCGCGTCGAAGTAGATCAGCACGTTGCGGCAGTAGATCACGTCGAACTGGCCCAGCGAGGCGAAGCTGTGCAGCAGGTTGAGCTGCCGGTAATCCACCATGCTGCGCAGGCTCTGGGCGATCTGCCACTGCTCGCCGACCTGGGTGAAGTACTTGATCAGCCACTGCACCGGCAGGCCGCGCTGGACCTCGAAATGGCTGTACAGCCCGAGCTTGGCCTTCTCGATCACCTCGGTCGACAGGTCGGTGGCGACGATCTCCACCTGCCAGCCGGCGAGCCGCGGCGCCGCCTCCTGGAGGAGCATGGCCAGCGAGTACGGCTCCTGCCCGGTGGAGGCCGCCGCGCACCAGATGCGCAGCCGGCGACGGCCGGCATTGCGCGCCAGCACGTCGGGCAGGAGCGTGTCGCGGAACAGGTCGAACGGGATCCGGTCGCGGAAGAAGAAGGTCTCGTTCGTGGTCATGGCCTCGACCACGGCCCGCTCGATCGTGCTGTTCTGGGCGAGCTTGAGGGTGCCGATCAGGTCGCCGAGGCTGGCGAGCCCGAAGCGGCGGCAGACCGGGGTCAGCCGGCTCTCAACGAGGTAGCGCTTCTCCGGCGTCAGCGCGAGGCCGGAGCGCTGCTTCAGGAAGGTGCGCAGGAATTCGAACTCGAGTTCGGTCATGCCGGCTGCCCCGTGATCATGGCGCGCAGCGCCGTCGCGAGTTCGGGCAGCGGCAGCACGGCCTCGGCGAGCCCGGCCCGCGCGACGCTGCCCGGCATGCCCCAGACCGTGCTGGTGGCCTCGTCCTGGGCGAGGACCGGGCCGCCGGCCTCGGTGAGCGCCCGGGCGCCGTTGGTCCCGTCCGAGCCCATGCCGGTGAGGATCACGGTCGCGGTGGCGGCGCCGAACACCACCGCCGCGTCCTTGAACAGGACGTCGACCGCGGGACGGCAGAAATTCACCGGCGGGCCGTCGGTGAGCTTGATGATCGGGCCGCCGGCCCCGGCGGCCAGCCCCATGTGGCGGCCGCCCGGGGCCACGTAGATGCGGCCCGGCTCGACCCGCTCCTCGGCCTTGCCCTCGGCCGCCGGGAGCCCGGTGCGGGTGGACAGGTGCTCGGCGAAGACCGCCGTGAAGATCGGTGGCATGTGCTGGACGATCAGGACCGGCAGGCGCCGCAGGGCGGCCGCGCCGATGCCCTCCAGCATCTCGCCCACGGCCCGCGGCCCGCCCGTGGAGGAGCCGATCAGAAGGGCCCGGGGCTGAGACCGGGTGCGGACCTTGGGCCGCAGGGTGAAGGGGGTCGCCGGGCGCGCCGCGGCGGCCGGCGCCGGATGCGCCGCGGCCGGCGCGGCCGCCGGCGCGGG
>NZ_JBKFAV010000031.1:0-71046 GCF_053345825.1 Methylobacterium sp. C33D
CCGGGCGGGCCGGCCCGGCCGGCTCGCCGGTCACGCCGCCCGCCCGGGCAGGAGCCGGGACGCCTCGGCCAGGGCCGGCGGCAGCGCGCCCGCCGCGCCGGCCAGCCGGCCCTGCCCGTCCGTGATGCCCACGGCCCGCAGCCACGCCTCGAATTCCGGCGCCGGGGGGCGACCCAGGGTCTCGCGGGCGAAGACCGCGTCGTGGTGCGACAGCGACTGGTAGTTCAGCATCACGTCGTCCGCCCCCGGCACCGTGATGACGAAGTTGACCCCGGCCGCGCACAGCAGGGTCAGCAGCGCGTCCATGTCCTCGCCGTCGGCATCGGCGTGGTTGGTGTAGCAGACGTCCACGCCCATCGGCAGGCCGAGCAGCTTGCCGCAGAAATGGTCCTCCAGCCCGGCGCGGATGATCTGCTTGCCGTTGTAGAGGTACTCGGGGCCGATGAAGCCCACGACCGTGTTGACGAGCAGCGGGTCGAACTCCCGCGCCACCGCGTAGGCGCGCGCCTCCATGGTCTGCTGGTCGACGCCCCAGTGCGCGTCGGCCGAGAGCGCCGAGCCCTGGCCGGTCTCGAAGTACATGACCTGCCCGCCCGCCGGGCAGCGGCCGAGGGCGCGCGCCGCGTCCGAGGCCTCGCGCAGGACGGCGAGGTCGACGCCGAAGCCGGCATTGGCCTTCTGCGAGCCGGCCACCGACTGGAACACGAGGTCGACGGGCGCGCCCCGGGCCATGGCGGCGATCGCCACGGTGACGTGGCCGAGGCAGCAGTGCTGGGTCGGCACGTCGAGGCGCAGCCGCAGGGTCTCGAGCAGCTCGACGATGCGGATGTAGTCGGGCAGGGAATCGGTCGCCGGGTTGACGCCGATGACCGCGTCGCCCGAGCCCATCAGCAGGCCGTCGAGGGCCGAGATCAGGATGCCCTCGGAGGAATCGGTCGGGTGGTTGGGCTGGTTGCGGGTGGCGAGGCGCCCGGGCAGGCCGAGGGTCGAGCGGAAGCGGGTCACCACCGGCCGCTTGGCGGCGACCGCGACGAGGTCCTGCAGGCGGCAGATCTTGGAGACCGCCGCGACCATCTCGGGCGTGAGGCCGGGCGCGAGGGCGGCGAGGGCGGCGGCGTCGGCGGCGGGCGCGAGCAGCCACTCGCGGAAGGCGCCGACCGTCAGCGAGGCGACCGGCGCGAACGCTTGCGCGTCGTGGCGGCGGGCGATGAGGTCGGAGACCTCGTCCTCGTCCGAGGGGATCAGCTCCTCGGCCAGGAAGGTCCTCAGCGGCAGGTCGGCGAGGGCGATCTGCGCGGCCAGGCGCTCGACAGGCCCTTCCGCGCACAGCCCGGCGAGCTGGTCGCCCGAGCGCTCCGGCGTGGCCTTGGCGAGCAGGCTGCGCAGGTCGGGGAAGGTGAAGCGTGTGCCTTCGATCGTCGTCGCGTAGGCCATGCGGGCGCTCCCGGCGCGCTGTCGGATCTCAGGGAACCCGATCCTGCAGGATGTCGAGGGCGGCCCCGTGCAGGTCGGGTGTGGCGGCGGCGAGCACCCGCCCGTCCGAGTCGAGGGTCAGCGCGGAGCCCGCCCAGTCGGTGATCACGCCGCCGGCCGCCTCGATCACCGGGACGAGGGCGAGGTAATCGTAGGGCTGGAGGCCGGTCTCCGCGACCAGATCGCAATGGCCGGAAGCCAGCAGGCCGTAGGCGTAGCAGTCGCCGCAGAACCGCCGGATGCCGACGCGGTCGACGAGGCGCCGGTAGCGCGCCGCGTCCGCCCCGGAGAAGCCGTCCGGCGTGGTCGTGAAGAACCGCGCGGCGGCGAGGGTCCGGCAGGTGCTGGCCCGGGCCAGCGCCCCGTTGAACGTGGCCGCGCCCGGCATGCCCGTCCAGCGCTCGCCGAGGGCCGGCATGTCGATGACGCCGATGGTCGGCCGTCCGCCGTCGAGGAGGGCGATCAGGGTTCCGAACAGCGGCAGCCCGGTCACGAAGCTCTTGGTGCCGTCGATCGGGTCGATGACCCAGACCGGACCCCGGCCCGGCGTCACGCCCATCTCCTCGCCGACGATGCCGTGCTCCGGGAAGCGCGCCGCGATCCGCTCGCGCAGCAGCGCCTCGATCGACCGGTCCGCCAGGGTGACGGGGCTCGCATCCGCCTTGGCGACGATGTCGAGGGCCGTGCGGAAGTGGCGCATCGCCACCGGTCGGGCCGCGTCGGCGAGTCCGGTCGCGAAGGCCAGGATCTCGTCCGCGGGGGGAAGCATGTCCGGCACGCTCAGAGCGCTTTCAGGAAGGCCGGCCACCGCGTGTCGTTCATGATCGATCGGGCGCGCATGTGCTTCCAGATGCCGTACTTGTAGAAATCGAAGTCGAGGTCCGAGATGCGGTTCTGCACCATCGCCCAGGTCGACCATTTCACGTCGGCCAGGGCCTTGTGCACCATCAACCGGGCGAAGAGCTGGTCGCTGTACCGGCCGAAATACGCCTCGATGATCGCGCGATCGACGTCCTCGGAGAAGAACATCTCCCCGCTCCAGATCGCGAGATCGTAGAGGCGATCGTTGTTGGAGGCGTACTCAAAGTCGATCAGCAGGATCGAGCCGTCCTCCCCGATCAGGAAGTTGCCGGGCATCGGGTCGTTGAAGCACGGCACGAGGTCGATGCCGGAGGCCTCCAGGGCGGCCCGGGCGAGGCGCGTCTGACGGGTCAGCCACGCCTGGTCGGGCGGCAGCAGAGCGCCGAGATCGACGGCCTGACGGTCGTGCTCGTCGATCATGTCGAACACCGTCTTGGTGAGCGGCAGCAGAGGGGCGCCGTGGAAGCGGCGATAGAGGGCGATCGCCTCGTTGCGCACGGCCGCGTCGGCGAAGTCGCGGTTGGTCGAGGGCCGGCGGCCCTCCACGAATTCCGCGATCTCCACGTCGTCCGCGTCGAGATAGTCGAAGGTGCGCGGGCCGAGGCCGATCGCCTCCGCCTGCCGGCTCGCGGCGCGGGCGGCGGCCCGATCGATGAACATCTCGGTGCCGCGCCCGGGCATCTTCACGAAATACGGGTGCGCCTCGCCCGCGACCTCGACGCGCCAGTTCGTGTTGCTGATGCCGCCGAGCACCGGCCGGTAGCGCATGGGCCGCCCCTGCCACGGGGCGACCCGGTGAAGGGTCGCCTCGAAGGCCCGCTCGGCCTCCGTGCGCCCGCTTCCGAGAGGGATCATGCCGCGCTCCTCACAGCGTCCTCAGGGTTTCCTCGAAGTCCGGGCGGCCGACCCGCGCCCGGCAGCGCAGGAACCGCCAGCTCGCGTATTTCCGGAACTCCAGACTCCGCCGGGGCGAGACGCGGTCCATCGCCAGCGCCCGCAGGCCCCAGTACAGGTCGTCGGCGGCGGCGTAGGCGCGGCAGCGGCTGAACACGTCCGCCCGGCAGGCCCCCTCAGCGATTTCGATGCCAAGCCGCATCTCGCTCTCGAACGGGCAGGCCTCGTTGAGGAAGGCGCCGAGCTGATGGTGCGGGTCGGTATCGCAGGCCATGTCGAAGTCGACGAGGCGCAGCGCGCCGTCCGGCGCGAACAGCAGGTTGGAGGCGTGCGGGTCGGCGTGGGCCGGGCGGCACCCGGTCCCGGCGGCGGCGAGCGCCGCCTCGATGGCATCGCCCCAGTCGAACAGGAACCACGCGTCCGGGGGCAGGTCCGCCGGCAGGGTCTCGCCCTCGGCGCCGAGGGCCGCGCGCAGGGTCCGGATGCCGTCGAAGACGCTCCACCGGCGGCCGAACGCTGCGCCGGCGGCGATGCGGTCGAAGGCCCCGATCACCGCCGCCAGGGCGTCGGGCTGGCGCAGGCGGTCGAGGGACGCCGGGCGCCACTCGGGGCCGAGGCGGCGGAACAGGATCGCCCCCTGCGCCCGCGCCAGATGCAGCGGCTCGGGGCCGAGTCCCAGCGCGGCGACGCGCGTCGCGGCCTCGAACGCGGCGGCGGGGTCGATGAGGGCGGCGGCGGCCGGCTCGGTGACCTTGAGGAAGTAGTCCGGCTCCGCATCCGGCGCCGCCGCCACCAGGAAGGTGGCCGACTCGACGCCGTGGTACGACGGCGACGCCGCGCCCGGGCAGGCCACGCCGTAGCGGACCGGCCGGTCCGCCAGGAGGGGGATCGCCGCGAGGGCCTCCTCGGCCAGCCGCTCGTGAGCGCCGTCGGGCGCGCCCGGCGCCTTCACCGGCCCTCTCCCCCGGTGCCGAGGGCCGCGAGCCCCTCCGTCGCCAGCAGCATCAGCATCTCGGCCAGGACCTGGGTGCCGAAGGCCCGATCCTCCGGGGCCGCGAACTCGGTGGGATGGTGCATCACCCCGTCCCGGCAGGGCACCGCCAGCACGATCGCGGGGCAGACAGCGGCCAGGCTGATCGCGTCGTGGCCGCCGATCGTGTCGAGGAACCGGGGCGGCGCGTCGTTGCGGGCGCCGGCCCGCTCCGCGAGCCGGACGAGGCCGGGATGCATGGCGCCCGCGGGCCGCAGATCGATGGCGCGGACCTCCGAGTCGACGCCGGCCCGCGCCGCCGCCGCGTCGATGAACGTCCGGAGCCGGGCCTCGGCCTCCTCGAGGATCGCCGGCGCGCCGGAGCGCAGCTCGATGAACAGCACCGCCTCGCTCGGCACGGTGTTGGGCGAGTTCGGGAAGACCTCCAGCCGTCCGACCGAGGTGTGCAGGTCGAGCCCGTAATCGCCGGTCATGTCCTTCAGGTCGGCGATCAGGTAGGCGGCCGCCAGCAGGGCGTCGCGGCGCTCGGCCATCGGGGTCGGGCCGGTGTGGGACTGCCGGCCGAGGAAGGCGAGGCGGTACTTGGTGGCTCCCCAGTAGCGGGTGAAGGCGCCGAACCGCTTCCCCTCCCGCTCCAGCACGGGGCCGCCCTCGATGTGGAGCTCGATGAACGCGTCCGGGACCGGGACCGTGTCGGTCCCGGCATAGCCGATCGCCTCCAGCGCCGCGCCGACCGCGATCCCGGCGCCGTCGCGCCGCTCCAGGGCCCAGGCCAGCTCGGCCTGGCCGGCGAACACGCTGCTGCCGAGGAGGCTCGGCTGGAAGCGGGCGCCCTCCTCGTTGGTCCAGTTGGCGACGACGAAGTTGCAGGCCGACCGCAGCCCGCGCTCCGCGAGGGACGCGCGCACGGCCCGGATCGCCTCGCAGGCCGCGACGACGCCGAGGGCACCGTCGAAGCGGCCGCCGTTGGGCTGGCTGTCGAGGTGCGAGCCGACCATCACGGTCGGCGCGTTGCCCCCGGCGAGGTCGACGCGGCCGAACTGGTTGCCGATCCGGTCGACCTGCGGCGCGAACCCGTTCTCCCGGAACCAGGCGCCGAGCCAGTCGCGGGCGGCGCCGTCCTGGGCCGAGAGCGCGAGGCGCGTCATCGACCCGTCGCCGCCGCCGCCGAAGCGCGATACGGCGTCCATCATCCCGTGGAGGCGGGCGGCATCGATCCGCACGGAGGACGGCGGCGGTGTCTCAGGCATGGAGCACATCCACGTTCAGCTGTCGGAAGGCGTCGGCGAAGTCGCTCGCCAGCGGCGCGTTGGTGACGAGCGTGTCGACGTCGCCGAGACCGAGGGTCCGGATCGTGCCGAGCCGCCCGAATTTCGAGCTGTCGGCCAGGATCACCGAGCGCCGGGTCTGCTCGACGGCGGCGCGGCGCAGGACCGCCTCCTCCTGGCCGAGATCCATGAAGCCGTGCTCGCGATGCACGGTCACGATGCCCATGACGGCGAGGTCGTAGACGTGCTCGCGCACGGCCGCGACGGTGCGGTGGCCGAACAGCCCGCGGTAATGCGGCTTCATCTCGCCGCCGAGCACGGTCACCTGCGACTGCGGATCGTCGGCGAGCAGGGTGGCGATGCCGATGGAGTTGGTGTGAATGGTGATCCGCCGGCCGACCAGCTGCCGGGCGAAGGCCAGGGTCGTGGTGCCGGTGTCGATGAAGACGGTCATGCCGTCCTCCACCAGGGCCAGGGCGGCCGACGCGATGCGCGCCTTCTCGCGCATGCCGACGCGCGCCCGCTCGTCGAAGGGCTGATCGTCCTTCTTCTGGTCGATGACGGCGCCGCCGTAGACCCGGCGGGCATGCCCGCGCATCTCAAGGTCCCGCAGGTCGCGCCGGACCGTCTCGGTGCTGATTCCGAGGCGAGTCGCCAACTCGTTGACCGATACGCGACCGTCGCGCTGCAACTCCGTCAGGATCAGTTGCAGGCGCGGCTCGGTTATACTCATCGGCGTCCGTCTCCCAAGGGTTGTAATCCCTCGCGAAGGGACACAACCTTGGAACGGGTTGGCACGGTCCTCGACGGGCCGCAATTCATCGGATCGCGTCATCTGTTAACCCGCAGCCTCGGCGTGGATCGGCCGCGCGCCGGGAGCCGCGACGCGGTGGCAGGCGGCGAGCGCGCCCGCACCGCGCGTCACGAGGTTCGGCCCCTCGGAGATGCAGGGCGCGAAGGCCCGGGGACAGCGCGAGCGGAAGGCGCAGCCGGCCGGCAGGTCGATCGGGCTCGGCGGCTCGCCGTCGAGGAGGCACTCCTCGGGGCGGTAGCGGCGCTCCTCCAGGGTCGGCATCGCCGACAGCAGGGCCCTCGTGTAGGGGTGGCCCGGATCGAAGAATAGGCGCTCGTTGTCGGCGATTTCCACGACCTCGCCCAGGTACATGACGGCGACGCGGTTGCAGGCTTTGCGCACCATCGCGAGGTCGTGGCTGATGAAGATGTAGGTGAGGCCGTGTGCCCGCTGGAGCTTCTCGAACAGCGCGAGCAGCCGGAACTGCTCGGTCTGGTCGAGCGCCGAGAGCGTCTCGTCCATCAGCAGGATCTCGGGCTCGAGCACCATCGCGCGGGCGACGTTGATGCGCTGGCGCTGCCCCGCGGAGAGGCCGACGGGCAGCGCGTCGTAGAGGGCGGTGCTGAGGCCGACATCGTTCATGACCGCGCGGACGCGCGCGCGGATGCGGGCGGCATCCCGCCACCCGTGGGTGCGCAGGGGCGCCTCGAGCATCGCGCCGATGCCGGTGCGCGGGGGCAGCGAGTTGAACGGGTCCTGCAGCACGAGCTGGAGCTTGCGGCGGAACCCGAGCAGAGCCGGTCCCGCGAGCGGTGCGATGTCCTGCCCGTCGCACAGGATCCGGCCGCCGCTGGGGCGCTCCAGGCGACTGAGCAGGCGCATCAAGGTGGACTTGCCGCAGCCGCTCTCCCCGACCACCGCGAAGCTGTCGCCTTTGTGGATGTCGAAGGTCACGCCGCGCACGGCGCGGAGCGCGCTCGTCCCCGCGAAGGTCCCCCGCTCCCGCACCCGGTAGGTCTGCGACACGTCTTCCAGGCGGATGACCGGGCGCGCTTCGGACCGGTCGCGCGCGGGCACGCCGGTGCGCGGCAGCGCGGGGGAGCGGGCCCAGATGGTCGGGATCTGGGCGACCAGATCGCGGGTGTAGGCGTGCCGCGGCCGGGCGATCAGCGCCTCGGTCGGCTGCTCCTCGACGAGGCGGCCCGCATCGATGACGAGCGTGCGCGACGCGGCCTCCCGGGCGACCGGGAGCGACGAGGAGACGAACAGGATCGCCGTCTGGAAGCGCTCCGTGAGCTCGCGCATCAGGCGGATGACCTGCGCGGCCACGGTCACGTCGAGGGGCTGGGTGACGTTGTCGGCGACGAGGAGCGCCGGATCCGAGATCATCGCGTCCACCAGCAGCGCGCGCTGCATCATGCCGCCGGAGAACTGCGACGGGTAATCGTGGAAGCGCCGGGCGGCGGAGGGTATCCGGACCGCGTCGAGCAGCGCGACGACCCGGCGGCGCGCCTCCGCCGCCGCGACGGCGGGATTCACGGCCCGCATCTTCTCGGCGATCTGGTGGCCGACGGGCAGCGTGGGGTCGAGGGCGCCCATCGGGTTGGCGCCGACATAGGCGATCTCCCGGCGCAGGGGCCGCATCGCGCGCGGGGCGAGGCCGAGGATGTCCTGCCCGCGGAAGCGCACCGTCCCGCGGGCGGCGAGCGGCGGCTCCAGGCCGTTGACCAGGGCCTTCGCCAGGACCGTCTTCCCCGCGCCGGTGGCGCCGACCACGCCGACGATCTCCCGCGGCGCGACGTCGAACGCGATGCCGTCGAGGATCCGCCGCCCGGCGACGGGCCCGGCGAGGTCGACGCTCAGGTCGCGGACGGACAGGACCGGCGGCGTGTCCATCAGGCGCCTCCGTGGATCGCGTTGCGCGCCCGCTCGCACGCCGCGCCGATCAGGTTGAGGCCGACGAGCGTGAGGCCGAGGAACACGCCCGGCATGGTGGCGATCCACCACGCGTTCAGCAGATACTTCCGGCCATCCGCGATGATGTTCCCGAAGGTCGGCGTCGGCGGCTGCACGCCCAGACCGAGGAAGCCGAGCGTCGATTCGAAGATCATCATGCGGGCGATGTCGAGCACCGCCGTGAACAGGATCGGCGGCACCAGGAGCGGCGTCAGCAGCGTCAGCACGATCCGGGCATGGCTCGCGCCCGAGACCTGCGCCGCCCGGACGTACTCGCGACCGCGCTCGGCCATCGCGACGGAGCGCGTCACGCGGGCGTAGACCGGCCAGTTCGACAGCCCGAGCACGAGGATGATGGCGGGGATCGTCGGCCTGGAGACGCCGAGCACCGCGATCGCCAGGATGATCATCGGGATCGACAGCTGCGCGTCGGTGACGCGCATGATCACCGCGTCGGTCCGGCCGCCGAGGTAGCCCGCGACCATCCCGAGCGCGCAGCCGATGACGAGGGTCAGCGCGGTGGCGGCGACGCCGATCAGGAAGGAGTAGCGCAGGCCGATCAGGCAGCGGACGAGCATGTCGCGGCCGATCTGGTCCGTGCCGAGCGGGTGCGCCCAGCGCCAGTGCGGACCGGCGAGGAGCGGCGGCAGCAGGCGGGCGCGGACATCCATCTTGCCGGGATCGAGGCCGCTGAACTCGGGATAGAGGAGCGTGCCCAGGACCAGGATCCCGAACAGACCGAGGCCGATGCGGAAGCCGGTCGCCCGGGCCGCCCGTCCGAGGATGCGGCGCCCGATCGAGCGGGCGCTTTCCGTGTCGACCGGGGCGGCCCCCAGGGTGAGGCTCGTCTCGACGCCCATCAGTACGCGAGCCTCGGATCGATGATCGTGGCGGCCAGATCGACGAGGATGTTGATCACGACGAAGATCGCGCTGGTGACGATCGCGATGCCCTGGATCAGCGGGAAGTCGCGCTGCAGCACGGCGTTGATGGTGAGCAGGCCGAGTCCGGGATAGTCGAGGATGTACTCGACGATGATCACGCCGCCGAGCAGGCTGGAGAACTGGACGCCGAGGAGGTTGAGCAGCGGCACGGCGGCGTTGCGCAGGACGTGCGCCCCGACGATCCGCGTCTCCGTGAGACCGCGGATGCGGCCGACCGCGACGTAGGCCTCGCCCATCTGGGTGGCCACGGCGCCCGAGAGGGTCCGGATCAGCACCGGGGACAGCTCCACCGCCAGCACGATGGCCGGGAGGATCGTGTAGGAGAATCCCCCGTAGCCGACCGCCGGGAGCCAGCCGAGCTTCACCGAGAACAGGAGCGCGAGCACGATCGCCAACCAGAAGTTCGGCAGCGAGATGAAGATCGACGAGACCGCGAACGCGAACCGGTCCGCGAGTCCGCCCGGTCTGAGTCCCGCGGCGATGCCGACGAGCGACGAGAACGCCAGGGCGAAGGTCAGCGCCAGGGCCGCGAGCTGCAGCGTCATCGGCAGCGCCTCGCCGATGAGGGCGGCGACGGGCGCCCGCTCGGCCCGGGTCGCGTCGTCGAAGTTCGCCCCGCCCGTGGCCGCGCCGTTCGCGGGCCGCACGAAGCTGTGGCCGAGGTCGCCGCGCACCACCTGCCCGGCGTAGCGGCCGAACTGGACCAGGATCGGATCGCGCAGGCCCATCCGCTCGGCGATCTGCTCCACGAGGGAATCCGGCGCCATCCCGCCGACCATCAGGCGCACCGGGTCACCCGGAACGACGCGCAGGAGGGTGAAGATCAGGAGCGAGACCAGGGTGATGATGATCGCCCCCTGCGCGAGGCGCCGGGCGAGGAAGCTGAGCACGAACATCGGACGATGGGGTTATGGGATGGCGCGCCGCCGGACGCGGCGGGGCGTGGGTTCCGGTCAGGCCGTGCGCGCGGCGTCGATCGAGCCGTCGGGGTAGATGAACAGGCCCTTCAGGTCGGCCTGCATCGCGTGGATCATCGCCGAGGTGAAGAGCGAGAGGGCCGGCGCCTTGGCGGCCAGGAGCGGCATGGTCTCGGTCTGCAGGATCGTCCTGCGCGCCTCCAGGGTCGGCGCGTTCCGCTCCTTGTCGAGGCTCGCGTCGACCTCCGGATCCTCGAGACCCGTGATGCGGTGCGAGGACGCGTGGAAATGCGTGCGCAGCACGAGGTCGGGCTCGGGCGATCCGGTCGACCAGCCGCAATCGATCATGTGGCCCGGTCCGCCGCCGGGGCGGTGGTAGAGGCGCTCGTTCCAGGCCGCGGGTTCCAGCACGGTGAGGGTGACCGGGAAGCCCTGCTCGTTCAGCATCGCGGTGATGATCTCACCGTATTCTTTGGTCTTCGGGTAGAAGCCGACCGAGGTGATGTATTCCAGCGGCGGCAAGCCCTTCCCTTTCGGGAAGCCGGCCTCCGCCAGCAGCGCCTGCGTCTTGTCCGGGTCGTAGGCGGGATAGTTCTTCAGGTCGACGTAGCCGAACTTCACCGGCGAGACGAAGTTCGACGAGGCGTGGCCCGCGGAGCCGAGGACATCGAGGATCACGCTCCGGTCGATCGCGTGGCAGGCGGCGAGGCGCATCCGGACGTCGTTGAACGGCGGCTTGGAGCACCGGAACCACAGGTACTTGTTCTCGACCGAGACGATCCGGCTGACGGCGATCTTCGGATTGCCCTTGACGGTCTCGACCTGCTCGGGCTCCAGGCGCTCGACGATGGAGGCTTGGCCGTTCATCAGGGAGAGCATCCGGGTGGTCGAATCCGCCGTGAAGGTGAAGTCGATGCCGGGGATCGCGGGCTTTCCCTTGAAGTAGCCCTCGTAGGCCTTGAGCACCGTGGTGTTGCCGCGCTGCTCGACGAAGCGGAACGGGCCCGTGCCGTTGAGGCGCTTGGCGAGGATGCCGCCGGGCCCCTCGGCCACGTCCTTCGCCGACATGATCGGCAGGAACGAGGCCAGGAAGACGAAGAGGTGCGCCGGATACCCGCCCTTCGTCGTGTCGACGATCACCGTGCGGTCGTCGGGCGTCGTGATCGTGAGCGTGTCGGTCGGCCCGGGATACCATTGCGCCGGTCGATCGGGCTGCGCGCCGTACTCGAAGGTCGCCTTCACGTCCTCGGCCTTGAACGGCTTCCCGTCGTGGAACGTGACCCCGTCGCGCAGGGTGATCTGCAGGCGGTGCGGGTCGAGGAGCCTGATGTCGGTCGCCAGTTCGTAGACCACCTTGCCGGGATCATCGAGCGTCATCGGTGTGCGCGTGAGGAAGCCCATCACGAACCCCTCGATGTTCTTCTGCGAGAGCGTCGTGTGGGCCGTCGGGTCCCAGTTCCCGGTGATGTTCTCCGCCGACAGGAAGACCAGAGGCCGCGCGCTCTGGGCGAAGGCCGGGGAGATCAGGACGTCGGGGTTGATCTGCGCGCACGCGGCCATCGCACCGAGCCGCCGAAGGAACCGCCTGCGATCCATCCCGTCGCCCTCCACCTGTCGACCGACAGCACACATCGGTCAAAAACCACACAGCAAGCCACGTGCCACGGCCGCGAACCGCGCGAACGGAGCGGATCGGCGCTCGTCGCCGCGCGCGCGGCGCTGCGGTGCGTGAAGTTCGAGCACAATGCTCACAGACTCAACGCGCTGCCGATTATCAGCCCTTTATCGCTGAGGATGCTCATACGGTGAGCAAAAATGCCATCGGTCACGTCTTATGAGCCAATTTGCGATCCGACGTCGCGCCGATACAACGCGAGGTGGATGATTTGTCGATGACTTAAGCAAAAGTAGTGGGATTAAACCGTCGCCCCAGCATTACGCGCCGAGACGGCCTTGCCCGGCTCGACTGTGACCAAAAAATCTCGACTCGGTCAGACTACACAAAAACCATGCATCACCCATTGACGATGCGGAATCTCTCATGACACGTTGAGTCAGCGATGAGTTCGGACCCGCGAGTGTAGCGGCGTCCTTCGGCGAGACCGGATTCGGCTGACGACCGAACCGTGATCGGCCCGTCATCGAGAAGGCGCGCAGAACGCCGAACCAGTCACACCACCGGCACCGAATGGGTTCCGACGGCTCCCGGCCGCTCGGCCTGCCGCTCCGCGGCCGGCCCGCGCACCGGCACGCTCCGGCCGGGCCCCCGAACGGAGATCACGATGATCGGGGACATGTCGCGCTTCGCCTCACCGTCCGGGACCGGCGCGGTCCTAGGCCTGCTCGTGCTCGGATCGGCACTGACCGCGCATCCGGCCGCCGCGCAGACCGCGACACCGGTCGAGACCTTGAGCGATCAGACGCAGGCGCGGACGAACCCGGAGATCGCCGCCAAGGCGGCGTCCCCGATCCGCGTCGGTCCGCTCGCGCCGTGGGCGACGGAGATGGCGGCGGCCGGCTTCACCTTCGACATCAACATGTACGACTTCTATCAGGCCAACCCGTCCGCGGGCCTGCGCACGGGGCAGCAATCGAATTCCGCGTACTTCGTCCTGTCGATGACGGCGGACATGCAGAAGCTCGCCGGCATCGCGGGCGGCAGCATCAACTTCACCGAGACGCTCTTCGGCCTCGTGCGCAACCTCAACATGGCCGGCGACATCGGCGATACGACGGTCGGGTATCAGCCGCCCTACAATCCGAACGACAACCGCCTGTCGCTCCTGACCTATCAGCAGAAGCTGCTCGACGACCGCCTCGTCATCGAGGTCGGCCGCACCCATCCGGGCCGCTACTACGCCCTGCCGCCCTGCAACTCGATCAACTCCTGCTTCCAGGACATCCTGTATCTCAATGCCGGCTGGACTTCGCCGCTCTACGCGGTCTGGGGGGCGAATTTCGCCTACAAGATCTCGCCGACCACGTACATCCAGGCCGGCGCCTTCAGCGTGAATCCCGGAACCAACGTCCTCTCGGGCTACGACTGGGGCTACGAGCGCCTGTCCGGGGCCCTCGCCATGTTCGAGATCGGCCGCGTGACCGATTACACCCAGGAAGCCTATCCCGGACGCGCCTCCTTGACGGGCTTCTTCAACTCGGCCGATCACGACGACAACTTCAAGACCGTCTTCGGAACGTCCAAAGGGCTCAATCCCGGCACGCCGGTCCTCCAGAAATCCGGGACTTCGGGCATCGTGCTGACCGGCACGCAGACCCTCTGGCGGGCCGACGGCGGGCGCGAGGTCAATCCGCACCCGACCGCGATCTCGGTCTATACGGGGACCGGCTACGCCTTCGATCCGACGATCCCGATCCGCTTCAACAGCTTCGTCGGACTGCTCCTGCAGGCCCCGGATCAGAGCCGCCCCCTCGACACCTACGGCATCAAGATCAACTGGCAGCGCCTCAACGAGAACTACACGCGCTTCCTCGCCGACGCGAACTTCATCTCGGGCGGGACGGGCGCGCCCTTCTCCCGGGACAAGTTCGTGTTCGAGCTCAACGCCCACTTCGCCATGCCGGGCGGCGTGGTCGTGGAGCCGGTCGTGCAGTACCTCGTGAACGGCAATTCCTATTTCAATCCCTACACGGCGCGCCGCCCCAAGGACGGCTTCTACGGCGGTTTCACGCTGTCGGTCCCGCTCGGCACGCTGCTCGGCCTGGCTCCGGGCTGAGACGCGACCGCTCTGCCTGAGCGGCCACCTCCGCAGCGCTCAGGCGGCGCGGGCCCCGGGCGACACCGTCCTCCGGTGGCCGCCCCGTACCCGTCCATCCGTTCCCGTCCATCCGTTCCCGTCCTGGCCCCGAGCCGTCCCTCAGGGCGGATCACGTCACGCAGGGCGGATCAGCGTGCCGGTCGGGCGAGGGGAAAGCCGGCGCGCGGCGTCACCGCGGCGGTTCCCGGCTAGCGGGCGCCGGCAGACGCGTCCCACCCCGCCATCGCGAGCCGGGCGACGGCCTCGAGCGCCGCCCGGCTCGCGCCGTCGCGGGCCTGGAGCGACATGCCGTTCTGCACCGTGAGCACGAAGCGGGCGAGTGCGGAGAGGTCGACGGAGGCGCCGATCTCGCCCTCCGCGACCGCGCGCGCGAGCCGCTCCTCGACCCGTCTGAGCCCCTCGGCGCGGGCCGCGCACACCAGGGCGCCGAGCTCCGCCTGTCCCTCGCTGCCGGCGGCCGAGAGCGTCACCATGCAGCCGAGCGGCTCGATGCGCCCGCAGGAGCCCGTGAGCGCGGCGGCCGAGTCCATCAGGAGCGCCGCGACGGCCTCGCGCGCGGTCGCGGCGGCGGCGAAGTTGGCCCAAACCATCCCGCCGTACCGGTCGCCGTAGTGGCGCAGCGCCTCGGCGTAGAGCGCCTCCTTCGAGCCGAACGCCGCGTAGAGGCTCGGCGAGCCGATCCCCATGACTGCGGTGAGATCGGAGATGGACGTCGCGGCGAAGCCGCGGCGCCAGAACAGCCGCATCGCCTGCTCGAGCGCCGCCTCACGGTCGAAGGCGCGGGGCCGGCCGCGCCCGCGGGCCGGCGCTGACCGTGCCGCCACACGCGTCGCTGCCTGGGCCGCCGCTGACGTCGAAGCCGATTTTTGCATCGATCGTTATATAAACCGCTTGACCCACACCGACAACGCATCTAGCCATTTCTGTGTCGTTCATTACAGAAGCAGGCGGACGTGAGTGAGCTGGCAGGCAAGCGCGCCCTGGTGACGGGCGCATCACGCGGCATCGGTGCGGCCATCGCCTTGGCGCTCGCCGACCGGGGCGCGGACGTCGCCATCACGTACGAGCGGTCCGCCGAACGGGCGGCCGAGATCGTCCGCGCCATCGAGGCCAAGGGGCGCCGCGCCCGCGCCATCCAGGCCGACAGCGCCGACGCCGCGGCGGTGAGGCGCTCGGTCGACGAGGCGGCCGAGGGGCTCGGGGGACTCGACATCCTCGTCAACAACGCCGGCATCGCCCGCGGCGGCCCGGTGGCGGAGATGAGCCTCGCCGACATCGACGCCATCCTCGACGTCAACGTGCGCTCCGTCGTGCTGGCGTCGCAGGCGGCGATCCCGCACCTCGCGGAAGGCGGCCGGATCATCTCGATCGGCTCCTGTCTCGGGGAGCGCGTCCCGTTCCCCGGGGTCACGGTCTACTCCATGTCGAAATCCGCCCTGCTCTCGTTCACCCGGGGGCTGGCGCGCGAGCTCGGTCCGCACGCCATCACCGTGAACCTCGTGCAGCCGGGGTCGACCGACACCGACATGAACCCGGCCGACGGCGCGCAGGCGGACATGCAGCGCGCGATGACCGCGCTCGGCCATTACGGGACGCCGGACGACATCGCGGCCGCGGTGGCGTTCCTGGCGAGCCCCGCCGCGCGCCAGATCACCGGCACCACCATCACGGTCGACGGTGGCGCGAACGCGTGATCCCCTTCGGCGAACGTGGTGAGGCGCCATCGCGACCGGATCATAACTCCCCTCCCCTTCTCACCGCGGCCGACGCGGACGGCGTGCCGCTCAACCGCATGCGCTCCGGCGGAGGAAGGCGGCCTCATCGTGCGCTCGGGAGCGACCCGTCCGCTCGCTGACACGACCGTCCCTGCCGCGTAGCCCGGCGGCCGGATCATCGTCCCCGCGGGGTGTGTCGGCAACGGTCCGCTCCCGGCCCGACGGCGAGCCGGAGGGAGGAGACGCGGACGATATCGGTCGGCGACCTGCCCGTCGGCGACGCGCCGCCTCGACGGTCTGCCCCCGCGCGCAGTCGGGCTCCCAGACGCTCGCGGGGGCCGCCCTCGTGGATCAGCGGATGCCGCCGCTCGCCGTGATGTTCTCGCCGGTGAGCCAGCGCGCGTCGTCGGACGCGAGGAACGCCACGACGGTGGCGATATCGTCCGGCTGACCGGCACGGCCGAGGGGCGTCTGCGCGATCATCCCGGCCTCCATCTCCGAGCCGGAGATGCCGGCTGTGTGCGTCCCCTCGGTCACCACGTAGCCGGGGCTGACGACGTTCACGCGGATCTTGCGGGGGGCCAGCTCGTTGGCGAGCACCCCCGATATGGCGTTCACCGCGCCTTTGGTGCCCGCGTAGACCGCCGCCGTCGGGGTGTGCACGTGCGTGATCGCCGAGGAGACGTTCACGATGCTCGCGCCTTCGCCGAGATGCTTCGCGGCGGCCCGCGTCGCCAGCAGGACGCCGAGTACGTTGACGTCGAACTGGCGGCGATAGTGTTCCTCGGTGACCTCCTCGATCGCGGCGAACTCGTAGACGCCGGAATTGTTGACCAGCACGTCGAGCCGCCCGAACGCGCGGATCGCGGCCTCGATCACATCCTGCGCCTCGGAAGCTCGGGATACGTCGCCCTGGGCCGCGACGGCCCTGCCGCCGGCGGACGTGATCGCGGCGACGACGGCTTCGGCCCCTGCCCTGCTGGACGCGTAGTTCACCACCACGGCGGCGCCGTCCCGCGCCAGCGCCTTGGCGATCCCCGCTCCGATGCCCTTCGAGGCCCCGGTGACGACGGCGACCTTGCCCGCAAGCTTCGACATGTATGCTATCTCCGGCATGGGCCGGCCGCGGATCGCGGCCATCGTCCCATAGTTCGGAACTTCGGAACTAACGGAGCGTCGTTCAAGGGCCCAGATGGACGAAAGATGAGATCCCTGTTTCACCCCGCCATCGAGGACGTGCGGCCGGAGGCCATCCTGCACGCGCTCGCCGACCCGAGCCGCGCGGCCATCTTCGCCAAGATCATGCAGGCCGGGTGCGTCGAGGCCTGTTCGGCCGTATCGGCGGTCGGGGACCGGGTCATCCCGAAATCCTCGCTGTCCAACCACTTCAAGGTGCTGCGCGAGGCCGGGTTGATCCGCAGCGAACGGCACGGCGTCGAGGTGCGCAACCATTCTCGCTGGACCGAGGTGGAGGCGCGCTTTCCCGGCCTGCTGGCGGGGATCATCAATGCCTACGCTTCTGAGGCCGGCACCGACGCGCGCCCCGCGAAGGCGGCAGAACCGCGTTAGGCACGCGACCCGGATCTGTTGTCGAAGATCGGGGGCGCGGCGTCGAACCCGCTGCTCACCAGGTCCGGGCAGGCGCCGGTCCTGTCCGCCGGACGTCCCACAGGGCCGACGCGAGGCCGGAGCCCTGTCCGACCGGCCTGCACGGCGTCACGTGCGCGTCTGCCGCATCGCCCACGAATCTGCCGGCGGATGACCCGATGGTCCTGGCAGTCGACCACCTCCTGCAGGCGCGTGCGGCCATCGTCGCGATGGGCCGCCAGCGGCTGCGACAGGTGTCGGATCTGGCGCTGTTCGAGGACGGGCGCGCTCTGGCGCAGCGCTTGCGGGCCTGATTCCGGCGGCCGATCACGCGGCCGGTCGCGACCGACCGTCCGTTCCCGCGAGGTTGCGCTCGATGACGGCGCGCAGATGCGCGCGATCGAAGGGCTTGCCGACATGGTCGTCGGCGCCGGCCGCCCGGAGCGCCCGGACCTGCTCGGGCAGGACGTGGGCCGTCATCGCGATGATCGGCACCGCGCCGGACGCGTCGCCGAGGCCGCGGATGATGCGCGTGGCCGTGATGCCGTCCATGACCGGCATCTCCACGTCCATCAGCACGAGATCGTAGGCCTGCGCCTGGACCATGGCCACGGCCTCCTGGCCATCGCAGGCGATGGAGACGCGATATCCCATCGCCTCCAGAACCATCTGGGCGATCTCGCGGTTGATGGCCCCGTCCTCGACGAGGAGCAGGTGCCCGCGTCGGGACCCATCCGTCTCGACCGCGCGCGGCGGAGCCGGCGGGACCAGCTGGTCGAGCGCCGGCGCGCGCGGGAGGACCACGTCGAACCAGAAGGTCGAGCCCGCCCCGTCGCGGCTCTCCAGCCCCATGGTGCCGCCCATCGTCTCGATCAGGCCCTTGGCGATCGCGAGCCCCAGTCCCGTGCCGCCGAAGCGCCGGGTCGTGGAGCTGTCGGCCTGGGCGAAGCGGGTGAAGAGTCGCGCCTGCGCCTCGACCGGGATCCCGATCCCGGTGTCGCGGACGGCGACGCGCAGGGCGACGCCGTCCGATCGCGGCGCGCGCGTGAGCGTGACCGTCACGGCGCCGCGCTGCGTGAACTTGACCGCGTTGTTGACGAGGTTCAGCAGCACCTGCCTCAGCCGCGCCTTGTCCCCGACGACCGGCTGCTCCGTGCCCGCCTCGCTCTCCCAGCGCAGGGCGAGGCCCTTGCGCTCGGCGGTTCCGGCGACGAGGGCCACGGTCTCCTCGACGAGGGCGCGCGGCGAGAACGGCGCCGCCTCCAGCGCGATGCCGTCCGCCTCGATGCGCGCGTAATCGAGGATGTCGTTGACCACCGTGGTCAGGACCTCGCATCCGGCCCGCATCTGGTCGACGCAGCGCTGCTGGCTCGGGGTCAGCGTGGCGTCGTCGCGGAGCAGGTCACCGAAGCCCACGATGGCGTTCAGCGGCGTGCGGACCTCATGGCTCATCGTGGCGAGGAAATCGCTCTTGGCGCGCTCGCCGGCCTCGGCACGCGCCTGGGCCGCCTCGGCGCGATCGCAGGCGTCGGCGAGCTCCGCGGTTCGCTCCGACACGCGGCGCTCGAGATCGACATTGGCGAGGGCCAGGGCCTGATCGCGCTCACCCAGGCGCGCCAGGAGCGAGGTCAGCGCGTCCGTCAGCTCGGCGATCTCCAAGTAGCCACGCGGCTTCGGCAGGCGATTGTCGCCCGTGGACGCGTCGATGCCGCTGGCCGCCCCGGCCAGCGCGCGGAGCGGATGGGCGAGCCGCTCCGCCGCCGACCAGCCCAGCAGCGCGAACAGGAGCGTGAAGGCGGCGCCACCGAGCATCAGCCGGTTGATGATCGGATCGGAGATCGCTTTCGCCACCTCGACGGGCTGCCGCACCAGCACGGTCCACGGCAGGGTCGGTTGATCGGCCGCGGGACGGGCGCGGCTCGCGCCGGTGAAATAATCAGCCCCGTCGGGCCATGTCCCGCGCGCGCTCGCGAGCTCGGCACCGCTCGTCAATTCCGGCAGCGCGGGCAGGACGGCGTCGATCCGCTGACCGGCCTGATCGCCGGGGCCGAGGATGACGGTCCCGTCGCCGGCGAGGATCAGCACCTCGACGCTCGGCTCGCGCTTCAGGGCCTTGGCGATGGCCGCCCGGCTCATCTCCCGCATCCACGTGATGCTGAGATGGCCGCCGACGACGCCGGTCCGGGCCCCGGCCGCGTCGTGGAGCGGCATCGCGACGTCGATGAAGCGCCGGGGCTCTCCGTAGGGCAGCGCCGGCAGGCGTTTCGCGAGGAGCTTCGCCTCGTGGATGTCGATGACGGCCGGGGCCTCGATGCCCTTCTGGAACCACGGGCGCGCGGCCACGCTCTCGCCCTCCAGCATGCCGCCGGTGCTGGCGACGACCACACCGGACCGGTCCGCGAAGCCGATCCAGGCATAGGCGGGGTAGCTCTCGCGCAGGGCATCGACCCACGCGCGCTGCGCCTCGGGCTTCGTGGCGTTCGTCCGGGCGACCGACGACAGCACGGCCATGTCGCCGAGCCGCTCGGCGATGTTGGCGTCGATGATCTGGCGCAGATGCTCCGCGAGCTCGGCGGTGTGCGCCTCGGCGCGGATCTGCACGCGCGCGGCGACGAACTGCGAGACCAGGGTCGTAGTGGCGGCCGTCAGGAGCAGCGCTCCGGCGGCGAAGACGAGGGCGAGGAGGGTGCGCAGCCGCATGATGACACCAGACCCGGGACGCCCGACCGTCGCACAAGGCGGTTAATGCGGAGCTGTTGAGGGCCCGACGATCCGGGCCGCGGCTCGGAAACAGGACCGCTGGTCTTGCGCGAGAACGACCTGATAGACATCACTATTGCGCAGAGCCCTCGAAGAACTTCTTCGAAGAGGCATCGGCCGTCCGTGCCGGATCGAGGGCGAGGTGCGCTATGTTCGGACGTGCTCCCATACCGTCGAGATGACGACGGAGCCCTCGCCGACCGAGGCCGCGACGCGCTTGACGGATCCCGCCCGAACATCGCCGACCGCGAAGATGCCGGGACGCGACGTCGCGTAGGGTGAGACGGCGCCGATCGTGTTTCCGGTCATGACGAACCCGTGGCTATCGAGTTCGACGAGCCCCGAGAGCCAGCCCGTATTGGGGGCGGCCCCGACCATGACGAACACGGCGCAGGTCGGGACCACGCGCGTCGTCTGATCGGCGAGGGTGCGGATCGTGACCGCCTCGAGGTGGGAATCGCCGTGCAAAGCGGTGAGTTCGGCGCCGTACTCGACGGTGATCGCCGGCTCCGCCTCCAGCCGGCTCGACAGGTAGCTCGACATGGAGGTCGCGAGCGACGGCCCGCGCACGAGGAGGCGCACGTGTCGGGCGGAGCGGCTGAGATACATCGCGGCCTGTCCCGCGGAGTTGCCGCCCCCGATGATGATCGCCTCGGCATTCCGGCAGTCACGGGCCTCGATCTCGGTCGCCGCGTAGTAGATGCCGGCCCCCTCGAATGTCTCGAGGCGCTCGATCGGCAGTCTGCGGTACTGGACGCCGGTCGCGACCACGACCGCCCGCCCCCGGACGCGCCGACCCGTGTCGAAGGTCGCGCAGAACGATCCGTCCTCCAGCCCTTCCAGCTTCGCAACGCGCCGCGGCATCGCGAACCGCGTGCCGAACTTCATCGCCTGGACCTCCCCGCGCCAGACGAGATCGGCCCCGGAGATGCCGGTCGGAAAGCCCATGTAGTTCTCGATGCGGCTCGAGGTGCCGGCCTGACCGCCGATCGCCACGTCCTCGATCACCAGCGCGCGGAGCCCCTCCGCCCCGGCGTAGACCCCGGCAGCCACTCCGGCCGGGCCACCGCCCACGATGAGGACATCGAAGGCCTCGTCGTCGACGAGGTTGTAGTCGAGGCCGAGCAGCCGCGCGACCTTGGCGGGGGTCGGATCGGGCACGACGACGCCCCGGCCGAAGATGACCGCCGGCCTCTCCGACGAGATCGCGCAGCTTCTGGCCACGCTCGCCGCCTCCGGGCTGCCCAGCGGATGGGACCTGCAGGGAAGGCGGTTCCGGCTCGCGAACTCCGCGATCCGTCGCACGCTCCGGTCGTCATCCTCGCCGATGAGCACGAGCGTGCCGTCATGCGCGTCGAGCTGCCGTCGCCGCCGTGCGGCGAGGACCGTGATGATGATGTCCGACATCTCCGGAATCTCGGACATCAGCTGCAGCATCGCCGGACGCGGGACCTCGGTGACGACGGTATCCGCGCTCGCCCGCATGGGCATCGACCAGACGCCGCCGTTCAGGAACGAGATCTCGCCCATGAATTGGGTCGGCCCGAGCGTCGCGGGCAGATGTCGCTCGTCGGTGAACGGGTTGACCACTTCGATCTCGCCGGCCTCGACGTAGTAGAAGCGGTCGGCTAGGTCGCCGGCGCGCACGACGAAGGTTCCGGCCGGGTAGCGCGTCTCGACCCCGATGCCCCGGATCGCGGCGACATGCGATGCGGCGAGTGGGATGCGCTGCATCTCCCGGAGGTCACGACCGATCGATTCCATGAACCGCTCCTATCGCAAGTTGCGCCCGGGGGCGCAGCATCGATGGCCGGGCCTCGGCAAGCAAGATCCGCATCCCCGCGCTCGCCGGTGCAGGGGACGGTCTGGGTATCGGCTGTCGCGGCGATCGACGTCGCGGGCAGGCACCCGATGGCGGCACGGAGCCGCCCGACCGGCCGGCGCGGGTCACGTGGCAGCGCCCCGCCCGCGGATCAGTGTAGGAGCGCGTGCTCCCGAGCACGGCCGGCGCCCTCGGAACGTGAGATCTTCGCGACAGGTCGAGAGATCAATATTCCCGACGGAGGCATCCATGGCTGATGTTGCTGCGATCCGCGAGACGATACACCTCGACGAGGGGGACGTGATCGTCCTGCTCCCCGGCGACCTGTCCCTGGCGAGCATCAACCTGCTTCAGGCCAAGCTCGACGGTCTGGCCGCGGACCTGAACGCGCGGTGCATGGAAGAGAGCCGCGCTTCCCTGTCGGGATTGGCCGGGCTCGCCGCCTTCCTCGCCAACTGAGACGGAGCCGGCCACGCACTCAGTGCAGTCGCAGCGCCGCGCGCACCGGCCGCGCCCGGACCGGCCGCGACGCGGGGCATCCTGCGAGCCGGTCGCGGATGGCGGGGACCGGCACCTCGATGGTCGGCGATGGACAGGCCGCCGGCTCGGGGCTCGGGCAGACCGGGGGCGGCCGAGCCCCGATCCACCGGACCGGGCCGGACCTCGCTATCACCGGACTGAGCGTTCGCCGCGGGAGGATCCGGCGCCTCGCGGGCGCGCTGCGACCAATTCGACACGCCCGGTCCGCCGGTGACGCGGCCGGCCTCCCTGTCGCGGTTCCGGCTCCCGGCGCCGACCCGGCGCGGCTCGGACCGCGATCCTCGGCCGTCGTTCCGGACAATCGTCGCCGCGATCGCTCGGGCATCAGCGCCTCGCCGGCGAGGCGTGAGCGTGCGCGCCGCCGCATTCGCCGCGGCTGTGCAAGCACGCGCCGCCCGCGCGGCGCCGGATTTTCTCAGCGTGCGCGCCGCAGACCCTGCCGCGCACTCGCCCGCGCGAGCTCCGATACTGAGATCGACTTCATGTTCCGGAGTCTTCTGTCGGTCCGGGCGCTCCCCTCCGCGTAGAGACTGCCGAGTCCTGTAGGGCGAAACCTGACTTATAGGGGTTGCAACGGTTTGCTAGGGTTGATGGTTACTGCTCGCGGAAAGCGTGGAGAACTCGATGTACGCCTCGGTCCTGGGCGATCTGGAGATATCGGTCGAGCCTCCGGGTGCCGGGCCGCCGCCCGAGGCGCTCATCCTCCGCGAACACATCCGCCGGATCCTGCGCAAGCTCACGCGCCCGGCGGCCAGCGCTCAGTACAGCTGAAGGGAACGAAGCACGGTGCCGTCGGCGATGTGGATCTCCACGCACCAGCGTTCGTCAGGATCGGGCAGTTCGCCCCGCGCGTGCATCTCGGCGATCAACTGCGTTGCCTCGGCCACGGCGACCTCGATCGAGCTTGCCAGCACGCCCTCCTCGTCCTCGATGACCTCGTTCGGCCCTCTCAGGCGGAAATGGTACCGCTCTACCATGTCGCTCCTGCTCACACCGTCGGCACAGCACTCCGACCGCGCGAGGGTAGCATCGAATGGGCGGATAAAGCCAAGCTGGCATGCCAAGTCGGGCCCGGCAGGGGTCGAATCCGCCCGCGTCGGCACGCAGTTGCGCCTGTGATCTACGAGGATGTCGGGGGCAAGCCCGGTGCAGGTCGATGCAGGTTGTTGCGCCGGCCAAGCTCTTAACGCGGCAGGCCTTTTTGCGGCGCATGGTGCGGGCATGTCCCAGCGCCCGACGAGCCCGCCATGCATTTCGAGATCCGAGCGACCGACACCCGTCTTTGGACCTGGGTGCTCCTCGATGCGACACAGATGCCGGTCCTGACATCGGATCGCACCTTCCCCTCGGAGGCCCAGGCCTCGGCGGCCGCGCTGGCCTTCGCCAAGCTCGTCACGCGGGCCGGCAGGACCCTCACCGCCGCCCCGTCCGGCGGACTGATCTGAGGCGTCCGCCGCTGCCCGGGTGGTAGCCCGCCCGCCGAGCGCGCCGAGCCCGCGTCCGGTAGCCGACCGCGCGCATTCTCCATACGCGGGCCCGTCGACGGCCGCACCGTCGAGGGCGGCCCTCGAGAGCCGGCTGTCCGTCGGCGAGACGGCCCGACTCTCTGGACGCGCGGAAGGACTTCAGTCGTCGCGGGCCATCGCCTGTCGGTGGCGCCGGACGCAGCCGCGCAGCGCCATGTCGGTGTGCAGGTCGACGATCTCCGCCTTGGTCATCCGGCCATCGGGCCTGTACCACGTGCAGGCGCTGGTGAGCATGCCGAGGATCGCGTAGGCCGCGACGCGCGAGTCCCGAATGTCGAGCGCGCCCGCGGCGACGCCGTCATCGAGCAGCGCGACCAGCCTGTCTTCGTAGTCCCGGCGCAGCGCCACGATCGCCGCGTAATGCGGCGGATCGAGCGACCGCAGCTCGAAATTCGCGATGAAGACTTCCTGCTTCTTCTCGAGATGGTACGTGACGTGGTGGGCCACGAAGGCGCGGAGGCGGTCCGTCGGGCCGCCGGACGCCGCTGCCAGCGCCGCGTCGGTCTGCGCCAGCAATGTCTCCATGTGGTCGCGCACGATGTCGAACAGCAGATCCTGCTTGCTGCGGATGTGGTTGTAGAGCGAGGCCGCCTGGATCCCGACCTCGGCGGCCAGGGCGCGCAGGGTCATCGCCTCAAAGCCGTGACGGTAGATGAGCCGAAGCCCGGCCTGGCGGATGGCGGCGGCCGTGCGCGGCCCATTCGATCCGGCGGTGCGACCCACGAAGACACTCCGAAGACAGTTCAGAGCGCAACAGACACCGGGGAATGCTCACGCCGAGCCCCGCTATAATCTAACGAACAACCGTTCGTAAATCGCCTTGCCAGCACCGCTTAACGAACGTACGTTCGTTTCAGAGAGGCGAGTGCCCGATTCTCAGGCGAGGAGACGCGCGATGCCCATCGGCCTGCAGGATTTCGAGTTCGGCCTGGGCGAGACGGCCGATGCCCTGCGCGCCGAGGTCGAGCGCTTCGCCCGCGCCGAGATCGCCCCCCGCGCGGCAGCGATCGATGTCAGCAACGCGTTTCCCGCCGACCTCTGGCGCAAGCTCGGCGCACTCGGCGTGCTCGGCGTCACCGTCGAGGAGACCTACGGCGGCGCCGGCCTGGGCTACCTCGAGCACGCGGTGGCCATGGAGGAGATCAGCCGGGCCTCTGCCTCGGTCGGGCTGTCCTACGGCGCGCATTCCAACCTCTGCGTGAACCAGATCCGCCGCAACGGCACCAACGCGCAGAAGCGGCGCTACCTGCCGAGGCTGATCGCGGGCGAGCATGTCGGCGCGCTCGCGATGTCCGAGCCGGGCTCCGGCAGCGACGTCGTCTCCATGCGGCTGCGGGCCGACAGGCGCGGCGACCGCTACGTCCTGAACGGCACCAAGATGTGGATCACCAACGGTCCCGACGCCGACATCCTGGTGGTCTACGCCAAGACGGATCCCGGGGCCGGCCCGCGGGGGATCACGGCGTTCCTGGTCGAGAAGGATTTTCCCGGCTTCTCCACCGCGCAGAAGCTCGACAAGCTCGGCATGCGCGGCTCGAACACCTGCGAGCTGCTGTTCCGGGACTGCGAGATACCGGAAGAGAACGTCCTGGGCGCAGTGGGGCGCGGCGTCGGCGTGCTGATGTCGGGCCTCGACTACGAGCGCGCCGTGCTGGCCGCCGGCCCGCTCGGCATCATGCGCGCCTGCCTCGACGTCGTCCTGCCCTATCTCCACGAGCGGCGGCAATTCGGTCGGCCGATCGGCGAGTTCCAGCTCATGCAGGGCAAGATCGCCGACATGTACACGGCGACGAACGCCGCCCGGGCCTACGTCTACGCGGTGGCGCGGGCCTGCGACCGCGGGCGGGCGACGCGCCGGGACGCGGCCGGCGCGATCCTGTTCGCGGCCGAGCGCGCGACCGCGGTGGCCCTCGACGCGATCCAGGCGCTCGGCGGCAACGGCTACATCAACGACTATCCGACCGGCCGCCTGCTGCGCGACGCCAAGCTCTACGAGATCGGCGCCGGCACGAGCGAGATCCGGCGCGTGCTGATCGGCCGCGAATTGTTCGCCGAGACGGCCTGAGGGAGACGGGCGCCGTGCCGGTGATCGAATCCGCGCTGGATCCGCGCGCGCCCGAGGCCCGCGCCAATGCCGAGGCCATGCGCGCCCTGGTGGCGGACCTGCGCGCGACCGCCGACCGCGTCCGCCTCGGCGGCGGGGCGGCCGCGCGGGAGCGGCATCGCGCCCGCGGCAAGCTCCTGCCCCGGGAGCGGATCCGGGCGCTGATCGACCCGTTCTCGCCCTTCCTGGAGGTCGGCCAGCTGGCCGGGCACGGCCTCTACGGCGGCGAGGTCCCCTCGGCCGGGATCGTCACTGGCATCGGCCGCGTCTCCGGGCGCGAGTGCGTGATCGTCGCCAACGACGCGACCGTGAAGGGCGGCACCTACTTCCCGATGACCGTGCAGAAGCATCTCCGGGCGCAGGAGATCGCGCAGCAGAACCGGCTGCCCTGCCTCTACCTCGTCGACAGCGGCGGCGCGCATCTGCCAAGCCAGGACGAAGTCTTCCCGGGCCGGGACCATTTCGGTCGCATCTTCTACAACCAGGCGACGATGTCGGCGCAGGGGATCGCCCAGATCGCCGTGGTGATGGGCTCCTGCACCGCCGGCGGCGCCTACGTGCCGGCGCTGTGCGACGAGTCGATCATCGTCCGCGGCCAGGGCACAATCTTCCTCGGCGGGCCGCCGCTGGTGAAGGCCGCCACCGGCGAGGAGGTCAGCGCCGAGGAGCTCGGCGGCGCCGACGTGCACGCCAGGATCTCGGGCGTGACCGACCACATGGCGGAGACCGACGCCCACGCCCTCGGCATCGCCCGCCGCATCGTGGCCAACCTGAACGCGGTGAAGCGCCCCGCGCTCGCGCTGCGGCAGCCCGAGCCGCCGCGCTACGCCGCCGAGGAGATCTACGCGGCGGTGCCGGCGGACCGCCGGACGCCCTACGACGTGCGCGAGGTCATCGCCCGGCTGGTGGACGGCAGCGACTTCGACGAGTTCAAGCGCCTCTACGGCCAGACCCTGGTCTGCGGCTTCGCCCATATCTGGGGCTACCCGGTGGGAATCGTCGCCAACAACGGCATCCTGTTCTCGGAGAGTGCCCTGAAGGGCGCCCATTTCGTCGAGCTCTGCGCCCAGCGCGGCGTGCCCCTGGTGTTCCTCCAGAACATCACCGGCTTCATGGTCGGCCGGCGCTACGAGGCCGGCGGCATCGCCAAGGACGGGGCCAAGATGGTCACCGCCGTCGCGACCGCCGCGGTGCCGAAATTCACCGTCCTGATCGGCGGCAGCTTCGGGGCCGGCAATTACGGCATGTGCGGACGGGCCTACGGGCCGCGCTTCCTCTGGATGTGGCCGAACGCGAGGATCGGCGTGATGGGCGGCGAGCAGGCGGCCTCGGTCCTGGCCACGGTCCGGCGCGACGGCATCGAGGGCCGCGGCGGCACGTGGTCGGCGGAGGACGAGGCGGCGTTCAAGGCGCCGATCCGGGCGCAGTACGAGGAGCAGGGCCACCCCTACTATTCCAGCGCCCGGCTCTGGGACGACGGGGTGATCGACCCGGCCGACACGCGCCGCGTCCTGGCGCTCGGCCTCTCGGCGAGCCTCAACGCGCCGACGCCTGAGACCCGCTTCGGCCTGTTCCGGATGTAGGAGGCGCGGGGTGGGCGGCACCTTGCTGGAGACGGTCGACGAGCGCGGGGTCGCCACCCTGACGCTCAACCGTCCGGAGCAGCACAACGCCTTCGACGACGGCCTGATCGCCGCCCTCACCGCGTCCCTGCACCGGCTGGGCGCCGCGCCCGGGATCCGGGCGATCGTCCTGGCGGGCGCCGGCCAGAGCTTCTCGGCGGGCGCCGACCTCGCGTGGATGCGCCGGATCGCCGGCCAGTCCTTCGACAGCAACCTCGCCGACGCCGCCGGGCTCGCGGGGCTGATGCACAGTCTCGACCGGCTGCCGAAGCCGACGCTCGCCCTCGTGCACGGCGCGGCCTACGGCGGCGGCGTCGGGCTCGCCGCCTGCTGCGACGTCGCCATCGCGGCCGAGAGCGCGCGGTTCTGCCTGAGCGAGGTGCGGCTCGGCCTCATCCCGGCGACGATCGGCCCCTACGTGGTCAACGCGATCGGCCCGCGCTGGGCCCGGCGCCTGTTCCAGACCGCGGAGGTCTTCTCCGCCGAGCGCGCACGGGCGATCGGCCTCGTGCACGAGGTGGTGCCCGACGGCCGGCTGGGGGCGGCCGGCGCGGAGGTGCTGCGCGACATCCTCCGGGGCGCCCCGGGCGCGCAGGCCGAGGCCAAGGACCTCGTCTTCCTGTGCGAGGGGCGGCCGGTGGACGCCGACCTGGGACGCGAGACGGGCCGGCGCATCGCCCGGCGCCGGGCGTCGGACGAGGGGCAGGCGGGCATCGCCGCCTTCCTCGACAAGCGCCCTCCCCCGTGGCGGCGGGATTGAGGGGGCGGCCATGTTCGGCAAGATCCTCATCGCCAACCGCGGCGAGATCGCCTGCCGGGTGATCGCCACGGCCCGGCGCCTCGGCATCGGCACGGTCGCGGTCTATTCCGAGGCGGATGCCGGCGCCCGCCACACCCGGATGGCCGACGAGGCGTGGCCGATCGGGCCCGCCCCGGCGCGCGAGAGCTACCTCGTGGGCGAGCGGATCCTCGACGTCGCCCGGCGCGCCGGGGCGGAGGCGATCCATCCGGGCTACGGCTTCCTGTCGGAGAACGCGGACTTCGCCGGCGCCTGCGCCGGGGCCGGCCTCGTGTTCGTCGGCCCGCCCCAGGCGGCGGTCCGGGCCATGGGCTCCAAGGCCGAGGCCAAGGCGCTGATGGAGCGCGCCGGGGTGCCGCTGGTGCCGGGCTATCACGGCGCCGCGCAGGATCTCCCGGTGCTGAAGGAGGCGGCCGCCCGGATCGGCTACCCGGTCTTGATCAAGGCGTCGGCCGGCGGCGGCGGCAAGGGCATGCGCGTCGTCGCGGCGCCCGCGGCGTTCGAGTCCGCCCTGGCCGGCGCCCAGCGCGAGGCGCGGGCGCCCTTCGGCGACGACCGGGTGCTGATCGAGAAATACCTGACCCGCCCCCGGCACATCGAGATCCAGGTCTTCGCCGACAGCCACGGCACCACCGTCTCGCTGTTCGAGCGCGACTGCTCGATCCAGCGGCGCCACCAGAAGGTGATCGAGGAGGCGCCCGCCCCGGGGATGGATCCGGTCCGGCGCGCGCGGATGGGCGAGGCCGCGGTCGCGGCGGCGCGGGCGGTCGGCTATGTCGGCGCCGGCACGGTGGAGTTCATCGCCGACGGCGAGACCTTCTACTTCATGGAGATGAACACCCGGCTCCAGGTCGAGCATCCGGTGACCGAGATGGTCACGGGACTCGACCTGGTGGAGTGGCAGCTGCGCGTGGCCGCGGGCGAGCGGCTGCCGCTCGGCGCCGGGGATCTGGCCCTGCGCGGCCACGCCATCGAGGCGCGCGTCTACGCCGAGGATCCGGAGCGCGAGTTCCTGCCGGCGGTCGGCACCCTCGCCCACCTGCGCCAGCCGCCGGAGGTGCCGGGGCGGGTGCGGGTCGAGACCGGGATCGTGCAGGGCGACCGGATCACCCCGGATTACGACCCGATGATCGCCAAGCTGGTCGTCTGGGGCGAGGACCGGGCGGCCGCGATCCGGCAGCTCGCGGCCGCCCTCGCCGCCTACGAGGTCGTCGGCGTGACGACCAATCTGGATCTCCTGCGCGCCGTCGCCGGCCACCCCGCCTACCGCGCGGCCGACCTCGATACCGGCTTCATCGCCCGCCACGCCGACGACCTGCTGGCGCCGCCTGTGACCGGTGCGGCCGATCCCGCGCTCTGGGCCGCCGCCGCCCTCACCGTCCTGCGCGACCGGCGCGCGGCCGTCGCCGCGCAGGCGCGGGCGAGCGGCGACCCGTGGTCGCCCTGGGCCGATCCGGACGCGTGGCGGATGAACGGGGAGCCCTACCAGGACCTGCAGTTCCGCCACGGCGACGACCCGCCCGTCACCCTGCGCACGCACCCGCTCCCCGACGGCGGCGCCCGCGTCGACCTGCCGGGTGGCTCCGTCCTGGCGGCGCTCGCCGAGGACGCAGAGGGCGAGCGGCTGATGCTGGACGGCGTCTGGCGCCGGCTGCGCGCGGTCCGCAGCGGCGCGGAGCTGACGGTGATCGTCGGCGGCCGGAACGCGACGCTGGTCCACGTCGATCCCCTCGCCCCGCCCCGGACCGAGGCGTCCGGCAGCGACCGGGTGACGGCGCCCGTGCCGGGCCGCCTGACCCAGCTCTGGGTGCGGCCCGGCGATGCCGTGGAGAAGGGCGCGCCGCTCGCGGTGATCGAGGCGATGAAGATGGAGATCACCCTCCGCGCGCCGCAGGCCGGCACCGTCGCCGAGATCCGCCACACCGTCGACGACATGGTCGAGGAGGGCGCCGAGATCGTCACCTTCGCGGCGGAGGAGCGACCCGCATGAGCTATCCGGCCCGGGTGCAGGTGGTCGAGGTCGGGCCGCGCGACGGGCTCCAGAACGAGCCCGCGCCGGTGCCGATCGCCGCCAGGGTGGCGCTGATCGAGGCCCTGGCCGAGGCCGGGCTGACCCGCATCGAGGCCGGCAGCTTCGTGTCGCCCCGCTGGGTGCCGCAGATGGCCGACACCGCGGAGGTCCTGGCGCGGCTGCGGCCCCGGCCCGAGGTCGGCTATGCCGTTCTCGTCCCGAACCTGCAGGGCCTGGAGCGGGCCTGTGCCTCCGGGGTCCGGGAGGTCGCGGTGTTCGCCGCCGCCTCCGAGAGCTTCTCCCGGCGCAACGTCAACGGCTCGATCGCCGAGAGCCTCGACCGCTTCGCCCCGGTGCTGGAGGCAGCGCGCGCGCGAGACCTGCGGGTGCGGGGCTACGTCTCCTGCGTGCTGGGCTGCCCCTACGAGGGCGACGTCGTGCCGGCGGCGGTCGCCCGGGTCGCCGCGTCCCTGCACGCGATGGGCTGCCACGAGATCGCCCTCGGCGACACGATCGGGACCGGCACGCCGCTCCAGGCCCGGCGGCTCGTCGAGCGGGTGGCCGCCGACGTGCCGATGACGGCCATCGCCCTGCATTTCCACGACACCTACGGGCAGGCCCTGGCCAACATCCTCGCCTGCCTCGAACTCGGGGTGTCGGTTGTGGACGCCGCGGTGGCGGGGCTCGGGGGCTGCCCCTACGCGCCGGGCGCCGCCGGCAACGCCGCCACCGAGGACGTCGTCTACATGCTGCGCGGCATGGGCATCGAGACCGGCATCGACCTCGACGCCCTCGCCGCGGCCGGGCGGTCGATCGCGTCCCAGCTCGGCCGGGAGCCGGCCTCGAAGGTCGCCCGCGCGCTGGCCGCCGCGCCGCCGCACCCCTGATCGAGCGGGCGGCCTCGGCGCCGCGGCCGCGCACGTGTTCGGAGGAACGAGGGAGGACGACATGAGCGACCGAGCGGTGAGCTATGTCCACGGGGCGGTCGGTGAGCCCCTGCTCGGCCTGACCATCGGCCAGGCCCTGGATCGCGCCGCCGCGGCGTGGCCGGATCGCGTGGCGCTGGTCGCGCCCGCGCAGGATGCGCGCTGGACGTGGCGCGAGCTGAGGGACCGCGCCGACGCCGTCGCGGTCGGCCTGCTCGCCCTCGGCCTCCGGCGCGGAGACCGCATCGGGATCTGGTCGCTCAACCGCGCCGAGTGGGTGCTGACCCAGTTCGCCGCCGCCCGGGCGGGGCTGATCCTGGTGACGATCAATCCGGCCTACCGGCTGACGGAACTGGAATTCGCGCTCAACGCGGTCGGCTGCGCCGCCCTCGTGACGGCGACGGCGTTCAAGGACAGCGACTATCTCGGGATGCTCAACACCCTGGCCCCCGAACTCGCCGCCTCCGAGCCGGGCCGGCTCTCCGCCGCGCGTCTGCCGCACCTGCGCGCGGTGATCCAGATCGGCGGACCGCCGGCCCCGGGCGCGATCGCCTTCGACGCCGTCGCGGCCCGGGGCGACGCGGCCGGCACGGCCGCGCTGCGCGACCTCGCCGACGTGATGCAGTTCGACGACGCGGCCAACATCCAGTTCACCAGCGGCACGACGGGCGCCCCGAAGGGCGTGACGCTGACCCACCACAACATCCTCAACAACGGCCACTTCGTCGGCCGCGCGATGCGGCTGACCGCCGAGGATCGGATCTGCATCCCGGTGCCGCTCTACCATTGCTTCGGCATGGTGATGGGCAATCTCGCGGCCCTGACCCACGGCTGCGCCATGGTCTTTCCGGGCGAGGGCTTCGATCCGCGCGCGACGCTGGCGACCGTGCAGGCCGAGCGCTGCACCGCGCTCTACGGCGTGCCGACCATGTTCATCGCCGAGCTCGACCATCCCGATTTCGCGCAGTTCGATCTCCGCTCCCTGCGCACCGGGATCATGGCGGGCGCGCCGTGCCCGATCGCGGTGATGCGCCGGGTCGTTGAGCAGATGAACATGCGCGACGTCACCATCGCGTACGGCATGACCGAGACCAGCCCGGTGAGCTTCCAGAGCTCCAGCGACGACCCGCTGGAGCGGCGCGTCACGACCGTCGGCCGGATCCACCCGCATCTCGAGGTCAAGATCGTGGATTCCGAGGGACGCGTGACCCCGCGGGGCGAGCGCGGCGAGCTGTGCACGCGCGGCTACTCGGTCATGCTCGGCTACTGGGCGGACGCGGAGCGGACCGCGGAGGTCCTCGACGCCGCCGGATGGATGCACACCGGCGACCTCGCGACACTGGACGCGGAGGGGTACTGCAACATCGTCGGCCGGATCAAAGACATGGTCATACGCGGCGGCGAGAACATCTATCCGCGCGAGATCGAGGAGTTCCTCTTCCGGCATCCGCAGATCCAGGACGTCCAGGTCTTCGGGGTCTCGGACCCGAAATACGGGGAGGAGCTGTGCGCCTGGATCAGGCTGCGCGACGGTGAGACCCTGTCGGAGTCGGCGGTGCGCGCGTTCTGCGAGGGGCAGATCGCGCGCCAGAAGATCCCGAAATACATCCAGTTCGTCGACGCCTTCCCGATGACGGTTTCCGGAAAGATCCAGAAGTTCGTGATGCGTCGGTGCGTGGAGGAGCAGCTGGGGCTCGCGCGACCCGCGACGGCCTGAGGGCGCGGGCCAGCTTCCGCCGGAGCGGCCGGGCCGTCACCGGCGCGGTGTCGCCGGACGGCGTCCGCACCCGTCGCCCGCGGCCGCCGGCGCGGCTCCTGAAGACCGCTCGGCTCCCGCGGATGCTGTCATCGCTCGTGTCATCGCTCGGCGGCGTGTCGAAGTCGTCGTCCGGTGAAGCGCCATCATTGCTGCGCGCGCCGCGAGCGGACATGCTGGCGCGTGACGTCACCGAGGCGGTGTATCAGTGTCGGCATGGCCACAGGGCGGCGGCGAGATGGCCGCGCGCATCCGCGACTTCGCTTGGGAACAGACGCCGCTGGGGGCGTCCGCCCGCTGGCCGGAGCGCCTCAGGGTCATGGTCGAGCAGGTGCTCGGCAGCCCGCTGGTCGCGTCCCTCGTCTGCGGACCCGAGCGCCTCCTGATCTACAACGATGCCGCCGCGCGGCTCTACGGCGACCGGCACCCGGCGGGGCTCGGCCGGCCGCTGGCGCGGACCTTTCCGGCGGGGTGGGCGACGGTCGCGGCCTTCTACGCGCGCGCCTTCGCGGGCGAGGCCGTACAGGTGGCCGGGCAACCTCTGGCCGCCCGCGTCGGAGGGGCCGCGGAGGACGTCTTCGACGCGCTCCTGATGCCCGTGCGCGACGCGGACGGGCAGGTGATGGCGGTGCACATGACCGGCCTCGAGATCGGTGAACGCCTGCGCGCCGAGGCCAAGCTGCGGACCAGCGAGGCCCGGTACCGCGACCTCTTCGACGCCATCGACGAGGGGTTCTGCACCATCGAGGTCCTGTTCGACGGGGCCGGGCAGGCGGTCGACTACCGCTTCCTGTCGGTGAACGCGGCCTTCGAGCAGCAGACCGGCCTCCGCGACGCGGTCGGGCAGACCATCCGGGCGCTGGCGCCCGACCTCGAGCCGCACTGGTTCGAGACCTACGGCCGGATCGTGCGCACCGGCAAACCCGAGCGCTTCGAGGACCGCGCCGACGCGCTCGGGCGCTGGTACGAGGTCTACGCCTTCCCGATCGGGGCGCCGGAACGGCGGCAGGTGGCGGTCCTCTTCAAGGACATCCTCCAGCGCAAGCGGGCCGAAGATCGGCTGCGCGCCAGCGAGGAGCGGTTCCGCGCCTTCGTCACCGCCAGTGCGGATGTCATCTATCGCATGAGCCCGGACTGGAGCGAGCTGCGCGTCCTCGAGGGTCGCGGCTTCCTGGCCGATACCGTCACCCCGAACGACGACTGGCTGAGCGCCTACATCGATCCCGCCGACCAGCCGCGCCTGCGCGAGGCGATCCGGCGGGCGATCCGATCCAAGACGATGTTCGAGCTGGAGCATCCCGTCAGGCAGGCGGACGGGAGCCTGGGCTGGGCGCTGTCCCGGGCCGTGCCGCTCCTCGACGATGACGGCGAGATCCGCGAATGGTTCGGCGCCGCCAGCGACGTGACCGCGCGCAAGCGGGCCGAGGACGATCTGCGCGCGAGCGAGGAGCGCTTCCGCGGGCTGGTCGAGGGGTTCGGACAGTTCAGCTGGGAGGCGTCGGCCGAGGGCGTCATCGAGGTCGACAGCCCGGGCTGGCGCGCGTTCACCGGGCAGCGCCCGGACGAGTGGCTCGGGCGCGGCTGGGTCCACGCGATCCATCCCGATGACCGGGCCCTCACGGAGGCGAAGTGGCGGCAGGCGGTCGCGACGCGGACGGCGGTCGATCACGAGTACCGCCTGTGGCACGCCCCGAGCGCGTCGTGGCGGTGGTCGAACGTCCGCGCGGTGCCGATCACGTACCCGGACGGGTCGATCCGCAAATGGTCCGGGGTGAACATCGACGTCACGGACCACCACAGGCTGCTGGCGCGGCAGGAGGTGCTGATCAACGAGCTGCAGCACCGCACGCGCAACCTGCTCGGTGTCGTCAGCGCCGTGGCGGGCAGGACGCTGCGGCAGGGCAGCCCGGTCGAGGCGTTCGAGGCGCGGCTGCTGGCGCTGAGCCGCGCGCAGGGTCTGCTCAGCCAGTACGGCAGCGACACGGTCGAGGTCGGCGCGCTGGTGCGGGCCGAACTGGCCGCCTACGTGGACGGCGCGTCCGACCGCATCACCGTCGCCGGCCCCGAGGTACACCTGACCGCGCGGCAGGTGCAGAACTTCGCCCTGGCCGTCCACGAGCTGACCACCAACGCCGTGAAGTACGGCGCGCTCCAGAACGCGACCGGTCGGCTGCGCGTCACCTGGGCGATCCTTCCCGATTCGCGCGGCCGCCGGATCCTGGCCCTGGACTGGACAGAGGGCGGCGTCACCATCGATCCCGGTCAGGTGACGCGCAGCGGTTACGGCACGGAGCTGATCCAGGAGGCGCTGGCCTACGCGCTCCAGGCCACGGTCGATTACAGGCTCGGCGCGGACGGCGTGCGCTGTCGGATCGAGATGCCGGTCTCCTGATCGACGGGACGCGGCCGCGCCGAGCGTCGGAGTTCGGCCGCGCGCGTCGCGGTCCCCGCGTTCGGGTATGGTGCGCGAAGACGCGAGCGCGGCCTCCTTCGGTGGCAGGGGAAGGCCGGCTTCGCGTCGATGTCGTCCTGCCCGCCGCCCGATCGTGGAATCGCGCCCGATGCCGAAACGAGTCCAGTCGGCCTTCCGCGCGGCCGCCGAGATCGGCGTCGGCCTGCTGGCGGCCTGCAACCGGCTGCGGCTGCCCGGCACGGTGAATCCCTTCGTCGTCGGCGTCCACGAACCGATGCGCGCGGAGCTGACGCTGGAGAACCTGCCCGTCACCGGGGCGATCCCGCCCGGCCTCGACGGCCTCTACCTCAAGATGGGGGCGAACCCCGTCCGAGCGGCGACGCGGGGCCACGACTGGTTCCTCGGCGACGGCATGGTGCACGGTCTCGCCCTCGAGGATGGCCGGGCGCGGTGGTATCGCAACCGATGGATCGGCTCACGCCAGGCCGCCGCGGCGCTCGGGCGGCCAGCGGCGCCCGGGCCGCGCCGGGGCGGCAACGACACCGTCAACACCAACGTCGTCGAGATCGGCGGCCGGATCTTCGCGGTGGTGGAGGCCGGCAGCTTCCCCGTCGAGCTCTCGCGGACGCTGGAGGAGCAGCGCTACAACCCGTTCGACGGGACGCTCACCGGCTCCTTCACCGGTCATCCGCACCGCGATCCGCTGACCGGCGAGACTCACGCCGTCGCGTATGACGGCCGCGTCTGGGACCGCGTGCGCCACGTCGTTCTCGCACCGGGCGGGCAGGTCGTGCGGGATGTGCCGGTCGCGGTCGCCCACGGCCCCTGCATCCACGACTGCGCGATCACGGCCCGCTTCGTGATCGTGCTGGACCTGCCCGTCACGTTCTCGTTCCGGGCCCTGCTCGCCGGGTACCGCTTCCCGTTCCGCTGGAACCCCGGCCACGGGGCCCGGGTGGGCCTCCTCCCCCGGCACGGCAGCGACGCCGACATCGTCTGGTGCGCCGTCGAGCCCTGCTTCGTGTTCCACGCCGCCAACGCCTACGACGCCGCGGACGGGCGCGTGATCCTCGATGTCGTCGCCTACGGGACGGTGTTCGCCTCGCCCGGGGGCGGGCTCGACACGCCGGGCCGGCTCGAACGCTGGACGATCGATCCGTCGACGGGTCGGGTCGAGCGGCGCGTGATCGACCCCGCGGCGCAGGAATTCCCCCGCCTCGACGAGCGGCGCCTCGGGCAGCGCCACCGCTACCTCTACACGGTCAGCGTCCCCGCCGACGGCAACACGCAGCTCGCCGGTGCGACGCGGCTCTACAAGCACGACCTCGAGACGGGCGCGCGGCACGTGCACGATTTCGGTCCCGATCACGTCCCGGGTGAGTTCGTCTTCGTGCCCGCGCATGCCGGGGCCGGCGAGGACGAGGGCTGGCTCGTCGGGCTCGTCATCGACACCGCCCGCGACACGACCGACTTCGCGATCCTCGACGCGCGCGCGTTCGACGCACCTCCCGTGGCGCGGGTCCGCCTCGGACACCGGATCCCGCTTGGCTTCCACGGCAACTGGTTCCCGGCACGCGGCCTCGCCTGAGAGGCCGGTGCTGCGCCCCGGCTCCTCAGGTCGCGGCGGTCCAGCCGATCACCGCCGTCACGGGGTCGCCGGGGCCTCCCACGGGGTTGAGGACGCGTCCCTCGACGCGGGCGAAGCCGGCGCGCTGGAGGTACAGACCGACGAGCTGGGCGTGGCCCGCGCCGTCGAGGGCGTTCCAGATGGCCACCGCCTTGGTCGGGAAGCAGCGGTTCGAGAAGCTGATCACCGCCGGCGCACCGGGGCGCAGCACGCGCGCGATCTCGGACAGGACGGCCACGGGGCGCTGGAGATACTGGACCGAGACGCAGATCAGCGCGGCGTCGACGCAGGCCGTGTCGAGCGGCAGGCGCGGCTCGGTGTTGAGATCCTGCACGAAATGCCGGGTCAGGCGCGGGTTGGCGGCGAGCTCGGCCGCGTTCAGGCCGTGACCGGTGATGCTGGCATAGGTGATCTCGTCCGGCAGGTGACTGACCCAACTCGACATCAGATCGAGGATGTCGCCGCCCGCCGGGACGATCGCTCTGTAGAGGTCGGTGACTGCCGCGATCGCGGCGTCGTCGATATGGGTCACGAAGCGCGGTTGCGCGTAGAACGCGGGATCTGGCCGACGGTCGTGCTTGGCGAACGCCTCGGGGGGAAAGTCCGGCAGATCCTGAGTCATCGGCGAGCGGGCTCCCGGGTCGAACGGCGCGTCGAACCCGACGGCCGGCGCGCGAAGCTGGGATAGCGTGCGGATAAAGAAAGTGCCCCACAGCCCCGCGGACAGGTGTCCACGTCGCCGCATCCGCGCCGGGGAGACCGCGCGGGGCGGATCGCGGGCTCGAGCCGGCGCCGTGCCTGCGGGACCGCTCCGCTCGCTCGGCCACCCGTCCTCGTCGGGCGGGAGCGGCGGCCGGCACTGTCGGAAATCGGGCGACCGGGCGCGTGAGCGCAGGGACGCGGACGCGGCGGTTCATCCGGGCCGTTCGCGCGCAGTCCGAGCAGAATTTCAGGATCAATTATTGCTGCACAGCGCGGCGTGAAACGCGCAGTTTTTTAAAATACTTGTCATCGATGCGCCGTTGGCTTACAGATGTGAGATCGATTTTTGGCCAGGTATCCGGCCGTATCGCCTCAACAGGGCGAGCGTTCTGCATCTCTCCCATTTTCGACATTCGGCGACCGGGCGCGTGCGATCCATGCGCCCGCCCTATCTTTTTGCCTTCACTGATATGGAATACCTATGACCATCGGCACCGTTAAATGGTTCAACGACACCAAGGGCTTCGGCTTCATCCAGCCGGATGACGGCGGCAAGGACGTGTTCGTCCACATCTCGGCCGTCGAGCGCGCCGGCATGCAGGGCCTGAACGAGGGCCAGAAGGTCTCCTACGAGATGGAGACCGACCGGCGGACCGGCAAGCAGTCGGCCGGCAGCCTTCAGGCCGCCTGAGCCTCGCGCGTCCCCGCGCGATGCACGTCGAAGCCGCTCCTGCCGCGGAGCGGCTTCATCCATGCCTCATCCATGTCTCGCCACCCGGGCTGACGCCCGGTGCGCCTACGGAGAGTTCGTGAAGCCTTTGAAAACCGATCACCTCGTCGATCGTCTCGCAGAGACGGCCAGAGCGCGGCAGGCCACCCTGGCCCGGTTCCGGGCACGCCCGGCGGCCGATGATCCGGCCGTGCTCGCTCGGCAGGCCGCGCGGCGCGCGGTCATCCAGGCCCGGGACCTGCGGGCGACCGAACGGGAAGCCGTGCGTCTGGCCGCCGAGCTCGAGCGTGAGGCTGAGGTCCAGGCCGCGCAGGCCCGCGCCGCGGCCGAGTCCGACCGTCTGGCTGCCGAGATGGCGGAGCAGCAGGTTGCCCGCGCTGCCGAACAGAAGGCGGCCCGCGACGCGCGGTTCGCGGCCCGAAAGGCGCGTGCACGCCGCTAGCCCGAACCCGGCCCGCGCGCTGTCACTCCGGAGGACGACCCATGTCTCACAAGTTCAAGATCGGCCAGCACGTTCGGCAGCTGGGGCTCAGCTACGCCGGCAGTAAGAGCACCGTCGACGGCCTCTTCGAGGTCGTCCGCCTGATGCCGGACGACCGGTCCGGCGAGCCGACTTACCGCATCAAGTCCGCGAGCGGCGAGCGCGCCGTGCGGGAGGGTGAGCTCACGTCCGCTTGAACGGACTCGGGACGTCGACCGGTCCGACCCAGATCGAGGCTGTTGCGATCCATGACGACGACGAAGGACACCCACTCGGCCGACGCGGCGATGATCGAACCCAATCAGACGGCCTTCATCCTCAAGGTGACGCGTCCCGACGACGCGGAGCTGTCGGGCCAATTGGTCATGTTCTACGCCGCGATCACCACCTCGGAGGACGAGGCACTGGCCATCGTGCGCCGCGCGGTGAAGGCCGATGCGGAGGTCGAGCCGACGGGCGTCCGCCTCTCTCAGCAGACCGCCAGCGCCCTCCATCTGGAAGCGGGCCTCGCGCGGGCCCTCTGACGCGCCGATTTCCGGAACCGCCCTGCGACCGCGGCCGGGATGACGCCCGCGCGGGACCTCCCGACAGGACCGCGCGTTGTGGCAGCAGCGATGAGCTGAGGACGTCTGCCATGGACATCGAACGCCTCGCGGAAACCGAGACCACGCTCGCCGTCGCGGACCGCCTCTGGCGTGCCGAGATGCGACGGGTGTTCGGGCCCGATGCCGTTCTGCGCCACGGCTTCGGCGCGGAGCGTCAGGGCGCACCCGGAACGCGATTGCGCGTGGCTTTCGAGGCGCGACGGAGCGCGATCGCGGCGTGGCGGCACGCGCGGCGCCCGGCCGCCTGACCCGCCGCCTGCGGGATCGTTAGCCGCTTCGCACCCTCGTCGCCGACGCCCTCCCGGCCGGCGCGATCACGGCGGCCAACCTGGACGGGGGACGTGAACAGCGGCTGTCGGCACGGTATGGAGGGCGCTGAGGGTCGGCGGGCGTGCAGCGACCGGACGGCTTCGCAGCACCGCCCTCGCCTCACCAGGATCATCCCCGCCGGACGACGGCAAGCGAGGACAGACCGATCGCAAGCGAAGCACGAGCCCGAGGCGGCCCGAGCCGGGGCGCCCCGCGCCCCCCCGAGCGCACCGTCCCCGGTCGGTCATGCGGTTCCTGCACAATGTGCTGCCGTGTTCTGGCGATTCCCGCCCTCGACAAGCCGGCGGGAACCGTGTGCGGGCACAGCACCGGAACGGGCTGCGGGATCTACAGCGAACGCCCGGAGGCCTGCGCCCGGTGGTTCTGCCTCTGGCGCAAGATCGACGCCCTGCCGGACGCGCTCAGGCCCGATCGGTCGGGCGTGATGTTCTCACTGGATCGCCGCTCGCCCGCCGCCGATGCGGCGGATGCGACCTGCATCGTCGGGCGCGCACCGGAGGGCGTGCGCGCCTTCGACCGGCCGGACGTGATCGAGGCGTTCGCCATGTTCGTGCGCGAGGGCTCCTGGCCCGTGTGGCAAGCGACCGAACACGTCACGACCCTGCTGCATCCGGGTCCGCAGATCTCTTCGCCATCGTCTTCGCCATCGTCTTCGCCGTGACCGACGGCGGTGCGGGCACGGCCGGGGCCGGGACGCGCGATGACTTCGGTGGGCGCGCGGGGTTCGGCCCGCGTGCGGGCGCGCCCCCGAGCGTCCCCGTATCGATGTGCGGGGCGACCGAGGCGGGCCCGCCCGTGACCGGGAAAGCCGGACACCTCTGTCCCAGCCAGCATCCCGCCGCAGCAGGCAGGGGACATTAATAATCGCCGGAACCGTATTTTTAAGCTCAGGCCGTGCCGTGATGTGCTATGCATCCGCACAGGCACGCATTCGCCAGCACCCCAGGAGATTTCGATGACCATCGTCCGGTGGCTGATCTCCAGAACGATCCAGTTTTTTCTTGGCAGCGCGCAGGAGCGCAGCTCCGATGCGATCGCCAGGCGAAAGGAAGCCGGCACCTTCGAAGGGGCATCGGCGAGCAAGGGCCGCGATTTCGAAGCCAACTACGCCGCGGCCGCTCAGCTCCTCAGAACGCGGATCGATCGGGCGTTCCCCGACGCCTACTCCGCGCGGCTGAGTTCCGGGAGAAGCAGCTCTTACGACTACGGGCAAGATCGCGCGCTCGCCATCGACACCATGTCGATCGCCATCGCGATGGCGTTGCGGAACGGCGCCACCGTTCCGCAGGCGGCCGCGGCCGGGGCAGCGAGCATCGGCATCTGACGGGACACGCGGCACAATCGTGCCGCGACGGACCGCGTTGCGCTTCCGCGGGCGTTCACACCGTCGTCGCGCCCGCCATGTCGCGGGTCCGCTCGATCATCGCGAGGAGGACCGTGTGGAAGGCCTGCTGCTCGCGGGAGCGGGCTCCGGTCCGCGTCTCGCACGCGAGTTCGGCGCGCAGCCCATCGAGGGCCGCTGTTCGCCGCTCCGCACCGTCTTCGCGCAGGATGAACCGCAGCAGGATATCTTGGGCGGCCGCGAGCTCGGCCGGGTCCCCCCGGACGATGAGCGTTCCCAGCGCGTCCAAGCACGTCTCGCGATCAGTCATGCGCACATCCATCGGTGATCAGGGGGCCGAGTCGACTGCGGTATCGGGTCCTCGACGCGCAGCTTGATCGAGTGGCTCGGAATGTCGCGACGGTCCGCGACGCGAGATTCCGGGCCAAGCCCGCGGCATCCAGATCCGTGAGCGGATCGATCAGCCGCCCGCCCCCGCGGCGCGCGTGTCGCGCACGCGGCTCGGCGGGACATTCGATGAGGTCTGCCACGCGCGCCTGTCCGTTGCAGGCGGGGGCATAGACCCTCAGTCACCAGAGCCTGGATCAACCGATCCGGTGATGGCGATACTCTGCGCCTTCATGACCGACAAAGATAGTCCGGACCTGAAGCGCGCTCCCCCGCCCAGCGAGATCGGATCCCTCGTCGGTCGCGCGATCCGGCAGGGCCGGGGCGGCCGACAGACCGGCAGCACTCAGGGTCTGGCACCGCCCCCCCGCGCGTGCTCCAGGAAGAAGCGGATCATCTCCTGGCTCGCGTCCGGGCCGCGCGGGTCGGTGAACGTGCCGGCCGGGCTGCCGCCCGACCACGCGTGCCCGGCGCCGTGCAGGACCCACTGCTCCACGATGGGGCGGCCGGACGCGTCCGTCCGGACGGTGCGGGTATAGTCCATCCCATCCGGTGTCCGGCCCTCTGTCACGGATGTGCGGAGGTCCGGATCGGACGGCCCCTGCGCGGCCACGCGGTCGCCGTTGGCCGCGTGCACCGTGCGGTCGCGGTCACCGTGGAACACGATCAGCGGCACGGCGTGTCGTTTCCCCGTCGCGCGCGCGCCGTCCCCCTTCATGACCGCGAAGGCCGACGGCACGTCCCGCGCCGAGCCGCACGCCAGGCCGGAGTGGACGCCGACCGCCGCGAACAGGTCGGGATAGGTCATCGCCAAAATCGCGGCGGCGGCCCCGCCCGCCGAGAGGCCCGCCGCGTAGACGCGCCTGTCATCGGCCGAGAAGTCCGCGATCACCTGCCGGACGATGCCGGCGATCAGGGCAGGCTCGCCGCCCTCACGTTGCTGGTCACCGGGCTCGTACCAGTTCCAGCACCGCTGCATGTTGGCCGAACGCGGCTGCTCCGGATAAACCACGAGGACGCCGCGCGCCTCGGCGACCGCGTTCATCCGCGTGCCAGCGGCGAAGTCATCGGGATTCTGCGTGCAGCCGTGCAGCATCACCACGACGGGCAGCGCCTGGCCGGCGTAGCCGCTCGGTACGTAGACCTTGTAGTTCCGGGTCCCGGCCGCGCCGGTGAATGTGCGGGCCTCGAAGCGTGCCCCTTCCGGAAGCCGCGCGGGAGCCGGCGTCGCCACGTCCCGCCCGTCGCGATCCGCGCCCAGGCCGGCCGTCGCCAGCGCGTCCTGGATGGTGCGCATCACGCTGCCTGCGATGTCGCCTCCGAACTCCGCCTGGGGGCGCCGGTCCGAGCGGCCTGCGGTCGTCTGCGGCGCGACCCAGGCTTCGCCGGGTGCGGAGGGCGCGACCATGTCGAGGATGTCGGCCGCGTCCGCGGTCGGCGCATCCGCCTCGGCCGCGCCCCGACCCGCCTCCGACCACAGCTTGAAGGCGGCGGCCTGCCGCTCATGGAGCCTGGCCATCGCCTCCGACGCGCGGGCGGCACGGGCCGGGTCGAGCTTCGGGAACGCGAAGCGTCGGAAGGCGGTCTTCGTGGCGCGATCCATCGGGCGGGTCCTGATCGAGTGGGGAGCGGGCGGGGCGGGCTGACAGCCGTCAGGTCATCCGGTCGGCGAGCGCCGCCTTGACCGCGGGACTGGCCTGGAAGGCGCCGAGCACCTCGACCGAGGCGATGGCGGCGCGGGCCAGTTCCGGCGTGACGTCGAGGGCGATGCTGGCCAGCCCGAGCACTTGGATGTGGAGCGGTGCGCCCGCGTCGCGCGCCGCCTCGAGCGCCTGCTTGGTGTAGTGCGACAGGCCGAGGCTCAGCTGCTTCCGGCTGACAGATTGCCTGACGGCCTCGCCCTGGCGCTCGATCTGATTGCGCACGGCGGTTCGGATGAAATCGGCGCGGTTGGCGTAGAAGCCGTCGCGGACCATCAGGTCGATGTGGCCGAGGTCCACGAAGCCGAGGTTGAGCGTGATCTTCTCGCTGTCCGGCAGCTTCGGCCGCAGTTCGTGCACCTTGCCGACCATCTCACCATCCCCAGGCCATCCGATTGGATGGTCTTTAGATGGTTGACTTGGGTGGCGGCGCAAGGGCTCGCAGCGCGTGCTCGAATCGGGACGGACGGATCGCCGGGTCTTCCGTGGAGAGCCGCCGCGTCAGGAGCCCAGGCAGGGTCGCGTCGGGCCGAGCCGCGATCTGAGCCGGGCGCGCGGCGACCGGCAATCCGGCGGGATCCGGACTCGGCGATCGATCCCGGATCCGGACGAGGGGTTATCTCCGAAGCCGGCTGGCGGTCGGTGCGGCCTCGTCCCATTCGCGATCCCGCTCCGCCAGCAGAGCGGCACGACGGGCCGCCACGGCCGCGGCGTCGCCCGCCGGTGCCGCCCCGGCATCATCCAGAGGGTGCGAGGGGATCGGATCGGCCGCGCCAGCAAGACGGGCGAGCGCCGTGACGACGTGGTCCACCTCACCGGATGTCACGGTGCCTGTCCGCAGAAGCCCGAGACGCGAACACGTGGCCATGTCCGCACAGGATCCGTCCTCGAAGCGGAGCGCCGCGATCTGATCCGCCCCGAGGGGCAGGCATCCGGCCGACAGCCCGCGCAGCCGGACGAGCCTCCGCTCCCGCGTTGCCTCGGCGGTGTGAATCTCCCGCGCGTCCGGGAGCCAGCGCGCCAGTTCGTCGAGGATGAAATGCCGGACGCGCTCGACGCGGATGGGGCCGAACTTCCTGGTCGCGGCGATCGCGATCGGTGAAGACCTGGCCAGATGACCGAGATCCGGGAAGCCGGCCTTGCGCAGGCGGGCTCGCAGGGACGCCGTCAGCAATCCGCGCCCGAAGCCCTCGGCCGAGAGACGCTGGAGCGCGTCATGCGAAAGGTCATCGAAGAGGGGGAGGCGCGCGCCGACCTCGGCCATGAGACTGTCGGACCAGATGGTGCGGCGGGATCGGTCGGGCATCATCGCGGCCGATAGGGTACTTGCAGGTTGTCCGCAACGACCGGTCAGCGCTGGCCTGGAGGACGTCCGGCCGGCGCGTGACGGCGCCGCTCGGCACAAGATCGCCCGCAGGTCGCTGACGCGGGACCGAGACCTTGCGCCAGAACGGCGGGCAGGCCGTGTTGCGGCGCCCGATCCCGGGACAACCTTCCCAAAAGACTTCGGAGCTGGCCGGGATTGCCGAACATCGTCGTGTCAGGCCCGTGCTCCGACGCCATCGTCGAGGGGAGGGCCCGCGCGGCGAGACTCGCGGACCACAGTCAGGACGGATCGTCGATCGCGGGTTTCGCTCCGCGCGGAGGCAGTCAGCACTGCCGCGGTCGTGCGCTCGAACCCGCGCGACGCGTCCGATCCGCCTACGATTTCACCGCAGCCAGGTCGTGGAGAGCGCAGTCGATCGCCCGGATAAGCTGCTCGCTGGTGCGACCTACGGCAGGATCTCGCGACATGGCGACGGCCGCTTGCTGCAATGCCCGAAACTGTTCGAGCCGAAGGGTCGGATCGAGGCCGCGTGCGACGGCCGACTGTACGAGGCCGCGGACGAATTCGTGCACCAATTGCTCGTCGAATGCTTGCAAATTCTGAATCTCTGCCTCTCGACCGCGACGATTCTAACACCGTCCCGATGAGAAGAGATCCGCGCAACGCCAAGATCCGCACAGCGCCAAGTCGCCGGATCGGGCACTCGGCCGCATGGCGTCATCGCGCCAGGGTGGCCTCCGCGATCCCGACCGCCGATTGCGCGTCCGCGGCAACGGCATCTGCGCCGACCAGACGGGCGCTGTCAGGCGCCCGCACGAAGAGCGGTCCACCGACGATGACGCGCAAGTCCGGGTTGCACGACGCGGCGCGCAACTTCGCCACGGACACCGCCATCACGGGCAGGAGGATGTCGCAAGACAGAGAGATGCCGACCAGATCGAACTGTTCGGCGCGGACCAAGCTGGCGGGGTCCTCGTCCGCGCCTGTGGTCAGGACCACATCCCATCCCGCCTCGCGGAAGAAGCTCGCCACGAGCGCGAGACTGAAGAGATGGGTCTCGCCGGGACAGGGCATCAGCAGGACGCGGCGACCGTTCGCCGTCACGTCCACGCCCTCCAGATCCGCACACAGAGCGCGCGTCAGATTCTGGAGGCGACCGAGCGCGACCGCCACGTCGAGGAAATCCGCGGCATCTTCTTCCCAGAGCTCGCCCAAATGCCGTGCCGCGGGTGCAAACAGGTCGAGCAGCAGGGCATCCAACGAGACCCCCTCCTCCAAGAGGGCGCGGACCCATTCGCCGTGCGGTTCGCCTTCCATCAACGCTCGAGCGAGGGAGGCGACGCGTTCAGGCGTCGGCGGTTTCGGGGGCGATGGCTGCGGCGGCGGATCGGCCTGATGCGCGAGCGCCAAGCGCGGCAGGATCTCGTCCTCGACGATCCGGGCGAGGCCGGCCTGGATAATGGCCACGTTGCGCGCGGCCGCTCCGCGAGCGGACCGAATCTGTCGGTCACCGCATGTGCGCGCGACACCGATCTCCGCCATTTCAGGCATTGGCTCCCCCGCCGATACAGCACTATATGTTTTGATCCGCCAATAGGCAACTCGATTAGTGAACTATAATTCAGATCCCGTGCGATTAACTTCGGCTACAGCCTGACGGGATCCAAGCTCGATACGGCCGCTGCGGGCTGTTCGGGCCCGTGCCGGCGCTGAACTGCTGCGTCGGATGCAGGTTCCCGCGCATCGCGCGTCCTGTCCCGCGGCCCGCGATGCCTTCGGCCTCCGCCACACCCGGCTGCCCTACGATGGAGCCGCCACCGAGAGCCCCGCGTTCGGCACCGCGCGGAGCGACACGGTTTTTACGCCGCGAAGCCGGGCAGGTCGCCGTTCCGACACGGGACGACAACGTAGATCGGCCGAAGGTTGGACGAGGCGGCAGAGCAGTCCCGGCGCGCGCTGCGCGGCGCGCGAGATCCGAGGTCGGTCCCGCGGCCCGCCGCCGGTCATCCGACGCCGCGGCGACCGACCCAGGTGAAGGCCCACGAGCCGCCTTCGGGCGAGCGTGGGTGCTTCGGGCGAGCGTGGATGCGTTCACGATTGGGGCGACCGGGCCGCCGGCAGCCGCGCACCGCCACGTCAGCCGGCGAAGCGCCCGATGCCACGATCACGGTTCGAACATCCTTAAGACGAGATCCGCCCGCAGAGACCGTGCGCTGCTCCCCGGGCAGCCATCGCCGTGCGAAGACCGTCCGCAGGCTCGGCGGCCGGCGCCTCCGCGGCGCACCCCGATCACGCGTCGCTTCGGCGCTGGCGCGATCGGCCACGGCGCGCAGCGCTTCGCCGTTTTCCATGGCGAACCAAGTCCGCCGCAGGTCCGGAATCTCGGGTGTAGCGCCGGGCTCGGGCGTATCGCCGGGGCGCTCACGGAACAGTCCGGCGCAATGGGCGAGCTCGCAAGCCGCGACGATATCCGGAATGGCGGCACCGCGGCCGCGCGCGGGTTCGGCGAGAGCGTCTCCCACGAGGCGCCGCATCATCGCGCCGACCGCGGCCGCGACGGCCTTCGCCGCCGCCCGGCTCGCGCTCGTTCGAGCAACGCTCCGATCTGCCCGACCGCGAACCCGAACCTGCGAAGGGCAGACGATAAAGGCGGGTCCCGAGGCCGAAGCCCCGGGTTCTGTTGCTAGGCGTACCCACGCCCCGGAAGATTACGCCGCGAGGCGCATCTCCATGCCGACGTTGTCGTTGGCATTTAGAGTTTTGGCCAGGTGCTCGGAACGAGGGTTGCCCGCGCCAAGCCGGTCGAGTCCTTACCGAAAGCCGCATCTTATCCTGCCGAAGCAGGACAGAACTCGCGATCCCTTTACCGCCCAGTCGAACCTGTTTCACCCCCAGCAGAAGCACCCTGGCGGCGCGCAGACCGCAACGGCGGACGCGCACCCTGGTCCCCGCGCGGTATCCGGGGCAGGATGCTTCTGGTGGAGGCGCCGGGTACCGCCCCCGGGTCCTGAAGCGTTATTACGAACCGGTCATCAACCTCGCCGCGACCATACCCCATCCCGGCCCGCCGGTCCATCGGGTGCGAAGGGCTCTCCGGGCCCCAAGTCTGTGGCGCCGCGGCCGACGAGCGCCCATATGAGGGCGATCCCTCCGCGCAATCCCGTGCTCTGGGCCACGACGCGGAGGCCGAAATGGCGCGCGAACTCAAAACCGGCAAAGCGCAGGGCGTCACGCCCGAGGACTTCAACGAGCGCGTGAAGCGCCTCCTCGCCGACAAGCCGGATCCCCGCAAGGCCGAGCCGGCGCGGAAGAACTTCAAGGCCAGCAAGCCGCTCGTGAGGAGCTGAGAGGCCGCCTCGGAGACGTTCGCTCGGCAGCGAACGTCTCTCCCTGGCAGCCCGCGCGCATCCACGCGCGGGTGTGGGCGGTTGACGCCGCGACCGAGGCGGGTCTGCTAGGTGCCGCGATATCGATCCAGGCTACGAGGTCGCAGGGCGTAGCGCCTCGGGATCCCCATATTGGCGAGATCAGTGAAGCGGCTCAGGAGGAGCGAAGATGGAAACCGAGAGGGCGGTGCTGGCCGGTGGTTGCTTCTGGGGCATGCAGGACCTCATCCGGCGTCAGGAGGGCGTGCTGTCGACCCGCGTCGGCTACACGGGCGGCGACGTGCCGAACGCGACCTACCGCAACCACGGCACCCATGCCGAGGCCATCGAGATCATCTACGACCCGGCTCGGACGAGCTTCCGGCGCATGCTGGAGTTCTTCTTCCAGATCCATGACCCGACGACGCCGAACCGCCAGGGCAACGACAGGGGCCCGAGCTATCGTTCGGCCATCTTCTACACCGATGACAACCAGCGTCGGGTCGCGGAAGTGACCATCGCCGACGTCGACGCTTCCGGCCTGTGGCCGGGCAAGGTCGTGACCGAGCTGGCGCCGGCCGGTCCGTTCTGGGAGGCGGAGCCGGAGCATCAGGATTACCTGGAACGGCGTCCCGACGGCTACACCTGCCACTTCATCAGGCCGAACTGGGTGCTGCCCGCACGCGCGCGCGCCGCGCAGGACGCGTGAGCGCGCCGGCCCGGGGCAGGCGGATTGTCTGCCGTCTCGGGCCCCGCGGTCACGACAGAACCGCCAGTGACCCGCTGACATGCACCGGTTCTGGAACGGGTCGCTCGGCGCGGAGGATCGTCACGGCAGCGACGGGCTCCGCCGCCGCGTCGCGACGATCGGCAACGGTTCCGTTACGGCGACGGACCTATATGTTCTCTCGCGAGGCCTGCTCGGAGCAGGCCTTCGCCACCTCCGAGATCGGCAAATTCGCGTGGCCCGCGGTCCGCGACGTGTCGTCGAGGCAAGAGCGCACGCTGTCACGTGATGCGCGCCCGCCGCGCGCGCCGTCCATTCTACGCAACAGATCATCTTTCTCCGTCGACGACGCTCCGGCCCAGGCTTGCATGGTGTCTCCGATGTCCAGCGCGAAGGCGGGCGTTGCCATGACGACGAGGGCGAATGCACCAGCGGGAAGGAAACGCATCGTCGAAGCCTCGAGAGACGGGGGACCGGCACATGCACGCGCGGGTCGTAGCCGGGCAGTTCGCGTCGGAAACTCGGCCGCGCACCGGCTCCCGGCTCGTGAGCAGAGGCTCACAGGAGCGGAACTAGGTCCCGGAGCGCCCCCGCGGATGGCGGGCGGCTTGGGGCAAAACCGCACAGTCCAGCTCTGCCGTCGCGCCCCGCCCGGGCCACGGGGCCTTCCAAACCTCAGCGACGCGCAACCGCCGAGGCGCCGGACGGTCAGACCGCGGGTTCGGGCCTTGTCCGGCCGCCGAGATACGCCGACCGGATCTCGTCGTTGGCCCACAGGGCGTCGGGCGCGCCCTGCAGGACGAGCCGGCCGGTCTCCAGAACGTAGCCACGATCGGCCACCGAGAGCCCCATCCGGGCATTCTGCTCCACCAGCAGCACGGTGGTCCCGCGGCGGCGCACCTCGGCGATGATCGCGAAAACCGCCTGGACGATCACCGGGGCCAGTCCGAGAGAGGGCTCGTCCAGCAGCAGGATCCGCGGCTTGGCCATCAGGCCGCGCGCGAGGGCGACCATCTGGAGCTGGCCGCCCGACAGCGTCCAGCCCAGGGCGTCGCCGAAGCGGCGAATGTCCGGGAAGAGGTCGAACATCGCCTCGACCTCGTCGCGCAGCGCCCGCCTGCCGAGGCCGGAGCGGTTGGACGCGCCCAGCATGATGTTCTCGCGCACCGTCAGCCCCGGGAAGACCCGGCGCCCCTCCGGAACGTGGGCGACACCGAGCCGCACGATCGCCTCGGGCTTCAGCCCTTCCAGCGGCCGCCCCTCCAGCAGGATCGTGCCGGCGGCGGGCCGCACCAGCCCGGAGATCGCCTTGAGCGTCGTCGACTTGCCGGCGCCGTTCGAGCCCAGCAGCGTCACCACCTCTCCGGCCCCGACCGAGAAGGACAGGCCGCGCACGGCCTCGATCTCCCCGTACCGGACGACGAGGTCGCGGATCTCGAGAAGGGGTGTGGCGGGCGTCGTCATCGCGGGAGTCACACCGGGGCGAGGTCGGTCTTAAGGCTCGCCGCAGGGCCGGCGGCGGCGTCCTCGCCGAGATAGGCCTGGATCACCGCGGGCTCGCGCAGCACGGTCGCGGTGACGCCGTCGGCGATGCGGCGGCCGAAGTTCAGCACGGTGATGTGGCTCGCCACGTCGCTCACCAGCGTCATGTCGTGGTCGATGATCAGGATGATCAGGCCCTTGGCGGCCATCCGGCGCAGGAGCACCGTCAGGGCGTTCTTCTCGCTGGAGTTGAGCCCCGCGGCGGGCTCGTCGAGGAGCAGCAGCACGGGGTTGCCGGCCAGTGCCCGCGCGATCTCGATCAGGCGCTGGTGGCCGTACGAGAAGCCGGAGATCGGCTCCAGCGCCCGCCCATCCAGCCCCACGAAGGCGAGCGCCGCCCGTGCGCGGGCCTCCAGGCTCGCGCGGTCTCGGGCGGCGAGCGGGTTGTTGGGGCGCTCGGCGCCGATGACGACGTTCTCCAGGGCGCTCATGGAGCGGAACAGGCGGATGTTCTGGAAGGTGCGGCCGATCCCGGCCGCCGCCCGCCGGTGCGGGGAGAGGCGCGTGACGTCCCGCCCGGCCAGCCGCACGGTACCGCCCGTGGGGCTGTAGAGGCCCGAGAGGACGTTCAGCGTCGTGGTCTTGCCGGAGCCGTTGGGGCCGATCAGCGCGTGGATGCCGCCCCGCGCCACCGTGAAGCTCACCGCGTCCACGGCCTTGAGGCCGCCGAAGTGTTTGGACAGGTCCGACACCTCCAGCATCGGTGCCGCGGAGGCCTCGCCCTGGCTCAAGGTCAGCTCGGCGACGGGCGGCGGAGCCGGGCGGGCCCGGCGCAGCCGCCGGACCTGGTCGCCGAGGAAGCCCCAGATCCCGTCGGGCATGAACACCACGATCAGGATCACCGCGAGCCCGTAGATCGCGAGGTAGAGCCCCGGGATCTCCTTGAGGAAGCGGAGCCATTCCGGGATCAGGATCAGCAGCGCGGTGCCGATCACGGCGCCGACCGGCGAACCGACGCCGCCGAGCAGCGCCATTGTCAGGAAGACGATGGACTCGGCGAAGGAGAACTGGTCCGGGCTGATATAGGTGAAGCTGCCGGCGAACAGCCCGCCGCCGAGCCCCGCCAGCAGCGCCCCGAGGGCGAAGGCCGCGACCTTGGTGCGGTAGATGTCGATGCCCGACACGCCCGCGGCGAGCTCGTTGTCGCGCACCGCCCGCATGGCGCGCCCGAGCCGCGTCCGCGGCATGTGCCAGACGAGCCAGCCGACGACGGCCAGCACCAGCACGCAGAGGGCGAGGTAGCTCTGCCCGTCGGCGAACAGGGCCGGGCGGCGGATGTTCGGCACCCCGTCGGGACCGTGCGTGACCGGGATCCAGTTGGTCAGCACCAGGGTCAGGATCTGCTGGAACGAGATCGTCACCATGGCGAGGTAGTGGCCGCCGAGCCGCAGCGTCGAGGCGCCGAGCGCGGCGCCCAGGAGGAGCGCGAGACCCAGGCCGGTGACGAGGCAGATCCAGAAGTTCAGGCCCCCGTCGACCGTGCCGAGCCCGACCGCGTAGGCACCGATCCCGAAGAAGGCGGCCTGGGCGAGGTTGATCTGCCCGCACAGGCCGAGCACCACGGTGAGCCCGATCACCGCGATCGCGTAGGTCGTCGCCTGCATCAGGATGTTGAGGGCGTAGCCGCTGAGCGGCGTCGTCGCGGCGAGCGTCACCAGGGCGGCGACCAGAGCCGCGTAGGCGAGGCTTCCGAGAGGCAGGCGGCGCGGCGCGGGCGCTGGAGCCGCGGCGGCCGGGCCGGTGACCGTGGAGGGGCGACCGCTCATGCCTTCTCCGCCACGCGCTCGCCGAACAGGCCCTGCGGGCGCACGACCAGGAAGACCACCAGCACCAGGAACGCGAAGGCGTCCTTGTAGGGAACCGAGATGTAGGCCGCCCCGAAGGTCTCGATGATGCCGAGGGCGAGGCCGCCGATGATCGCCCCGGTGACGTCGCCGAAGCCGCCGATGATCGTCGCCGCGAAGGCCTTGAGGGCGATCGTGGCTCCCATCTGGATCGACACGAACAGCACCGGCGCCACCAGGATGCCGGCGATGCCGCCGAGCACGGCGCTGTACACGAAGGTCAGCATGATCATGCCGGCCACCGGGATGCCCAGGAGGGCGGCCATCTCCTTGTCCTGGGACGTCGCCTGGAGCTTCTTGCCGACAAGAGTGTGCTCGAAGAACCAGTACTGGAACGCCACCAGGGCCGCCGTGACCGCGATGATCAGCAGGTACTGGCTGTCGAGGAAGACCGGCCCGAGCAGGAACCCTTGCGTCTCGAAGACGGGCGGGAGCACCTGCGGCTGCGGCCCGTAGAGGGCGAGCGTCGTGTTCGCCAGGAAGATCGAGGCGCCGATGGTCGAGATGATTACCGGCAGGTAGCTGCGGTGCCGCAGCGGGTAGTAGACGCCGAGATTGAACAGGGCGCCGAGCAGCGCCATCCCGCCGAGGGTCAGGAGGAGTGACAACCAGTAGGGCCACTGGAGGTCGACCGCGAAGACCACCATCAGGAAGGCCGCCACCATCGAGAACTCGCCCTGCGCGAAGTTCACCACGTTGGTGGCGCGGAAGATCAGCACGAAGCCGAGCGCCACCAGGGCGTAGACGGAGCCGATGCCGATCCCGGTGAAGAGGAGTTGCAGGATCAGGTCCATGCGGTCCGCACTCTCGCCTCCTCCGGATGTCGTTCACGCGCCCCGAACACGTCGGCCGGCTCACCCTTGGTAGAAGTCGATCCGCCGGTCGAAGACGATGTTGCCCTTGTCGTTGCGCACGACGTTGTAGCCGTGCAGGCCGTCGCCGCTCTTGTCGAAGTTGTAGGTCCCCTCGGCCCCCTCGTGGCCGCGCACCGCCAGGATGGCCTCGCGGATCGCCTGCGGGTCGGTCTTGCCCGCCGTGTTGATCGCCTTGGCCAGCACCGTGACCGCGTCGAAGGTCCAGGACGACTGGTTGTCGGGGGCGACCTTCATCGCGGCCCGGTAGGCGTTGCCGAAGGCCCGGGCCGCGTCGCTCGATTCCTCGGCGTAGTCGGCCACGCCGTAAGTGCCGTAGAGCGACGGCCCGGCGAGCTTCAGGGCGGTCACGTTGGTGATCGACGGCGAACCGACCCAGGGCGCGGTGACGCCGAGCTGGCGCAGTTGCCGCGCGAAGATGCCGATATCGTTCTCGAAGGTGAAGTACGAGCCGATCACGTCGGCGCCCGACTGCCGGATCGCCAGCACGACCGGCGTGAAGTCCTGGCTCTGGTTGGTGTAGCCCTGGTCGAGGGCGACGGCGGCGCCGCCCTTGGCGAGGCTCTCGGTCAGCGCCTTGGCACCGCTGGTCCCGAAGGCGTCGGTGGAGTGGATGATCGCCCACTTCTTCTTGCCCAGCCCGTTGACGCCGTGCTCGGCGATCACCCGGGCCGAGAAGCTGTCGTTGGGGCGGAAGCGGAACAGCCAGGGATTGCCGAGCTGCGTCAGAACCGGGTCGGTGCCGCCGAAACAGACCGGTTTCCCCGTCTTCAGGATGTCGGGCGCCATGGCGTGGTTCTGGGTCGAGCGGATCGAGCCGAGGAAGCCGACGAGGTCGCCCTGGGACGCCAGTTTCGAGAAGGCGAAGACCGCGCCGGGATTGGTGGTCTGATCGTCCTCGGTGACGATCTCCAGGGGCTTGCCGAGCACCCCGCCGGCCTTGTTGACCGCCTCCAGGGCGATCTTCGCGCCGGCGAGCGCGTAGCGGCCGGCATCCGCGCCCGGCCCCGTCACCGGAAGCACCATGCCGATCCGGACTGTTGCCCCGGCACCCTGAGCGCAGGCCGAGCGGATCACCCCCGGCACCAGGCTGCCCGCGACCGCGGATGCGGTCCCCGTCAAGAAAACGCGGCGCGTCGTCCTCATCGGCGTATCCGTCCCACCGCCGATGCTCGGGCCCGGCGTTGGCAACGATGGTCCCTATTCCCCGCGCCGATGTCTATCCTGCAAACCTTCGCCGATCAGTTTCGATGAGAAGAAGCTCTCGGATCGTCACTCGACCGATTTCGCTGCGGTGCGGCGAGATCGAAGACGATCACGGCGAGACACCGCTCGCAGACACGCTGTCCCGATGCGCATCCGGAACGCGGAGACCCGAATAGGCGCGATCCGGACTGTGTACTTTCAGGCAGAGATCCGGCGCTCTTCTGCGAGGCGGACCAGCGTCACGGGCTATCTAGATCGCTGTACGCTCGCCCGTGGGAGGCCGGACGCAGGACGATGCCGTCGCGGGCGCGCGGGCCACCCTGCGCCTCAGGCACGCGGGACGTCCGGGCGCCCGCGGCCCGTGTTCCGATGCGGGCAGGTCGCCGAGCGCGGGACCGGCGTTCATGAACGCGATGGTGGCGACGCGTGCGGCCTCGCGACCCGTCGGGACGAACCGTTCGAACTCGCTGAGCAGGCCGTGCATCCTGCCCTTCGTCCCGCCGCGACGGAGTATTCCGACCGGACGCGCTTTCGTTTTCCAGCGAACCGTTGCACCGTCCAGCTTCGAACACGGGGCATCGCGAGCTGAAGCGCGTGCGGCGTACGGGACAGCGGGCGCGTGCCCGCTTCCCCCGCGCCCGGTCCCGTCATCCATTCGCGAGGCCGAACCTCCCATGGCGCCCATCATCACGACGGTCGAGGACCTGCGGCGGATCGCGAAGCGGCGCGTGCCGCGGATGTTCTACGATTACTGCGATTCCGGTTCGTGGACGGAGTCGACCTACCGCGCGAACGAGACCGATTTCGCCGGCATCAAGCTCCGCCAGCGCGTCGCGGTCGACATGACCGACCGCAACCTCGCCACGACGATGGCCGGCCAAGCCGTCGCGATGCCGGTCGCCCTGGCGCCGACGGGGCTCACGGGCATGCAGCACGCCGACGGCGAGATCCTGGCGGCGCGGGCGGCGGAAGCGGCGGGCGTGCCGTTCACGCTGTCGACGATGAGCATCTGCAGCATCGAGGACGTCGCCGAGAATGTCAGCAAGCCGTTCTGGTTTCAGCTGTACTTCATGCGCGACCGCAGCTTCAACGACCGCCTCATCGACCGCGCGAAGGCGGCGGGCTGCTCGGCCCTGGTCCTGACGCTGGATCTCCAGATCCTCGGGCAGCGCCACAAGGACATCCGCAACGGACTGTCGGCCCCGCCGAGGCTGACGCCGGGCACCGTCCTCGATCTCCTGACCAAGCCGCGCTGGTGCTGGTCCATGCTGCGCACCGAGCGCCGGACTTTCCGCAACATCGTGGGGCACGTGGACGGCGTGCGCGATACCCGTTCCATCTCGGCCTGGACGGCGGATCAGTTCGACCCGCGCCTGGACTGGGACGACGTGCGGCGGATCCGCGAACGGTGGCAGGGCCCTCTGATCCTGAAGGGCATCTTGGACGTGGAGGATGCCGAGAGGGCAGCCGCGACCGGGGCCGACGCGCTCATCGTCTCGAACCATGGCGGGCGGCAGCTCGACGGCGCCCCCTCCTCCATCGCCGCGCTGCCCGGGATCGCGGACGCCGTCGGCACGCGCATCGAGGTGCTGATGGACGGCGGGATCCGCTCGGGCCAGGACGTGCTGAAGGCCGTCGCCCTGGGCGCGAAGGGCGTGTTCATCGGCCGCGCCTTCCTCTACGGGCTCGGCGCCTACGGTCAGGCGGGCGTCGCCCGCTCCCTGGAGATCATCCGTACGGAACTCGACATGACGATGGCCCTGTGCGGGCATCGCGACATCCGCGCGGTCGACCGGTCGATCCTCTGGACGCCCTCGGCGCAGGAAGCCCGGGACGAGGCGCAGGCCGTGCGGCGCGTCGGGTCCTGACAGCGCGCGACGGCCGTTCCGCCGCGGATCTCGCTGCGTCGCATGCCCGATCCTGGAGCCCTCGAGAATCCCGCCTCTTCGATCCGCCCATTCGGCCGGTTCTTCCCCGCCTACGCCCCGATCGCGTCGATCGTCCAGGTACGGCTACCGACTCCCCCGCCCGCCGCACTCGGAGCGCGGCTTACGAGCCGGGATCGACGAGGCCATAGCCGCGAGGGCGGAGCCGAGACCGCCAGACTGTTCGCCGCCGAGACGCCTCCGCGCGGCAGCGACCCGGACCGGGCCGCTCGCGCGGAGCCGGATCGCAACGACAACGGCGCAGCGACCCGTGGGGTCGCTGCGCCGTCGGATCGGGCCGCCGAGGGGGGAAAGACGGCCCGCCGAACTTGGTATGCCAGATCCGTCGTCCGCGAGGTGCGCCCGAGCACATCCGAAAGGATGTGGCGCGGCAGCGACAGAGATCGGCCATCACCTGTGGACAGCGCGAAGCGCCCTCGATCCGTCAAGGTTCAGGAGCGAGCGTGGTGACCTCACTCCCGATACGGCCTTGCCATGTTTGCCAGCCCTCACGCCTTCGTCCTGCACCATCGCGAGCGCCTCGCCGTGCTCGTCTCGTCGGCTCTGTTCCTCGCGGGCGCGCTGCCGCTGTTCTGGGCCATCGGCTGACCGTCCAGGCGCATTGAGGAGCCCGCGCGTTCGGATACGCGGCATCGGGGCGCCGTGCGGACGCGATCGAAGTGGGATGCCGATCTGCTTCGGTCTCCTCGCGGCTTGCCCAGGCTCAGTGCGGCTTCGCGCCCCCCCCCGGCGTCCAGCCGCGCGCCTGGATGTCGACCGAGCACCGAGCGAGCGCGATACTGACGGGCTGTCGCACGTCCGAACTCACGGGCGGGCGCGCATCAGACGCAGCCCGGTCGCTCGTCCGGGCGGCCCGAGCGCACCGATCAGACCGGCATCGACGTGCCCGCCGACCGGGCCCTGTTCGAGACCGTCTTGGGCCTTGCGCTCCCATATGCCCGGGTCGTCGTCCGCCGCCCTGCGCGACGATCCGGACAGGGCGTCGGCTCTCATCGACTTTGCGCGAATACGCGGCTCGTCCGCATATTCCGAAGATTTCAAGGCGCATCACAGCGGCCTCGAGCAGCGTAACCGGGAAGAGATCGATGCGGCGAACGCTCGCCTGAGTGCCGATGGCCGGAACGTGCCCGAGCCGCGCGACTGCCGCGGCGCCGGGACGTTCGGATACAGGTCCAGGGACAGCCATCGCGGCGAGGCTGCCACGTAGATCCAGTGCCGGCGCTCACACTCCGCGATCGCCCACCCCGGCCGTTGGGGCTCGAACGCGACGGGTGCCTCGCCGATGCCCGCTCCTGCCGCGCTGCGCGGCGGACGTGGCCGGGTGGAAGACCACCCGGAAGGGACGCCGCGTCTTCGCCTCGCTCTGGCTACGCGAGCAACTACCGAACGCTGCCATGCCTCGACCGTCCCGCAACGCGGGACACGAACCGCGACTTCGTGCCGGAAATGAAGTGATCGAGAGCGGACCTACGGCTCGCTCGATACCTCACATATTGAGGTACGGCCTTCTTTTCGTGACCATCTTGTCGATGCCGGTCAGGTTTTCGCGCCACAAAGCCGCGGCCCGCTGTTCCGGGGACAAGTCCGAAACCAGATCTTCCATCTTGTCGATCGAGAATGGCGGGTTCGGGCAGAAATACGGTGTCAAGGGCTTCTGTGCATAATAGTTGAAGAAGAGCGCCCTGCGATTCCGCCCTGTGGCCGGCTTACCCCTGTGGAAATACTTGAATGTATCACAAAGTATCACTGTGCCCTTCACGCCTGTAAAGGACGTGATATCGAATTTGATCTCGCCGTCCTCCTGTAGTTTTATCAGCTGATTGTGAAAAAACCCGCTCTTGTTCCTCGACGCTGCGGAAAGATGCTGCAGATGCAGTATCTCTAGAGGTCCGTCGCTGTCATCAACATCGTTGAGATAGACAGCAACCTTTACCATTGGATTATCCTCACTGTCCTTGTGCCACGTCCTGGCCCCTCTCTCCGACCCGTCAGCGATGGTGAAGAATATATCGACCCCCCCGTAAGCGACCGGAAGCTTCAGGTAGGACTCGACAATTTTGAGCAGCCTGGCATCCAGTCCCGCTCGAAAAACAGCCTTGAACTGACTTAACAGAGAGGGATACGCGCGGAGCAACCTGATGATGTCTATATTATCGCCTGTCTTGAAGTAATTTTCCTCAATGCAATTGTAGATTTCTTCGGCCGCGGATTGAAATTTGGCGCTCCTGAAAGACTCGAACATCCCATAATTGGCCACACAGAAGCCATCTTCGGCCAAGCGCTGGCCTAACCGACGCTCTTCATCTGTTAACAAGGGCAATCTTTGGCTGTGATCTCGTATGAGCTCGGATCTGAATTTTTCCCTATTTTTCTTTATGACCTTTGTCGAATATATGAGATGTATTGTCTTCGATGGCCACTGGAGAACTCTATGAACTATTTTTTGCACAACGCCAACTGTCGCTCGAACAATCTTCATGGGCGTCGATTCCTAGAGCCGCGGACAGCTGCTAACGGAGCCTCTTCGCAAACCTCCTGCCATCTTAAACAGCTGGAAGTCGATGAGCCAGGGCTTTCCACCGCTCTGGGGACGCTCTCCGAGCGCAAATACAGTGAGATTCGGCAGGACGCATCGGCGTCGACGCTCACGTATCGATCAAGTATTGGGTTCCATCAAATTCTGGAAATCCAGAAAGCCGCAAGCGATCGAATTTCCGCGTCCAGACTCGTGTAGGGAAAGTAGAGAGGATGTGGCTGCCTCGCCATCCGCCGTGAACGGACCGACGCGGCGGGGGGCACGCGTCACCGGACGCGCGCCCCGAAGTCGTGCCTTCACAAGTCGCTTTGGGTTCAAGGATCGGCCTTGACGCCGGCTCGGCCCGAACGCAGGCGTGCGACCTCGCCCGGCCCGATCTCGAGATAGAAGCGGATCGCGTCGTCGACCAGCGCGTCGGGCGTGACACCCGCGGCCTTCGCGGCCCGAGCGATCTGGAGACCGAGCGCGAGATCGACGCGCAGGTCGGCGCCCCGACTCGACGGCGTCGGCGCGGCGGTCGGGACCGGTACGGGCGCGGCGCTGCTGCGCGACTCGAGCTTGCCGAGCTTCGCTTCGCGACGGCCCTTGTGGACGAGCGCGTCGGCGCGCTCGTTGAGGCGGTCGCCGGCATGCCCGCGCACCCAGGTCCACTTCACGTCGCGTGCCGCGTTCAGTTCGTCAAGGCGCTTCATGAGATCGACGTTCTTCACGTCGCCTGTGGTCGACCGCCAGCCCCTTGCCTTCCAGCCGCGCATCCACTCGGTCACGGATTTGACCACGTACTGGCTGTCGCACCGCATCTCGATCGCGGCCCCGGCGGGGAAATGCTCGAGGCCCTTGATCGCCGCCGTCAGCTCCATCCGGTTGTTGGTGGTGGTGCCGGGCTCGCCGCCGCACAGCTCGACCGTGCCGTCCGGGGCCGCGATGACGACGCCCCAACCGCCCGGTCCGGGGTTCGGGTCGCAACCGCCATCGGCATAAACGATCGTTCGCATCGTGGGCTCAGCCCTCTCGTACGCAGTGGTCGGTGGGTGGCCGCCCTGGATGCCCGAAATTGGCGGATAGATGGTAGCCCCAATCCGGGCCGGTACCGCTGGCGGGCGGCGCGCCGGGCATTCCGTCTATCACCGATCCCGCGCCGCGGCGTGGCCGGCGGGGCACTCGCCGGCGCAACTCTCTGCGGACTGACCTTCGAGTGGGAAGAGGATCGGACGCAGCGGATGTGGGGGGCACACTGCGAGGCGCGGACATGCGCCGGATGGACGCCTTCCTCGCGGTCCGGATGCTCCGCCTCGCCCGCTTCGATCTCGCTCGGTACGAGGTGCTGATCAGCGACGCAGACGCGAACCTCGCTGGTTCACGGGATCGGGTGCGGGTCTTCGAAGCCTTGGCCGCACGGGCGGGCCTGCCGACGCTGTCAGCGATGCGTTGACGATGTGCGTCAGTTCGCGGGAGAATGGCCCGGCGGCGTCACCCGCAGCCGGGCCTCCGGCGAGGTTGCCGGGCTTCTACCTGCGATGGCGGAAGTGGCGACGCACAAAGCGACGTTCCGCGCGATGCATGCGGCGGATCGGATGCCAGCGAACGTTGGTGATGCCCTCCTGGGCGCCGGCGACAGTCGCGGCGGGAGCCGGGCTGAGCGGGGCTGCCGAAGCGGGCGTCGTGAGAGCGGCAGCGCCGAACGCGGCCAGCAGGGCCGCAGTGATGACTGATGTGCGCAAGGGACGTTCCTCTCGTGCGGCCACCCGAACGGTGACGTCTCACGAAGCAGCGTCGCCGATCGATGGTTCCGGAGGCAGGAGCGCGAAATGCGAAACGGCTCCCGCTTCGAGGCGCATCCACACCCGGCCCAGCAGCTTGAGGGGCACGCTCAGGTCGGGTGTGGAGCGTCAGCCTTGGCCGACAGGTCAACTTATGGTGGGCCTGGACTGAAGCGCGATTAAATTCGGTGTCACCTTGGCCGTGAGCATCCACGCCCGCCCTCGACAGCTGAGAGGGGCAAATCTGCGGGCGGACGTGGACGACCGGACGAGGCCGGCATGAACAGATTCGCGGGCCGCACCTGCAGATTACCTGCTTCGGCTGCATGCCTGGCCATCCACGCCCGCCCGAACTGCTGAGGGGGGGGCGAGCTTCAGACGGGCGTGGACCGCTGGCCATTCCCCCCAGGGCGGACCGACGCCTCGACGGTAAACCTGAAGGCAGGGTTGGTCGCCAACCTATGAGGCCGCCATCACGATTGCCGCTCGCGCAGCCGGTGCGGGCGGCCAAGTTCCCACTCGACCCGTGCCGTCCCTTCGAAGCCGCTCACGCGGCTCGGGCCAAGTTGTGGGCGGATCGGTTCACCTGAAAGCTGAAGCACTGATGCACTGAGCTTTCATGGATCAAATCCGAGGCGGATGTTTCCTCGAACAGGCCGAGTTACCGCGCGAAGGTCTCGGGCTTGAGACTGCCCAGCGCGAGATGTTTGCCGAACGGATTGCCCGTGTACCGGACTGACTTGAGAGAGACCGGAGACCGGAACGCCTGAACAGTCCGCATGTGCCGCGGCCAGTCCGGGTCGGAGATCGCGGCCGCGAACACGGATCCGATCGACGCATCGCCGGGCACGCGGCTGTAGAAGGCACCGAGAAAGCGGGCGAGATGGGCTTCATCGAGCGCGGCGTCAGGCATGGTCCTGACATGCCTGCTGTCGCCGTCGCGCGCGTCGCCCGACCCGGGCCAGCGTTGGCTTCGAACCGCACCCGAGGATGTCTCGAGCGAGCCGCACGGGCGGCGGGCTGCCGGACGCCTCCGGTCGAGAGCGGCGCGCCCGCTCGGGCACGCGAAGCGCGCGGATCCTCACCGTCGGCGGAGTGCGAAGCCCGCCGGTCACATGAACCCGCCGGCAAACTTCCGCCAACGGCCGCACGCCGTCTGGCCGTCACCGACGCCTGCCCGCGAAGCGAGCGGCGCGGACACCATTGACCGTGCAGGCGCGCGATAATAAATGATGGACATAATTTTTGCGACGACCAGCTGGCGACGGAGTTACGGCCATGGATGCGCGATGGGTGATCGGGTTCGCCGGCTTGGCGCTCGCGGCATGCTCGCCGGCCGAGACCGCCGTCACGCCGGAGCCGCCGCTGGTCCAGACCGTCGCGGTCGCGCCCGCCGCGGCGGCGGTGGCGCGCTACACCGGCGTGATCCGGGCGCGCACCGAGAGCAATCTCGGCTTCCGGGTCGGCGGCAAGATCTTCGAGCGCTTGGTCGACCCGGGCGACCACGTGCGCCTCGGCCAGCCCCTGATGCGTCTCGACCGGACCGACTTCGCCCTGGCGCTCAACGCGGCCCGCGCCTCGGTCGAGGCGGCCCGCGCGCAGATGATCAAGGCCAGGGCCGACGAGGAGCGCAGCCGCAAGCTCGTCGGCGACGGCTGGACCTCGAAGCAGACCTACGACCAGAACAGGGCGGCCGCCGACGCGGCTATCGCCCAGTTCGCCAATGCCGAGGCGCAGGCGAGCCAGATCGCCAACCAGGCCGGCTATTCCGAGCTCCAGGCCGACGCCGACGGCGTCGTGATGGAGGTGCCGACCGAGCCGGGCCAAGTCGTCGCCGCCGGGCAGACGGTGGTGAAGCTCGCCCGCGACGGCGCGCGCGAGGCGGAGGTGTTCCTGCCGGAGGGGAGTCGGCAACGCGCGAAGGGCGCGGCGTCAGCGACCCTCTACGCCGAGGGCGAGACCACCTACCCGGCCAAGCTCCGGGAATTGTCGGCCACGGCCGATCCGGCGACCCGCACCTACCGCGCCCGCTACATCCTGTCGGGCGGGGGCGAGGCCGCGCCCCTCGGGGCGACCGTGACGCTCCAGCTGACCCCTGTGCGGGCACAGGCGCGGGCTTCGGTCTCCGTCCCCCTGGGGGCCCTGTTCGACCAGGGCGGCGGCTCGGCCGTCTGGCGCTACGACGCCGGGACCCAGACCGTCGCGGCGCAACCCGTCACCGTCGCGCGCCTGTCGGAGGAGACCGCGGAAGTCGCCTCGGGCCTGATGCCCGGTGACCGGATCGTCGCGCTCGGCGCCCATCTGCTGAAGGCCGGCGAGACGGTCCGTCAGGCCAACGCCAGCGTCGTGGAGGCCGGCCGATGAACGCCTCCGGCTTCAACCTCTCGGCCCTGGCGGTGCGCGAGCGCGCCGTCACGCTGTTCCTCCTGCTCGCCGTCACCGCGGCCGGGATCTTCGCCTTCGAGAAGCTCGGGCGCGCCGAGGACCCGACCTTCACGGTCAAGACCATGGCGGTCTCGGCCGCCTGGCCCGGCGCGACCACAGACGAGATGCAGCGGCAGGTCGCCGACCCGCTGGAGAAGCGCCTCCAGGAACTCGCCTACTACGACCGGGTCGAGACGACCGTCCGCCCCGGCCTGATGCTCATGAAGGTCTTCTTCAGGGACAGCATGCCGCCGGCCAAGCTCCAGTCGGAATTCTACCAGGCGCGCAAGAAGCTCTCCGACCAGGCCTCCGGCCTGCCGCGCGGCGTGCTCGGGCCGCTGTTCAACGACGAGTTCTCGGACGTCTACTTCGCCCTCTACGCGCTCCAGGCCCAGGGGCTGCCGCACCGGCACCTCGTGCTCCGCGCGGAGGAGCTGCGCCAGCGGCTGCTGCGCGTGCCCGGCGTCGAGAAGATCAACATCCTCGGCGAGCAGGCGCAGAAGATCTTCGTCGAGGTGTCCTACCAGCGCCTCGCGACGCTGGGCATCACCGGCCAGCAGCTCCTGGCGGCGCTGGCCAACCAGAACGACGTGACGCCGGCCGGCTTCGTCGAGGCCGATGGCCCGCGGGTGTACCTGCGCCTCGACGGCGCCATCGACGGCCTCGACGCGATCCGCGACCTCCCGGTGGCGGTCGGCGACCGCAGCCTCAAGCTCGGCGACATCGCCGCGGTCAGGCGCGGCTACGAGGACCCGAAGACCTTCGCGATCCGCAACGACGGCGCGCCGGCCCTGGTGCTGGGTCTCGTGATGAAGCCGGGCTTCAACGGACTCAGCCTGGGCGAGGCGCTGAACGCCGAGGAGGTCGCGATCCATCGCGACCTCCCGACCGGCATCACCTTCTCGAAGATCACCGACCAGGCGAAGGTCATCGACGACGCCATCCACGAGTTCATGGTGAAGTTCTTCACCGCGCTCTCGGTGGTGATCTTCGTCAGCCTCGTGGCGCTGGGCTTCCGGGTCGGCGTCGTGGTGGCGCTGGCGGTGCCGCTGACCCTCTCCGCCGTGTTCGTGGTCATGATGATCACCGGCCGCGACTTCGACCGCATCACGCTCGGCGCCCTGATCATCTCGCTCGGCCTCCTCGTCGACGACGCCATCATCGCCATCGAGATGATGGTGGTGCGCATGGAGGAGGGCGCCGACCGGGTCTCGGCGGCGACCCATGCCTGGAGCGCCACGGCCGCGCCGATGCTGACCGGCACGCTCGTCACCATCGCGGGCTTCCTGCCCGTCGGCTTCGCCGCCTCCACGGCGGGCGAGTATGCCGGCAACATCTTCTGGGTGGTGGCGTTCTCGCTGATCGTCTCGTGGATCGTGGCCGTGACCTTCACGCCCTATCTCGGCGTCAAGCTCCTGCCCGACATCAAGACGGTCGCGGGCGGTCACGCCGCGATCTACGCCACGCGGAACTACGAGCGCCTGCGCCGGGTCGTGCGCCTATCCGTCGATCACAAGTGGATAGCCGCCGGCATTACCGTGGCGCTATTCGCGTCGGCCGCAGCCGGCATGGGCAAGGTCGAGAAGCAGTTCTTCCCGAACTCGGAGCGTTCCGAACTCATCGTCGAGGTGACGCTGCCGACCGGCTCCGCCTTCGCGACCACCGAGGCCAGCGTCCGGAAGGTCGAGGCGGCCGTGCGCGCGCTGCCCGAGGCGGGCGAGATCACGAGCTATATCGGCCAGGGCATGCCGCGCTTCGTCCTGTCCTTCGACCCGGAGCTGCCCGATCCCGCCTTCGCGCAGATCGTCGTCCAGACCGCCGACGCCCGCGCCCGCGACGTGCTGCGCGGCAAGCTGCGCCGTCTCGTGGACGAGGGCCTCTTCCCGGAGGCACGGGTCCGGGTCCTGCAGATCGTGTTCGGGCCGCCGGTGCGCTTTCCCGTCGCCTTCCGGGTGGTCGGGCCCGACCTCAACGTCATCCGGGACATCGCCGCGGAGGTGCGCGACGTCATGATGGCCAACCCCAACATGCGCCTCGTCCACCTCGACTGGGGCGACAGGACGCCGACCCTGCACCTCGCCCTCGACCAGGAGCGCCTGCGCCTGATCGGCCTGACCCCAAAGGAGGCCGGCCAGCAATTGCAGAGCTACCTCAACGGGACGCCGGCGACGCAGGTCCGCGAGAACCTGCGTTCCGTGGACGTGCTCCTGCGCAGCCCCGGCCCCGAGCGTCGCTCGCTCGGCGACATCGGCGACCTGACACTGGCCACGCAGGACGGCCGACAGGTGCCGCTCTCCCAGGTCGCGCATCTGGAGAGCCGCAGCGAGGACGCGGTGCTCAAGCGCTACAACCGCGAGACCTACATCCGCGTGCAGGGCGACGTGATCGACGGCAAGCAGCCGCCGGACATCCACGCGCAGATCGTTCCCGAACTCGCGGCCATCAAGGCGAAGCTGCCGGCCGGCTACCGCATCGACACGGCCGGCTCGGTGGAGGAGAGCGAGAAGGCGATGACGGCGCTGGTGACGGTCTTCCCGCTGATGCTGATCGTGACCCTCACGGTCATCATGCTGCAGGTCCGCTCGTTCACCACGATGTTCATGGTGTTCGCGACCGCGCCGCTCGGCCTCGTCGGGGCGGTCCCGACGCTGCTCGTCTTCCACCAGCCCTTCGGCTTCAACGCGATCCTCGGCCTGATCGCCCTGTCGGGCATCCTGATGCGCAACACGCTGATCCTGGTGGATCAGATCCACCACGACCGCGCGGCCGGCCTGTCGGACTACGAGGCCATCGTCGAGTCGACGGTGCGGCGGGCCCGACCGGTGATCCTGACGGCCGCCGCCGCGATGCTCGCCTTCATCCCGCTCACCCACTCGGTGTTCTGGGGGGCGCTGGCCTACGTGCTGATCGGCGGCGTCGGGGTCGGGACCCTGCTGACGCTGCTGTTCCTGCCGGCGCTCTACGCCCTCTGGTTCCGGGTCAGGCGGGACGCGCGCGCGACGCAGACCGCATCCGGCCCCGCGCCCGTGCCCGTGCCGGCCGAGCCGTGACCTGGCATCAACCTTGGCATCAATCCCAACCGATGCCCCGCTATCGCGTGCTCGGGTCTCGGGCGCGCGGTGCATCGACCGGCTCGCGCTTCGCCCCCTCGCGCGGGCCGGTCGACAGCCCTGACCGGCGGCCGCGGCGCGACCGCGAGGCCGCCTTCCGCAGGGCCTCGAGCAACCGAGCGTCACCCGCCCTTCAATAAATGATATTGCGCATCTATGTGAGAGGACGGAGCGGAGGACGATACGATGCCACGAGTCTCGCAGGAGCAAGCGAAGCTGAATCGCCAGCGCGTGGTCGAGGTCGCGTCGGCCTTGTTCCGGGAGCGCGGCCTGCACGGTATCGGCGTCGTCGACATCATGGCGGCCGCCGGCCTGACCCATGGCGGCTTCTACGGTCAGTTCGCCAACAAGGATGCCCTCGCCGCGGAGGCGTTCGACGCCGCGATCAGCAACGAGTATCGCGCGAACCTCGACGCCTTCATCGAGAACTACCTCTCTCTGGGGCACGTCCGGATGCCGGGAAGAGGCTGCCCCGTGGCGGCACTGGTGAACGACGTCGGGCGTGAGCCGCCCGGAAGCGCCCTGCGCGCGCGGTTCACGCAGGGGGTCCAGGGGCTCGCGGACCTCATCGCGGACAGGCTGCCCAGAGCGTCGAAGGAGCGCCGCAGGCAGCGCGCCCTGATCGCGTTGTCGACCATGGTCGGGGCTGTGGTGCTGGCACGGGGCGTCGACGACGAGGCGCTGGCCGACGAACTGCTGAAGGCGGCGCGCTCGACCATCCCGGGCTGAGCCCTTCGAGGCGCGGCGAGGCTCCGGCTCTTCCATTGCCGGGCATTCCATGAAGTCGAATCTTCCCTCGTAGATCCGGACAAGCGGCCGGGGCCGGTGACGGCCTGGGCCGTGGCCTGGGATTCCGATAGTGTGGAAACTGAGGGTTCTTACTGCTGAATACTTGACAAAGGATCTCGATCAGGACCCGAGAACCGGATTCTCTACGAGGCCGCCCACACATGGCGCGCGCGCTTCGACGGCGTGGAGGTCTCGGATGCGCGCCTCCTGAAGGCGCGCGACGAGGACGTGTCCGCCGTCAGGACGCCCGTGACAGATCGAGGGTCTTCACGAACGGAGGATGGCTGGGTTCATCGTAGGCCCAGGCGCGAAGATGAAACGGTCGTCCGGGCCGGCGGAAAGCCGACAGACGCGGTGGTCGAGGACCTTCGCCGCGCCACGCGTCGGCAGTTCTCGGCCGAGGAGAAGACCCGCATCGTGCTGGAGGGCCTGCGCGGCGAGTTGGAGGCGCGGGTCGCCGCCTTCGAGCACAGCCCCCACGCTCGGTCTCGCGAGAGCCCGGGCGACCTCACTCCCGCCGACGTCTACCTTGGTCGCGGGGAGGCCATCCTGCAGGACCGGGCGCGGATCAAAGGCCAGACCCTCATAAGCCGCCGCTCGCGCACCACGCGCACGCTGCCTGGCGGCCACCCAGGTGGACCAGAGGCCCCGTTCCTGAGCGCCTCGAACCGTCTCACATCATCTGGCGACGGACAGGCCTGCAGAACGGGCTGCGCTACAAGGAAACATCAGGCGGGGCGAGATGGCGGGCGTTGCGTCTGAGGACTTGGGGCGGCTGGCCGAACGCGCGCAGGAACGCGCGTCGCATCCGCTCCCGGTCGGCGAACCCGGTCTCCTGGGCCACCGTGTCGAGAGAATGCCTGCCGTCCTCCAGCATCGTCCGGGCAGCGTCCAGGCGGAGGTTCTCGACAGCCTTCGCGGGTGACTGGCCGGTCTCGTCGCGGAAGATCCGGCTGAATTGGCGTGGACTGAGGCGCGCTGCCTCCGCCAGCTCCTCAACGCTGAGTTCGTTCCTGAGATTGCTCCTGGCGTAGGCCAGGACTTTCTGGACCCGGTCGGACCGTGGCTGGAGCTCCAGCAAGGCGGAGAACTGCGACTGGCCACCCGTCCTGCGGTGGTAGACAACGAGCTTCCGGGCGATCCCCTTCGACATCTCGGGCCCGAGGTCGTCCTCGACCAACGCCAGCGTGAGGTCGATGCCGGCGGTCATGCCCGCCGAGGTCCAGACATTGCCGTCCGAAACGAAGATGCGGTCGTCGTCGACCTTGATCGATGGGTAGAGCCGCTGCAGGTCGCGGGCGTGGGCCCAGTGGGTCGCTGCCTTCCGACCGTCGAGCAGGCCCGCCTCGGCCAGCAGAAACGCCCCTGTGCAGGTCGCGGCGATCCGACGGGCGGTGGCCGCCGTCTCGCGCAACCGCTCGATCAAGCCGGGGGCCGCGGGCTCGACCGTGACGGCGCCGACAACGATGACTGTGTCGAAGCGCCGGCCCGAAAAGGGCTCCGTCTCGATGACCATGCCGATCGAGGTCCTGATCGGCAAACCTTCCTCGGACAGGAACGCCACATCGTAGAAGCCGTGGCCGAGTTCCAGATTGGCGAACTCGAAGGCCGTCAGCGGGGCCAGGTTCATGACCTGGAACCCGGGGAACAGGACGACACCGATGGACGGCACGACGGATCCCTGCCTCGAATGTCCGAAAAAGGTGGATCTTAGACATATGGGATATGACGACGGGCGTCTAGGTTCCATCGCAACGGGCGTGGGCAACACCCCGCGCAGACACGTCGCCCCGGGACCCGACCGCCATGATTGTGCAATCCGTCGCCAGCCTGAGCCACGAGGCACAGGATTACACCCGCCGTTGGCTCTCTTCCGGCGAGATCGCCGCCGCGACCCTGCCGGATGAGACTCGCATCCGGTACGTCAAGGTCGGTAGTGGGCCGGATCTCATCCTCACTCACACGGTCAGGACCCAGCTCGACCTGTTCCAGCGCGTGATCCCGCTGCTGTCGCCGCACTTCACGGTGTACGCGCTCGACCTCCCGGGTTTCGGCTGGTCAGACCTGAGACCGGACGCCCCGAAGGACGAGCCCACCCTGCGGGCGGCTCTGAGATCGTTCATCGCCATCCTCGGCATCGAGCGCCCGACCCTCGCGGGCGAGTCCATCGGGGCGACGTTGTCGCTCTCGCTCGCCGCGGAACTCGGCGATGAAGTCGAGCGGGTCTTCGCGTTCAACACCTACGACTACCTGCCGGGACTGGAGCGGTCGAACCTCCTGGCCTCGATCATCATCAAGAGCGTGCGGGCGCCGGTCGTCGGTCCGATCTTCGCAGCGCTTGAGAACCGGGCCATCACCGGCGGCATCATGAGCGGGGGCTTCCACGACCCGCGCAGCCTGCCCCCAGACCTCTTGGACGAGTACGCCCGGGTCGGCAGCCGAACCGGCTACAGCAAGGCCGCGCGGAGGTTGCTCAAGGCGCTTCCGAGCTTCGTCGCCGCCCGCGCGCGCTATCGCTCGGTCACTGCGCCGGTCACGCTCGTCTGGGGCGATCGGGACTGGGCCACGCCCCGGGACCGCGCGGGCGTCGAGGCCGCAATCCTTTCGCCGGAGGTCATCACCCTCGATCGGACGGGGCACTTCAGCGCCCTGGAGCGCCCGCAGGCCTGGGCTGACATCATCCTCGCGCGGAGGGCGAAGACGGAGGTCTCGGCCGTCCGCTGACCGCCCGCTGTCTTCGCCGTCCGGATCCCGCGCCCTGCGACCCGGGCGGAGCGAGATCCACCGTCATGACCTGCGCCGCACTCGCCCCGAGAAACGAGGGATTGATACCATGTCCGAACAGATGACCTCGACCCACGTCACGGTCGAGCATGTGACGCTCCGCTCGCTGAAGTCCTTCGAGGCGGTGCGCGCTGCCCTGGAAGCTTCGGTGCCCCCGCTCGATCACGCCTATGCCAAGCTCCTGCTGGTCGGGAAGGTGGATGAGGCGCGCGATCTCCTCGAACGACAGGCGCCGCTCTCGATCTTCGGTGCCCGGGACCATGGCGGCCTGCTCCTCACGGCCGGACTGACCCGCAGCGCCATCCAGTACGACATCGGCAATCCGCTGACGGCCGCGCGGATGACCCGGCACGCCCTTTCAGCCGCCTTGTACGCGCCGATCCGGGTGCTGCTGCGCGAGGATGCCGATGGCGATGTCGCGTTCGAATACGATCGCCCGGCCAGCACCTTCGGTCAATTCGGGAAGCCGGAGGTCGATGACGTCGCCCGTAACCTGGACGATCAGCTCCGCGCCGTTCTCGCCACGGCTGCGGGCTGAACCATAGCACTGCGCCCGGGCGGCCCGCTCCGTCGATGCCAGTGCCGTGAGACCGACGCGGCCATCGCTGCATCAGCGCTGACCGGGTTCGCTCGACCATCGAGAGATTATCCCTGCGCTATCCCTAATCGGAAGAGGTATCTATGAAGAACTATATGCTCCCTGCCGCCGCAATCGCCCTGATGCTTCCAGGAAGAGCATCGGCCGACCAGAGCGAAACAGAGGCGCGGGATCTATTCACCAGGTTCGTGACCGCGCAGAACGCCCATGACGTGGACGACGTGAGATCCATGCTCTGGGCTTCGCCGGAGGCACTTTTCTTCTCGCGCGGCGCAGACATCCGGGGAGCAGACGCTGTGGCTGAGCGCTTCAAGACTTACTATCAAGGCACGTGGCGATTGAACCCGGACATGAGCAACTTCCACGCAACGGCGCTCTCGACCGATGTGGTCCAGATCCTCGTTCCAGTTGTCTTCACGCGCGGGCTCCCCGGGCATGAGCCGCGAACCGACACCTTTCTGATCTGTCAGACGCTCAAGAAAACTCAGGACGGGTGGCGTGTCGCCTCGATCTTGCCGATAGCCAATAATACACTGAGATAGCGGCCCATCACCGCAATTCGCCGCGCCGCGGCCCGCATCTGATCGGCCCCCACGTGGTGGTCCGAGTTCAAAGTTAGTGCAGCGTTGGCCGTTGCTCCACTGGTAGCTTGGCCGGCGGAGCCGGTCGGGCGAGCGCAGCCGGCCAAGCGGTCATGGCCGGCACGAACACCTCTGGAGCTGGTGGCTTATAGCCAAGCGCGCCATGCGGGCGGATCGTGTTGTAGTGCCGACGCCAGCTTTCGATGATGATCTGTGCCTCCTTGAGCGTGTAGAAGATCTCGCCGTTCAGAAGTTCATCCCGCAATCGCGCGTTGAA